>JAAVDT010000057.1 GCA_014801655.1 Bacteroides sp.
TAAAAGACACAAAAATGTAACACAATCAAAAATATTTTATCGCATTGAAAGAGAGTGTAATATAATACTCTGTAACATGATTGCAATTAAATTAACACATTTTAATGCTACAAAAACTTGCATATGTGAAATGTGATATAAATTTGCAGTGTCAAAACGATGACAAACGTGTTTCAACAGAATTAAAAAGTTTCTCTTTTTTCAACCAACCGCTTCACTCACTCTCTTAAACACTCTCAGTCATGAACTCAATCAAATCACTCAACATAACTTCCGCAGCCGCAGTAGCCGCCCTGATGATGTGCGTATCCGCTCAGAACCTCCAGGCCCGTCACCTGAGCCCGATGCAGGCCCTTGAAAACGCATCTCTGGCAAGCCGCATGTCGACCAAATCGACCGGTGCGCAGTCAGGCGGCTATGAGCTGGCTTACTCGGTTGAGACAGAAAGCGTGGAAACCGTCTACGTGTTCAACCGCCCCACCGGAGGTTACTATGTAGTTGCAGCCGACGACGCAGTGTCAACCGCCATCCTGGGCTACACCGACAAGGGTTCATTTGATTCCGAATTCATTCCTGACAACATAGCAAGCCTCCTCGACAGCTACGGCCGCCAGGTAGCCTATGCAGCCGCCAACGAAGAAGTGTCGACCATGGCAGCCTCACCCTCCGACCAGGGCCGTCCGGCCATCGCTCCCCTGATGGTTACCCACTGGGGCCAGGGCCACGCCTACGCCCGCTTCACCCCCGAAGTAGACGGCGTACACTGCAAGACCGGCTGCGTTGCCACCGCCATGTCACAGATCATCTACTACCACAAACAGGTAGCCCCCAAAGGCAGCATCACCTACCGCGCCGCCCGTCTGGCCAAAGACCTCACCTACGACTTCAACGGCATGAGCATCGACTTCGACGTAATCCGCCGCGCCGGTGACGACGTAACCAACTCCGCCGCCGCCAACGAAGTGAGCAAACTGATGGCCATGTGCGGTCACGCAGTGAAGATGAACTACAGCACCTCGGGCAGCTCCGCCACCATCTCCAACGCCCTCTCCGGCTTCGCCACCTACCTGGGCTACGACCTCGGCATGCGCAACCTCTCCCGCAGCTACTTCACCGACGCGGAATGGGACGAACTGATCTACAGCGAACTCGCCGCCGGCCGCCCCATCTTCTACAGCGGCACCAGCACCAAAGAAGGCGGTCACGCCTGGGTATGCGACGGCTACGACGGCCACGGCTACTACCACATGAACTGGGGCTGGGAAAGCTCAGGCGACGGCTACTACCTTCTGAGCTGCCTCGACTGCCACAACACCGGCTACGGCTTCAACAACTCCCAGTCAGTCATCGTAGGCATCCAGCCCGCCCGTGAAGGCAGCGTAATGGCCCCCGTATTCACCTTCAACGCCGACATGGTGATCCTCGTGCCCGAAATCAGCCGCACCGCCGACGCCTCAGTCAACGTACGCTCCACCTCCTCCATCTTCAACCAGAGCGTAGGCGCCATCACCACCACCTTCGGCCTGAAACTGATCGACATCTACGGCAACGTAAGCTACGCAGCCTGCGCCGAACCCAAAACCGTAAACGCCAACATGGGTGTTGTAAGCTACAACGTACCCGCCTCCGCATTCCCCTCCGAAGGCACCTACCGCGTATCCCCCGCCGCCCGCGACGAAAACGGCAAATGGTATGACCTCCAGGTAAAAGCCGACAAAGAACGCGCCTACTACGTAGAATGCACCCCCNNCTACCTCGACTTCGAAAAAGCATCAGTCTACGAAGCCACCCACTCCGCCATCGAAGCCCGTCCCNCNACCCAGTCAGCAGTGGCCGGCATCGACGAAATCGCCACAGAAGCCGACATCCTCTCGCAGGAAATCTACACCGCCGCCGGCCAGTATGTAGGCAGCTTCGCCGCCGGAGAAACCCCCGCCCTCGCCNCAGGNCTCTACATCGTACGCTCACAGATGACCGACGGCACCCTCCGCACCGCCAAAGTGGTGTTCTAAACAAAAAGAAAGTTGAAACAAATCCATGATAGTTAAAAAAACAGATTTCTAACCCTAATACTGAGAGACACACAAGAAACACAGACTGAGAAACACACAAACACGAATGTCAGTTGGCATCGGGGCAGATAGCAGGGCCTCGATGCCAATTACACTTTCNGGAGGGGGGCCATCGGCATCCCGGATAATGCACCCTTCGGAACAAAAAACCGCTCGGGTGCGTTACACTTATATAAATATGTCTACGTTTCATCACAATTGTCTCTCTATGAACAACTATTTCTCTCGCGGANTTCTCTCAGCCGCCACCATAGCCATTATCGCGGGCTTCGCCACCACGGCCGAAGCGCGCCAGCTCTCACCCGAAGAAGCCCTGATGCGAGCCCGACGCGTCGATGCCACAGTCATGTCGCCCATGACGGCCGGCTCCCCGTCGGCCCCGACACTTGAATACACCGCCACCACTGCCGACGGATCGCTCAACACCCTCTATCTCTTCAACTCTCCTGCCAATGGCGGTTATCTCCTTGTGAGCGCCGACGACAGCAGCGATGCCGCCCTGCTGGGCTACTCCACCTCCGGACGCATCGACGCATCCTCAATGCCCGAAAACATGCGCTGGTGGATTTCGCAATACAGCAAGGAGATTGCCTCCGCCTCAACCCGCGACGGCTCTACATTTGACTATGGCGATTTTGAAATACCCGAACTCCCCGCCATTGAGCCCCTCGTCAAGACCCACTGGGCACAGCGCGATCCATATAACATCTTCTGCCCCACGATGAGCAACGGCAACCATGCCGTGACCGGTTGCGTGGCCACAGCCATGGCGCAGGTGATGAAAGTCCACCAATGGCCCGAAAAAGGCGTGAGCTCCCACAGCTACACACCCCCTTCAATCGGTAAATTGGTGACCGTCAACTTTGCCGACAGCACCTATCGCTGGGACCTGATGCTCGACAAATACACCTCCACCTCCACCTATGAATCGCAAGCCGCCGTGGCCTCGCTCATGGTCAGCTGCGGCGTGAGTGTCGGAACAAACTACTCCACATCGAGCAGCGCCGGCTACACCTCCGCAGCCAAAGCCCTCGTAAACTATTTCAACTACGACAAAGGAGTGCGCATTCTCCACCGCGACTACTACGGCATGGAAGACTGGTTCGACCTCGTCTATTCAGAGCTCGCCGCCGGCCGCCCCGTGCTCTACAGCGGAACCAACGAATCTGCGGGCCACGCCTTTGTGTGCGACGGCTACAGTAAAGATGGATATTTCCACATCAACTGGGGCTACGGCGGAGGCACCGACGGCTATTTCATGCTGACCAACCTTAATGCCGGTGACACCGGAATCGGAGGCGTGGCCGACGGCTACAACAACGGCCAGGCTATGATTGTGGGCATTCAGCCCCCGGTCGAAGGCTCCACCGTGATTCCCGTCATGGAGTTCTATGGCAATTTCTCCACCAGTCAGAGCGGCTACTCGCGCAGCGATGCCACCGTTCACATCATTGACCGCAAAGCGATATTCTGCGAAAGTGTGGCAACAGTCAAGGCCACTATGGGACTTAAGATTACGGACGATCAGGGCACGGTCAGCTATGCTGCCGCACCGACAACCACAAGCTATTCCAGCGGTCAGGGCTTCACGGGCTACAATGTCGAAACCTCCGGTTTCCCCACCGGGGAGGGCCATTATCAAGTGGCTCCCGCCGTGCGCGACGAACAGGGAAAGTGGTGGGACTGCGATGTGAAGATGACCGCCAACCGCTATCTCGACCTCACCATCACAGCCGACTCGCTGCTCTTCACCCCCTCGACTGTGGCGCGCGTCACAGCCACCGACGTTGAAGTGTTGTCGCCAATCTACGCCGGCCGCCAGTGTGCATTCCGCGCAGTGCTGACAAACAATTCCGATGAAGAATTCTACGAACGTGTGGCCCCGACACTCGTGCTCGACCATGTCGACAAAGCGCAGTGCGACCCGGTCTCCGTTCAGCTCTTGCCCGGACAGTCAGGCGTCTTTGAATGGATCGGCGANTTCCCCGCCTCCGTGACCCCCGGCGACTATCTGATGTGGCTTGTCGANGGCAATAGCCTTGATGTCAGCACCGAAGGTCTGCCCGTCACCGTGCTCGCAGCTCCGAAAACCGCTGATTCCTTCACCCTCACCACCACCACCATGGATAACATCGTGCCGACCGAAGACTCTCCCGAAGTCTATGCTCCCGACAAGCTGACCTTCCGCGTCAATGTCGACGTGGCCGGAGGATATTTCGGCGACGACATCTGTGGATGCCTCTACCACGCCAACGGCAGCGGTATCGTGCTCACGGGCTATAACTACATCGCCGCCGGCGAAGGCTCCTCTGCATCGGCCGACTTTGAGTTTGACGCTTCGCGCTACTGCACTCCCGGCAATATCTACTATGTGCGCGCCGAAGGTGCCGACCACGGCCGCATGGGCAACAATCTTTATTTCACCGTCGATCCTCTNGCCGGAATCACCTCAATCGGCGAAGACTCCTCGGCCCTGACAGCCAATGAGTCGGGCGACGAACTTCTGATTTCCTCACCCTCGCCCATGTCAGCGCTAATCCTCTACTCCGCCGATGGAGCCGAAGTGATGAAACTCGACAACATTGACTCCGACACAGCCACACTCAATGTGGCCTCCCTCCCCGCCGGACTCTACATTCTCTCCGCCAACATTCCCGGCCACGGCCTGCAAGCCCTGAAAATCGCTCTCCGATAGGCACATTGTTATTATTATGTGCGGGGGCAGCGGGCGGAGAGTGTGCGGTGGCCTATGCGGCAGTAGAGACATTTGTGGGGTTCGCAGTAGGCGCGCCGCAGCTGAATCAGGGCCTGGGTGGCAAAGGCNGAGCGGGCGGGAATGCCGGCTTGCTGAAACATCTGCACTATGGTGTTGCGCTCGGCCGGAAGACTTTGGAGGAGGTCAATGGCGCGGTCGGTCATGGCGCGGTCGTCGCGCATGGTCCCCCAGGCATATTGCAG
The DNA here is from genome assembly GCA_014801655.1 of Bacteroides sp. GTDB lineage: Bacteria > Bacteroidota > Bacteroidia > Bacteroidales > Muribaculaceae > Paramuribaculum. The sequence goes on from JAAVDT010000057.1 coordinate 5,031, forward strand.
CGGCACCACGGCGTTGATTATCAACCCCACTACGGAGCTGCGGCTCAGAGTGCAGCCGGCGCCGGCCGAAGGAGCCCCGAANGTGAAGTGGTCGGCCCAATAGCCCGTGAATGGCAGGGCGAAGATTTCTGTGGCCTGCTCAATGGAGGTGATGTCGAGAATCATGCTCATCAGGCGCGTGTTGCGATTGAGCAGCGCGGCGAGCATGGCGATGCGCCGATGGGGGAAGTTGGCCGGGCGCATGCGCGACATTTTCCAACCGGGCGATTCGGGGCGTCGGAGTCCGAACTTGTGGGCCATGAAGTCATATTCCTTTTTGAGCCGGAGGCAATAGCTGTCGGGCACGGCTACGTTTTCGAGCAGTCCGCTCTGTCCGAGCAGGAGGGCTTCGATGGTGAAGAGCGAGTCGCAGTGTTTGGCAAGAAATTGGAGCGGAGTGGCTGTGGCGAGCCGNTCGAAAGGGTCGCCGTTGACGCCGAACCCGAGGCAGCGGGCCAGAGTGACGTAGGCCGTGGCATCCCAGTCGCGGCCCAGTCGCGTGAGCCGGGCTTCAATGGTGTCGGTCTTTTCGTAGAGGCGTTCGAAGGCGAGAGCGTCGAGCCATGAAGTCATGTGGAGCGTCGACATTGAGGCAATGGCTTCGNAGCAGGGGAGGTCGCGGTCGGCACGGTCGACCAGCTGACTGTAGCGCTGATAGAAGTCGGGCGAGCAGGCCATCTGCATCTGNGGGATGGTTTCGCCGTTGGAGCGCACAATCGGGGCGTCGTCGCGGTCAACAACGTGGAGAATCACAGAATCGTAGGCCGGATCGCCGTCGTGGCCGTGGCGATGCCAGTCGCTTGCGCGCACATGGATTTCAACATCGCCTGCCCAGGTGTGGCCTGCTATTGCAATCTTGGCATTGAAAAAGTCGGGCCCGGCGTCGGTGTTTAGTCGGCCCGGGTCGATTATCTGCACCGGCCGGCCGTCGACGGTGCGCAGCAGTGTGCGCGGCCATAGACGATGCTGCCAGACGTATTGCATTAGTTTTTCCACACGGAGAGAGNAGGGAGAAGAGATTAGAGTTTAGTTAGTTTAGAGTTTAGAGAGAGGGGGTTAGCTTAGGGCTCTGACGAAGGAAATCATGTCGAGGGCTGCCTGGGCCGCTTCGATGCCTTTGTGGCCGGCGGGACCTCCGATGCGGTCGAGGGCCTGCTGTTCGTTTTCAACGGTGAGGAGGCCGAAGATGATTGGGGTGTCGCAGTCGGCGTTGAGGGCTGTGATGCCTTGTGTCACGCTCTGGCAAACGTAGTCGAAGTGGGGAGTGTCGCCACGGATCACGCAGCCGAATATGATGATTGCGTCAAACGATTCGGTTTCGATGAGCTGCGATGCGGCGAAGGTGAGTTCAACGGCTCCGGGCACGTCGAAACACATGATGTCGTCGTCGGCAACGCCGGCTTCGCGGAGGGTCTTGACGGCGCCGTCGCGCAGCGCGGAGGTTATGTGGCCGTTCCAGCGGGCGGTGGCAATGGCAATGCGGGCGCCGCTGAGTTTCTGATTGTCGTATTTGGGGGCGAAGGTTGACATATATTAGAGTTTAGNGAGTAGAGTTTAGAGTTTAGCGGGGGAAGAGTTTGTGCCAGAAGCTCACTATGGCCAGGTCGGGGTTTTTGGCTGCGAGGAGAATGTCGACGATGCGTCGGTGGAGGTCGTCGGCGGCTATTTTGTTGGCNTTGTAGAGCATTGTGTTGAGCAGATGGATTCCCTTTTCGCGGGTTGACTTGGCGGCGAGCAGGGCTTCGCCGAGGTCGATGGAGAGCTCAAGGTGCTGGCGCGAAAAATCGGGCGATATCTTGGTGAGATATTTCAGCGCGCGGGTGAAATATTGCACGGCTTCGCGCTGGCGGTTCATCTTTGCGAGGGTGCGCCCTTCGGCGGTGAGCGATTCAACGAATCTCAGGCCGGCGTCCTCGATGCCTTCGTCGATCATGCGCAGGTAGGTGCCGGCGGCTGCCTGATGTTCGGCCAGAATCTTTGTCTGGCGTATGCGCGATTTGTAGATGTTGGTCGAGGCGTTGAGGGCGAGGAGGTGGGGGGTGCCGTAGCGTGCGGGGTTGACGCGTGCGAGGCGTTCGAAGAGTTTCATCGACTTTTCGATGGCTCGCTCGGCCTGTTTGTGCTCGTCGCGGGAGTTGTGAATGAGGGCAATGTCGTAGAGCGTGGCAGCGAGCATTGCAATGAAAGGCTCATCTTTGCGCCGGGGCTCCTGCACGAGCAGATTGAGTGTGGCGGCAGCCGTAGAGAGGGCTTCGGCCATCATGTCGGCATGGATGTAGATGGCTGTCAGAATCTGCATCAGCGCGGTGTGGATGTCGAGCAGCTGACGGTTGCCGTCGGAGACGCGGGTGGCTATGGCGTCGAAGTTGAGAATATAGTCAATCGCCTGATCGATTTGTCCCTGTTGGAGAAATTTATGGGCGGCGGCGCGGAAAAAATCGTAAGCAGCGTTGAAAGGCATTGAGCCTACGGTGTGGCGCAGGTCGCTCATGTTTATTTCGCCGTTGGTCATCGCCATGGGCGAGGAGATGTCGGCAGCCGAGGGGAAGAAGATGGGGTCGAGCGAGTGATTGTCCATAAGCCTTGGTCTATGAGCGGGATTTGTGGCCGAGGTAGCCGCCGTGGTGGCGCTTGGCATAGTCGGCTTTGGTGAATCCGGTCATTTTCATGACGTTGACCACGAGGATGTCGCCGATGACGGTCATCATCGTGGTGGAGGTGGTGGGAGTCAGGCCGAGGGGGCAGACTTCGCCCACCGGGGCGGTGACGAGTGTTGCCGTGGCCATCCGGGCCAGAGGGCTTTCGGCGTTGCCGGTGATGACAATCGTCGGTATGTCGGGGTAGAGATTATGAGCGAGATCAATGAGGCTGACGATTTCGCTTGTGCGGCCGGAGTTGGAGATGAGGAGCATGACGTCGCCCGGCTGCAACACACCGAGGTCGCCGTGCTGGGCTTCGGAGGGGTGGAGGTTGACGGCGGGGATGCCTGTTGACGAGAAGGTGGTTGCGATGTTGAGGGCAATCTGGCCGGCTTTGCCCATGCCGGAGGTCACGAGTTTGCCTCCGCGGCGATGCACACGGTCGACAATGAGCTCTACTGCGCGGTCGTAGGCCTCCGAGTAGGGGATAAGGGCTATGGCGCGGCTTTCTTCGGCAAGTATCTCGCGCATTGACTGCTCTATGTTATTTTCCATATTCCGGTAGTGAAAATCTTGTGAGATTTGTGTTAATGTGGCAAATTTACGATTTTTTTGCTAATATCGCGGAATTTCGCGATGACAAATCGACAAATCGACAATTTGACAAATTGTCAAAATGTCCGCTGCTCGAATTTGACAACGGCCGCCGTCAGCACCGGGTCAAGGTCGGCGCCGCTTGCCGTGGCCGGATCGAAACCGGCCAGGGTGGTGCGGCCGATGCACTTGGTGCGGAGCGAATTGGCGTTGACCACCCGCTGTTCGAGCGTGAAGCTGCGGTGGCCGATGTGGGTCACTGCGGTCCACACCTGCAGGGGTTCGTTGAAATATGACGGCTCAAAAAAGTCGCAGTTGATGTTGACAACAACGGCGCGTATGTCGCGAATAGTCATCTGACCTTCAGTGATGGCTTCAAAGTAAGAAACCTTGGCGAGGTCCATCATCGATAGGTAGACGTTGTTGTTGACATGGCCGAGAATGTCGATGTCGGTGAAGCGTGTCTGCACGTCGACAGCGTGGCGGAAGGGGTGTTCGGCGGCCGGCACGCGCGGGTTGTCGGAGGGTAGAAGCGAGGGTGTTGTCATTGGTTTTATGTCTTATTGTCGGGAGAGTGGGGGAGAGGTGACACAAAATTACAAAAAAATGGCTAAATTTGTGGCTCGACGGGAGGTCTAATTCCGCCTCCCCCGCCAAAAAAAGAATGAACCGCGAATCTGACCTAACCTCAATCATCGGCTCCATTGAGCCTTCCGANTCNTCGGCAGGCCGCTGGAGCGCATTTTCGATAATAGCAGAGCGAAGTGTGTTCCGCCTCTTGACGGCTGTGCGCTTCGGCAGGCGCTATGTGCTGAAGACACTCCGCCAGCCGTATGCCGNCAATGCTGCCTATCGNGCNGTGATGGAACGTGAGGCCGCGCTCGCGGCNAGNCTCGACCATCAGGGGATTGTGCGCGTTGAGGGCATGGAGACGATTCCCGGCGTNGGACANGCCATTGTCATGGAATGGGTCGACGGCCGGACGCTCGCGCAGTATGCNGCAGAGCATCCTTCGGTTGCCGATCGCCGCCGGATCGCTCTGGAAATGGCCGANGCACTCGCGTATGCCCATGAAATCGGAACGGCCCACCGNGACTTCAAACCCGACAACGTGATGATTTCGCGCCGTGGCAATCATGTCAAAATCATTGATTTCGGACTTGGCGATGCGCCCGACATCGTGTCGGGAAAACCGTCGCGGGCCACACCCGGCTATGGAGCNCCCGAACAGCTCGCCGAGGTTGCCGCTGCCGCAGGTCCGGAGGCCGACGTGTGGTCATTTGGCCGAGTGCTCTCGGAGCTTGATTGCGGCCGACGCTACGACCGCATCGCCGCGGCATGTATGAGCGAAAAACCTGCCGACCGCCCGCCAATGGCCGACGTTGTGGCCCGGCTCTCCGCTGCCGGCCNNACCCGNCGGCAGTGGCTTTGGNTNGCTATTGCNTTTTCGGCACTCATNGTTATAATNGGTGTGGTCATAATGCTGCTGCGAACTCCACCGGNCNCAGAGGTNCCGGCAATCAAAGCCCCTGAGGCTGTAGCGGTTGACNCGGTTCANCCTTCTATAACCCCNCCTGCTCCCACTCCGGAANCTCTCCCGCAGGAAANACCACNNCCACANCCCATCACCATCCCCACCACCCCTGCCGCCGAGCAAACATCTCAGCCGTCTCCCACACCNATCGAAACCGNCACCGCAACAAAGAAGATAATGGCCGATGCCGTTGCAGAGCTTCAGGCNATATATGACGAACAAGCAAGATTCTACACCGGTCTTGTTGCTCAGAATGTCGACATGAAAACCTTCAATGAGNAATCAGACAAATTTCATGAGCAGTACACAANGCCNGAGATCAAAGCCGTATATACTCGCTTTGAAAANCGCCTCCGAGCCGCCGGCATCNCCGACCAAGATTACTATCCCCTCCTGGGCACCCTCAGCCAAAAACAAATCGAGATACAGAACGCCACCCTCAACAATCTGAGCTTCATGTAGCGCACACATCTCAATGCCGTTTACTAAGCCGCAAATTTGCCTTATAGGGCTCCCCTCTCATTGTAGGGACGCACGGCTCGTGCGTCCGGCTGAGAATCAGTGCNTTATCGNCGGACGCACGAGCCGTNCGTCCCTNCNATTNGNGTAAAGCGCGAATGAAANCAATCTTTCTNGATTAGTNAANTAAATATTTTANATATTCTGTCAGGAANGGGGGAGGAGGCGGAAGTGGACGCCGGTGCGGACGCCGGCNACGTAGGTGAAGGGTTGGGAATCGGCGCGGCTGACGCGCGATATGTAGAGGGGGGCGTTTTGGGTGAATGAATGACATTCNATGAGGTCGCCGGTGTGGATTTTNGAGTTTTCGGCGCGGATAATCTGAAATTCGGAGCCGGCGATATGTTTCATTTCAACTTTGCGGTCGGGGAGCCACGTCACTTCAATCATTACCCCCGCAGGGAGGTCGTCGCTGCCAATGGTCATGCCGAAATAGTGGTCAGATTCGNTGGCGGTGGTTTTCTCCTGANTGTATTGAAAGTCTTCAATGTCGTTGAACCCAATGAAATGGGCCAGTGTGCAGAGGGTGTAGCGNGAGGGAGTGTAGGCGGAACCGACATCGCGCACATATCCCCACACGCGTTTGAGTGTGGTTGACGAAATGGGGCGCTGGGGATTGGTTTGCAGTATTGAGGCGAGGAAATCAAAGTCGGCCGGTGAGATCATTCGACGTCCGGCATGTTTTTCGACTTCGCGCCGCAGGGCGGCAATGATTTCCTGATTCAATTCCATTTCAATCGCTTTTTGATGTGTTATCTATGATTTGGATTGCAAATATAAACAAAAACGTGATGTTTTGCGTGTTCCAATTTATTCCATTTTCGTTAACACGCTNCCGGGCGGTCAATGANATTTTTTGTCAAAATCAATATATGNNAAAGATTAANGAACCAAAANGAAANGCAGCGCGTTAGATTTTAAATAATATCCTCACTGGAACTCGCCCACGAATATAATATGTGCATGTTAACCACAACTCATTGAAATGCAANATGAACGAAAATAGTCTTTTCATCTATCTGCTTGCAGGCTGGATTGTATTAAGCTTTGCTTTATTAGCAATGGCCATTTACTCTTGGCGACAANTCAAGAAGTCCGGCATGTCGAAAAAACANATATTGAGGAGNTTTATTATTGGAGTCATAGTTCTTTTCTCCGTCATTTTCCTTGCGAAATATCTCTGATAANGTGAANGTTAACACNCNGNCGGGCGGTCAATGAAATTCGATGGCGGTCANGGCTTCGCAGCCAACGGCGGCATTGAGCTGGGCGATGAGGGCGGAGCGATGAAACGAGAGCTCGTTTTTCAGCGGCGCGGAGGAGATGTAGATGTGGAGGGTCGAGCCGTCGACATGGCGTTTGTAGGTGTAGCGGTTCACTCCGGGGCCAACGATTTCGGCCCACATATAGCATGCTCTCTGCGCGGCCAGGGTTTCGGAGGCNCCGGCNCGGGCCATGCCTTCGTCGAAAATCTGGGCAAATGATTTGGGTTCGGTGCGTTTCATGTCGGGGAGGGGGGAGTCAGGATTGAGATGAGGGGATGAAGATGCCGTTTTCAACGGTCCACATGCGGTAGTCGCCTCCGGTGTGGCTCATGATGTCGTCGAGATGTTTGCGGTTGGTGTCGGTGACGAATATCTGGCCGAAGTCGCTGGAGGTCACCAGGTTCATGATGCGTTCCACACGCTGTCGGTCGAGCTTGTCGAAGATGTCGTCGAGCAGCAGCAGCGGNCGCATGCCCATGGCTCGGTGGAGAAAGTCATATTGAGCCAGACGCAGGGCGATGACGAAGGTCTTGCACTGTCCTTGCGAGCCNCTGCGGCGCAGGGGCATTTCGTTGATGGTCAGTTCGATGTCGTCGCGATGAGGCCCAACGGAGGTGTGGCGCACAATCTCGTCGTGGCGACGGGCCGCATCGAGTGCCGCGCCGAGCGTGGGGGCTCCGGAGTCGGCTATGGAGNTGCGATAGGCAATGGATACCTCTTCCGAGGTGCCTGCAATGGCTGAGTGGTAGCGNGCAAACANCTCGGTCAGCGATTCGACCCAGCGGGCGCGTCGCGAGGTGAGCAGTGTGGCCGCCATCTCCATTGTCAGCTCAATGGCNTCATAGAGNGTGTGGTCAACGGATCCTTCGCGCAGCAGGCGGTTGCGCTGCTCCAGGGACGCATTGTAGCGAATCAGGGCNTCGAGATATTGCGGGTCGCTTTGCGATATGACCATGTCCATCCATCGGCGCCGCTCTTCGCCCGGGCCATTGATGAGGTCGATGTCCTGCGGAGCGGCCATGACCAGGGGAAACGTGCCGATGTGTTCGCTCAGGCGCTGATACTCCTTGCCTCCGCGACGNAGCGATTTGCGCTTTCCGCGAGCCATGCCGAGGGTGAGCTCCTCGGGGGTGTTGCGGCGGATATAGCGGGCGCGCGCCGTTGCGAAATCCTCGCCGCGGCGAATCAGCATAGCGTCGGTCATTCCCGTGAAGCTCTTGCAGAAGCTGAGATAATGGATGGCGTCGAGCAGGTTGCTTTTGCCCATGCCGTTGTTGCCCAGCAGGCAGTTGATTTTCGGGGAGAAGTCGAGCGAGGCTTCGGCTATGTTTTTGAAGTTGGTGAGCGTCAGGTGGCAGAGTTCCATATCGTCAAGTGGTGCGTGNGTNGATAGAGCAAAGTTACGCAAAAAACTCCATATATAAAAGATATAAAAGACTCACTCGCCGCCGGTCATCCACTCNATGAATACNCGGCGACCCGAAACGGTGACCACGGCTGCGGCCCACGGCGTGTTGGCCGGGTGAACGTAGTTNCCGGTCTCGTCGGTTGNAAATCCGGCGTCGGCAAGGGAGCTGACGAAGATNGAGTCGGAGCGCGTGTCGGCAAAGTCGATGATCATCGGGGCGTAAGGNTCTGAATAGCGCAGGCTGACCGTGNTGCCNGGCTCCGCAACAGNTTGCGCNAGCCGGCGGTCGCCCCCGGGATNGTCGTCGGCNGTNGGCTCGTAGCCTTTGGCGCGGAGNTTNGCNACTATGCGGTCGGCGTCGAGAAAANGGTTTGTGCCGGCGGCAATNAAGTCGCTGAGCCGCAGCGCATGAGCCTCAAACAGGGAGTCGCGCNTCAGCGAATCNNGGCGCAGCGAGTCGGCTCGCCATGCTTCGAGCCNGAGCAGTTCGGCTTGNCGGAGCGAGTCGGCCATGCGGGCAGAGTCGGCAGCTGCGGCAGCAGAGTCGGCCTCCGATGAACCCGAGCAGCCGGCCACGGCAAGCAGCGTGGCCGACAGCAGCGGGAGTGTCAGNTGGGAGAGTTTCATTTCAGTGAGAANGAGTGGGTTATTGCAGGCAGCGGTCNAGNTCGGCGCTGATAGCTTCGCGGTCGAGGTTGCGGCCGATGATGACCAGTTTTATCATGCGGTCGCCATATTTCGGNTCCCAGTCGCGCATCATGCCCGGCTCGGCNGCCATCATGNGTTCGAGCTCCTCGGCGGGAGCGGTGGCATACCAGAGGCCGGCTTCGGAGAGCTTTTTCTGGCGACCCGCCGTCTCGAAGAGATACGACATGTCGTCGTTGTGGGAGAAATAGATGATGCCTTTGCAGCGGATAATGTTTGCGGGCCAGTNCTGAGCCACGAAGCGGTCAAATTTGCTCAGGTTGAATCCGGGGCGACGATAGTAGACAAACGTCTGGATGCCATATTCTTCCGTTTCGCCTTCGCCGTCGTGGTGGTGGTGATGNTGGTGGTGGCATGAACAGTGTTCGTCGTGACATTCATGGCCGTCGTGGTCGTGGTGGTCGTGGTCATGGTGGTCGTGGTGATGATGATGCTCATGCTCTTCATCGTGATCGTGGTGATGATGTTCGTGGTCATCATCGTCATGGTCATTGTGGCCTTCAAGTTCGCGCACCCATGCCGCTGAGGTNGCAACCTTCTCGAAGTCAAACGAGTTGGTGGAAATGAGGCGGTCNATGTCGACTTGGCAATAGTCTGTTTCGATGATTTCCGCCTTGGGNTGGATGGCGCGGATCACTTTGCGCACTCGCTCNGCCTCCACCGGGCTGACTTCGGATATTTTGTTGAGAATGATTACGTTGCAGAACTCGATTTGCTCTATGATGAGGTTTTCGATATCCTCTTCGCCCAGGTCGGCGCGCTGCAACTGCTCGCCGCAGCCAAACTCGTCGCGAAGGCGCAGAGCGTCGACTACCGTGGCTATGCAGTCGAGTCGGGGNACGGCGTGGCGCGTATAGGTTTCATCCATGAGCGGAATCGAGCAGATGGTCTGGGCGATGGGAGCGGGTTCGCAGACGCCGGAGGCTTCNATCACAATGTAGTCAAACTTTCCGGTNGCGGCGAGGTCGGAAATCTGCTCCACGAGGTCCATTTTCAGAGTGCAGCAGATGCAACCGTTTTGCAGCGCCACGAGGTCGGAGGAATCGTCGCTCTGACCGACGATGCCCCCTTTCTGAATGAGGTCGGCGTCNATGTTGACCTCGCCAATGTCGTTGACAATCACGGCAGCGCGCAGTCCGCGGCGATTGTTGAGAATGTGGTTGAGAAGAGTGGTCTTNCCGCTTCCGAGATAGCCGGTCAGCAGCAACACGGGTATTTCTTTTTTGCTCATGGTCAGTTAATTAGTTTTTTTTGTGTATGTGAGGCCCCAATGCCGTTTTCTTAAACAATCGAGTGAAGTTAATTCATCCGGGCTTCACCCGAANTGTAGGGACGCACCCTGGTGCGTCCGGCCGNTANTGCNGCANTANCGGNCGGACGCACCAGGGTGCGTCCCTACAAAGAGAGTGGAGCCTATAAAGTTCGATTTTCTTAAGCAGTCGAGAAGGGTTGATTTATCCGGGCTTTACCCGAATTGTAGGGACGCACCCTGGTGCGTCCGTTTGATAATCAGCGTATTAATTCTGCCGGAATGAGGCCGCAATTAAAAAGCTATTCCCCGGCCCCGTGGAAGGGACCGAGGAACAGTCGTTTTTGTTTTATTAAGTCGGAGACTAATCTGGATTAGCCGTTAACTTTCTTCATGTGGGCGATGAGATCGAGCACTTTGTTAGAGTAGCCGATTTCGTTGTCGTACCAGCTAACAACCTTAACGAAGGTGGGAGTGAGCTGGATACCTGCCTTAGCGTCGAAGATAGAAGTGAGGGGGCAGCCGAGGAAGTCGCTTGAAACAACTGCGTCTTCAGTGTAGCCGAGGATACCCTTGAGTTCGCCTTCAGAAGCTTCCTTCATTGCGGCGCAGATTTCTTCGTAAGTAGCGGGCTTGGCGAGGTTAACGGTGAGGTCAACAACAGATACGTCGAGGGTGGGGACACGCATTGACATACCGGTCAGTTTGCCGTTGAGTTCGGGGATTACTTTGCCTACAGCCTTGGCAGCACCGGTAGAAGAGGGGATGATGTTGCCTGAAGCAGCGCGGCCACCACGCCAGTCTTTCATTGAAGGACCGTCAACGGTCTTCTGAGTAGCGGTGGTAGAGTGTACGGTAGTCATGAGGCCTTCAACAACGCCGAACTTGTCGTTGAGCACTTTGGTGATGGGTGCAAGACAGTTAGTGGTGCAAGATGCGTTAGAAACGAACTGAGTGCCCTTAACGTATTTGTCCTGGTTTACACCGCAAACAAACATGGGGGTGTCGTCCTTTGAGGGAGCTGACATAACCACGTATTTTGCGCCGGCTTCGATGTGAGCCTGAGCTTTTTCCTTAGTGAGGAAGAGGCCGGTTGATTCAACAACGTATTCAGCTTCTACTGCGCCCCAGCCGATTTCTGCGGGGTTCTTGCATGCGGTAACGCGGATTTCTTTGCCGTTTACGATGAGGAGGCTCTTTTCGAGATCGTAGTCAACAGTGCCGTCGAAGCGACCGTGCATAGTGTCATACTTGAGCATGTAAGCCATGTAGTCAACGGGGAGAAGGTCGTTGATAGCTACTACTTCGATGTCGTCACGTTTGGTTGATGCACGGAACACGAAACGTCCGATGCGGCCAAAGCCATTGATACCTATTTTTGTCATAATTTTATAAAATATAAATTTGGGTTATAAGTGTTAGTCTTATAGTGCTTTAAGTCTCTTGGCGAGCCAATAGCCTTTTAGCGACACAAAAGTAATCATAATATTTTGATTTTTCACACTTTTCTCCCCAAAACTTTCACCCCTTTTTCATTTTTTTATCATTCGCCGGAACAATTTGCCCCTTTGCTTCATTTATATATCAGCGAGCCGGGCTGCGGCCCATGCTTCCGAAACTATTTATTTATCAAAATTTCAAGTTACATTATGTCATTTATCAAAGATTTCAAGGAATTTGCCATGAAGGGCAACATCATCGACATGGCTGTCGGTGTGATCATCGGCGGTGCTTTCGGTAAGATTGTCAGCTCGCTCGTCAACGACATCATCATGCCCTGCGTCACCGTGGCAACCGGCGGCGACGGCTTCAAAAACATGAAATATGTGATCACGGCGGCTCAGGAAGCCACAGCCGAAGGGCAGGCAGCCATCGAGGAAGTGGCCATCAACTATGGCTTGTTCATCCAAAACATCGTCGACTTCTTCATCATCGCCCTCTCAATCTTCGTTGCGCTCCGCGTAATCATGAAGTTCAAAAAGAAAGAAGAAGAAGCCCCCGCCCCCGATCCCGAACCCACCAAAGAAGAAATCCTCCTGACCGAAATCCGCGATTTACTTAAAAACAAGCAATAAGTTCTTCTGTCATAATTGAAAATATGCTCTCCGGGCGCTGTCAGTTTTGCATCTGACCGCTCGGAGAGTTTAATTTTATTTCCGGCCGAAATCTGCCGGGATTTCGCCCCAGTTTTCTGTGTCCCATTTGATTATGGGGTTGCGGGGAGTGTGGGTTTGGAGCCAGGCTTCGGCGCGCGCAATTAATTGGCGGATAGGCGCATTAGCAGCGGTGGGAGTGATGGTGGTTTTGGCGTGGCGGTTGCGCACCCATGCCATGCCGGTGCGAGAGTCGGAGTAGATAGCGATGTCGGGACGCCCGGCACGTTCGAGCCATGCCAGCGCATGGACAATGGCCAGAAACTCACCCATATTGTTAGAGCCCCCTTCAAGCGGCCCCACATGGAAGAGACGCGCACCCGTGGCAATGTCGACTCCCTGATATTCCACCGGCCCGGGATTGCGGGAGCAGGCGGCATCGACGGCTATCGAGCCGGGACGGATTTCGGGAATGGCATTGTAGTTGACAATTTCAGTCTGTCGGGCGGCAAGGCCTTTAAACAGACCCATGTAGTCAGCCGGGTCGCTGCGATAGGCCTGAATCGCTTCGTCGCGCGAACTGAAACTTTTGTAGCGCGCACCCGGAAAATTTTCGGTTTGCAGTTTACACTCCTCCCAGGAGTCGAACACGCCGGTGTCGTGGCCGGCCCACACAACATAATATTTCTTTTTCTGTGATGACATTTGAGATGGGTCAGGATAGAGTCAGATAGATATTTACGTCGACATGTCGCATGCCGACTTTGCGAGCCACTTCCGCGCTGACCGGCTTGCCGAGAAAAGTCAGTGCGGCGCATTGCAGACCGGGGAGCAGCTTCAGGGCATTGGTGACACCCTCGCAGTCAACCAGATCGCGGAGCATGGTGATAAACGTGTTGCTCAACGCCATGGCAGCCGTGCGGGCCACGGCCGAACCGGCATTGATATAGCAAGCGCGCGAAGGCTCGGTCAGAGAGATGTCGAGCGGCGAGGCGAGAGCCAGGTCAATGGTGGGCACGCTCGGGAATGCGCGTCCGCAGTCAGAGGTCAAGTCAAAGATAATCACACCGCGCTTCATCAGGTCCACCGTCTCGCGGTCAAAGACAGGGAGAGGATTGACGCCGGTGTAGATGACCACATCAGCCGTGCGCAGTGCGTTGCTCAACACTCGCGGATGAAGCGCCGAAGTCACCACACGTCCCCCAAGCTGACGCTCGGCTCGGCGCAGACGATACACATCGTGGTCAAACATTCTGACCAACGCACCCGCGCCGTCGGCCGATCGGGCCGCAGCACAAGCCGAGATGCCTGAGCCGATAACCGTCACCTCACATGGCACGATGCCCGCAACGCCGCCCAGCAGTATGCCCTTGCCATGCACCGAATCGGCCAGCAGCGATGAGGCGCGAGCCATAGCGGCGCGACCGTCGATTTCGGCCAGAATGTCGGCAAACGGACTGTTGCCGTGGCTGTCATGGATGAGATCGATGGCAACCGTGATGATAGACCGCTCAAGCAGAGTGCGCACGGTAGCAGCCGTCAGCCTGCACATCGAGCTCAGAGTCAGCAGCAGAGCCCCACGGCGCATCTTGCGGATGTCGGCAGGCTGCAGCGGAGCGAGATGCATCACGATGTCGGCCCGAAGAGCCTCGTCGCGCCCGCAGATTCTGACCCCTTTCGAGGCATACTGATTGTCAGTATAATGAATGGTTTCCGCTGCCCCCTCCTGCATCCATATCTGAAACCCTTGCTCAACGAGCATTCCCGCTCCTTCAGGCGTCAGCGGAAAGCGACGCTCACCGGGATCGGTGCAGCGCGGAAGGCCGATTGAAAACAATTTTCGCGGCGCGGCCGTCATTACGGGCTGCTCCTGAGGGTCAAGTGATGCAGAGAGGCTGGTCATGGCTGAGATATTATTTCAAATTCTAATCGCAAATATAATGATTATTTTTCCCCCCTGCAAATGGTGTCGCCCAGGAAACGGCGTCGGAATTCCTCAACCGATTCCGCAATCTGCCGCTCATCGTCGAGCCGGTCTGCGCAGAATCTCGCCGCGGCCTGCGAATAGAAAGGACGGCGCGCATCAAGTGCGCGCACAATATAGCCCGTTAGTTCATCATCAGCCATCTGAGCAATCAGCGGACGCTTCTCGCGGGCAAGCGCCAGCCGCTCATGAAGGCGCCCCACCGACGCATCGAGCCACACACTAAGCCCCGCACGGTTCATCACCTCCATATTATTAAAGAAGCATGGCGTGCCGCCCCCGCAGGCAACGATGACATTCTTCATCCGGCTCACCTCAGCCAGCGCATCACGTTCAATCTCGCGGAACCCCGCCTCAGAACGCTCCTCAAACAGCCGGCTCACAGAGCAACCCTCCCGCTGCTCGATCCACTCATCCAGATCGATCAGCCGAAGACCCGTAGCTGCCTCAAGCGCCCGACCGAGCGTAGACTTCCCGCAGCCCATAAAACCAATTAAAAAAATAGCATTCATACCTGCCCGCAAAGATAACAAAAACTTCCCAAACCCCCACCCAAAACTCGATTCTCTGCACTCCAAACTCTGCTCTCTGCACTCTAAACTCTGCTCACTAAACTCTAAAAAAAATCCCCGCCGGATGTTGAGTTTATCGGCCGTGAACGGCCGATGACAGCGAATTTTTAATTATCTTTGCCCCTGCCATGAAAGAATCAGAGCGCAAACCGGAATACATCAAATCTCCTAAACGCAACACCACACGCAGAGCCGTGTGGCACGACTACCGTGCGCCTGCAATCTACCTCATCACCCTCTCCAAGCGACCGGAAGCTCCTGACTTCGGAATTCTTTCCTCGGGCGGTCCCGTTGTTTTTTTAACTGAAGTCGGTCGCACTCTGCGAGATGCGCTGTTTGACATCAACCGTCATCATCCGCAGGCCAAATTGATTGCTGAGGTTGTGATGCCTGATCACATTCATTTCGTGATTCAGATAAGAGAGCGATTGCAACGACCGCTCGGCACCATCATACAAAAGTTTAAGTCCAACGCAACGCATCAGGCGAGGCTTCGCCTGGGAAATCCCGGCCTTGAAATCTTTAAACCAAATTTCAACGACCGGATTCTGAGCGGGCGCGACCAGTTGGACGCAATGATCCGCTATGTTTCCGACAATCCTCGAAGGCTGTGGATTCGCAGATGCCATCCGAATCTCTTTCAGCGCATTAACCATTTGACGGTTAATGGCATTGAGTTTCTCGCATTCGGCAATCTTTTTCTGCTTCGCGATGCGCTGCGTTGCCCTGTGATGATTCATCGCTCATTGACTATTGATGAGAAGCGGATTTTAGAGGAGCGGTGGATGGAGGTTATCCGCTCGGGCGGCGTACTTGTGTCGCCATTTATTTCGACAGAAGAAAAGGCCGTCAGAGATCGGGCGATAGCTAATGGAGGAAAGCTGATTATCATCAGCCAACAGGCGGTTGGGGAGCGGTTCAAGCCTGCCGGACAAGAGTTTGAACTTTGCGCTCAAGGGCGATTGCTGCTGCTTTTTCCGTGGGCCGACCGCGTTAAAAATCATGGTTTAAGCCGCGCGGAGGCTCTGTGGATGAATCGCATGGCAGAGATTATTTGTGAACCGGGAGCTGCTTTAAGGTTTTCTTCGGGGTCGCTATCATCGGCCGTTCACGGCCGATAAACCCGACACCCGCCTCTAAATTCCCTCCTTGGTGTTCTTCGCCCCCCCGTGTCCCCGCCGGATGTTGAGTTTATCGGCCGTGAACGGCCGATGACAGCAACCCCGGCTGACAGAAAAAAAGCGGGCCGCAGCCCTTTGAGGGTGCGACCCGCTGATGTTTTGGGGTTATCGCCCGGATCTAATCTCAGGGATTAGAGCTGGGGACCGGCAGCTACGAGAGCTTTACCGGCTTCGTTGTTTTCGAATTTCTTGAAGTTGTTGATGAACATTTCGGCGAGCTTGGTGGCCTTAACGGTCCATTCTTCAGCGTTAGCGTAGGTGTCGCGGGGATCGAGGATCTTGGGATCTACGCCGGGGAGTTCGGTGGGAACGGTGAAGTCGAAGATAGGAATCTGTTTGGTGGGAGCTTTGAGGATAGCGCCGTCGAGGATAGCGTCGATGATGCCGCGGGTGTCCTTGATAGAGATGCGCTTGCCTGTGCCGTTCCAGCCGGTGTTCACGAGGTATGCCTTAGCACCGCTCTTTTCCATCTTCTTAACGAGTTCTTCAGCATATTTGGTGGGGTGGAGCGAAAGGAACGCTGCGCCGAAGCAAGCTGAGAAGGTGGGAGTGGGTTCTGTGATGCCGCGTTCGGTGCCGGCGAGTTTCGAAGTGAAGCCCGAGAGGAAGTAGTACTTGGTCTGTTCGGGGGTGAGGATCGAAACGGGGGGCAGCACGCCGAATGCGTCGGCCGACAGGAAGATTACGTTCTTGGCGGCAGGACCACGAGAGGGTTTTACGATGCTCTTGATGTGGTCGATGGGGTAGCTGACGCGAGTGTTTTCGGTAACTGACTTGTCGGTGAAGTCGATTTTGCCATTGGCGTCAACAGTAACGTTTTCGAGAAGTGCGTCGCGAGTGATAGCGTTGTAGATATCGGGTTCGCTGTCTTTGTCGAGGTTGATAACCTTAGCGTAGCAGCCGCCTTCGAAGTTGAACACACCGTTGTCGTCCCAGCCATGTTCGTCGTCGCCGATGAGCAGACGTTTGGGGTCGGTTGAAAGGGTGGTCTTGCCGGTGCCGGAGAGGCCGAAGAAGATGGCGGTGTTTTCGCCCTGCTTGTCAGTGTTGGCCGAGCAGTGCATTGAAGCCATGCCGCGGAGGGGGAGGTAGTAGTTCATGATAGAGAACATACCTTTCTTCATTTCGCCGCCATACCAGGTGTTGATGATGAGCTGCATGCGCTGAGTCAGGTTGAAGGCAACGCAAGTTTCGGAGTTGATGCCGAGTTCCTTCCAGTTTTCAACCTTAGCTTTCGATGCGTTGAGCACAACGAAGTCGGGAGTGAAGTTAGCGAGTTCTTCTTCAGTGGGGCGGATGAACATGTTGGTCACGAAGTGAGCCTGCCATGCCACTTCCATCACGAAGCGAACGGCCAGACGGGTGTCGGGGTTGGTGCCGCAGAAAGCGTCAACAACATAGAGAGTCTTGTCAGAGAGTTCCTTGTCGGCGATAGCCTTCAGGGCGTCCCAAGTGGCGGGAGTGATGGGTTTGTTGTCGTTTTTGTATTCTTCGGAAGTCCACCAGATAGTGTCTTTAGAGGTGTCGTCCATAACGAAGAATTTGTCTTTGGGCGAACGGCCGGTGTAGATACCGGTCATCACGTTGACAGCGCCGAGTTCGGTTTCCTGGCCTTTTTCGTAGCCTTCGAGACCGGGTTTGGTTTCGTCGATGAAAAGCTGATCCCAGCTGGGATTGTGGATCACCTTAGCGCCGGTGATGCCATACTGTGAAAGATCAATAGTGCTCATTTCTTCTAATGACTTGAAATATAATGGTTAATAATGTTTTGTTCGCGGTCGGAATCAGTCTCTTTCCGCTCGCCCTTCAGAGTCCTGAGGCAAGCATCGGAGTCCAATCCACTTTTTTCAACTGCAAAGATAACTACTTTTTTATTGAGAATCGCAACATATTAAAGAAATTTTTCCGTATTAAAGTTTTTTAAATATTTAAGCGTGTCAATAAGGACGTCGGATGGAAGCGCGAATTGACAAAATTTATTCAAAATATTTGATTTTGCTTGCTATTTATCGCAAAATGTCTTACTTTTGCAACTCTTTTAAACGAAACCAATCGAAATTATGATGAAAATGTTATCAAAAGCGCTCATCGCACTCATGCTCCCCGGCGCGCTCCTCTGCTCCTGCAGCGACGACAACGACGACGACCAGCCCAAAGCCCCCGTCACAGAACCCGAGTTCACAGTGCCCGCCAACGCCACCGACCTCTCCGCCGAAGGAACCGCAAACTGCTACATCCTCGCCCCCGGCACATCAGGCGCTTTCAACGCAAAATACAAAGGCAACTCAACAACCCTCGAAATCGGCCCCGCAGCCGGAGCGACACTCCTCTGGCAGACAAAGCCCGGACTCATCACATATCTCAACTTCGACAAAACCGCCGGCCGAATCTACGTCGAAACCGACGCCTCCGACCCACAGCCGGGCAATGCCCTCGTGGCCGCCCTCGACGCCACAGGCAACATCCTCTGGAGCTGGCACATCTGGATCACAGACTACGACCCCGCCAACGACTTCACGACATCACCCAACGCCAACGGCACAACATGGACCTTCATGGACCGCAACCTCGGAGCGACATCAACCGACCACGGCAGCTTCGACTCCTTCGGCATGCTCTACCAATGGGGACGCAAAGACCCATTCCCCGCAGCCGCCTCATTCACCGTCATGAACGACGACTACACATATGAAAAAGATGGCGAGCCCACACTCTACGACCTCCTCAACTCCCCGCTCCCGACCATAGCATCCCTCGCGGCCCCCCACGGCTCAATCGACCTCTCCATCGCCAACCCCACCGTCTTCTACACCAATATAAAGAAAGACACCGGCGAAACCGACGAATACGGCTACCCCGTGCAAGTCGACGACTGGCTCACAGGCGACTGGATCGAAACCCCCGACGACGACCTCTGGGGTGGCGTAACCCAGGCCAAAACCATCTACGACCCCAGCCCCGTAGGCTACAAAGTGCCCACCTGCGACCCCGCCGGAGCAACTCCCTACGAATGGCTGACCTACGCCAACATGACCTGGGACAACACCGGACGAGGCGCTGAGCAAGACGGACAATGGTTCCCCGCAACCGGCACCCGCGTCTACGCCTCCGGAACCGTCGACTACCCCGAAACCGGCAACCCCTACGGAGGCCTCTGGATCGGCACAAAAGGCACCGAAGCATCCGACCTCCAGGCCTACCCCACACGCTACGGACAATACATGTTCATCATCAACGGCAAACGCACATTCAAAGTCAGCAAAGACCGCCGCTCACAAGGCATGTCAGTGCGCTGCGTCCGCGAATAATCCCCCCACGCACCACCACTGCACACACACACCGACATAAAAAAGTTAGAAAGTTAGATAATTGATAGAAACGACCGACCGGAGCCGGGACCACCATCCCCGACTCCGGTCAGTCATATTCTCCCCATCACGCCCCTCACACTCCCACTTTTTGCAACCAACCGAAAAAATCTCCCCAAAAAAATTTTTTTAACCAAAAAAACTTATTACATTTGCGTCCCAACGCCATGACAACAACACGAAGAAATAGAGATTTCTTCACATCAGGGCAACGCAACATCTTGATACATAGCTGACTTCGTCGACAAACATCCATCGTCTGTCAGGAAACCGCCAAAAAAACAAAACCACACTGTCCGCCGCTTAGGAACCCCGCAGTCAGTCCAACCTTCACCCCCGCATCACCGGCGCGCCACCACGGCCCCCCTCCGATGCAACCCAATCCCAAACACGGGGCGAGGACGGACCATTGCACACATCCTTGAGGACAAGGCGCTTGGCGGTGCCTCAGGCAGAAGGATAGACACATGGACCGTTCCGCCCCGCTTCTTTTTTTACATAATCAATAGTACTTAACCCCACCCACCCAAGCATGTCACATCAAATATTCATCGGAAAACTAATCCAAGAAGAACTGCGCCGCCAACAACGCACCGTCGTCTGGCTCGCGCAAGCCCTAAAATGCAACCGCACAAACATCTACAAAATATTCCACCGGCCAAACATCGACACCGACCTCCTCCTCCAAATCTCACTCCTGCTCGACTGCGACTTCTTCCGCATCTACTCCCGCGCATTCGCCTCCGACCGCCAAACCCCCGCCGACCCCGTCCCACAGCACCCCGCCGAATAATCCCCCCCCGACCCACTTGGTCAAATCAAAAAAAAAACGTAGGTTTGCAACATGAAAAAATCCAAACTCTACACCCGCACCGGCGACACCGGACAAACATCACTCATCGGCGGCGCCCGCGCCGACAAAGACTCCGCACGCCTCGAAGCCTACGGCACTCTCGACGAACTCAACGCCCACATAGGCCTCCTCCACTCCCTCGCCACCGACCCCCGCGTCAGCGCCACACTCCTCTGGCTCCAACACCGCCTCTTCGACATCGGAGCCTACCTCGCCTGCCCCCCCGACTCAACATTCCAAATCCCCGTCGGAGTCACCCCCGCCGACATCACACGCCTCGAAACCGACATCGACACCCTCGACGCCACCCTCCCACCCCTCAACAACTTCGTCCTCCCATCCGGCACCCCCGACGCCGCCCATGCCCACATAGCACGCACCATAGCCCGCCGAGCCGAACGCCGCATCATCACCCTCGCCCGCACCGCCACCATCCATCCCGACCTCCTGCGTTTCATCAACCGACTCAGCGACTACCTCTTCGCACTCGCCCGATTTAACAACATTTCCGCACATGTCAATGAAATATTTTGGCATAAAGATTGTTAGATAAAATAGAATGTGTATTTTTGCGACACAAAACCCGGCCCAACCCCGGGCCACATCAACTAATATAAAAATCTATAAATATAACTCACTATGTATTGGACACTTGAACTTGCTTCCAAACTCGAAGACGCCCCCTGGCCCGCAACCCGCGAAGAACTCATCGACTACGCAATGCGCTCCGGCGCCCCCCTCGAAGTAATCGAAAACCTCCAGGAAATCGAAGACGAAGGCGAAACCTACGAATCCATCGAAGACATCTGGCCCGACTACCCCTCCAAAGAAGACTTCCTCTTCAACGAAGACGAATACTAAACCGAAATAAGGCGAAATCATCACCTTAAATAATTAAAATACAAGCGATTGACAAGTGAAATGATAAACTTGCCAATCGCTTTTTCTATCTTTTCAGCGCAAAATAAACTTGCCTATTTCCAGATACTTAGGGTGTGTTTGAATTTAAACACACTCTTGCTCCGCCGAAAATTTGTTTACTCACCAATTATCGCTTATTTTTGTAAATGAAAAAACTAAATGGCAATGGACGATAATAACCAAATAATCATATATCAGAGCGAGGATGGTGAAACCCGTATAGAGGTGAAGTTTACGGGTGAGACTGTGTGGCTTTCGCAGCAGCAGCTTTGCGAACTATATAACACGAGTAAGTCTAATGTCAGTGAGCACATTAAGCACATCTTCGAAGACGGAGAACTTGATGAGGAATCAGTTGTTCGGAAATTCCGAACAACTGCCGCTGATGGCAAATCCTACAATGTCACATTCTATAATCTTGACATGATTATTTCGTTGGGATATAGGATTCGGTCGGTGATTGCCACGCATTTCAGGCGGTGGGCTACCGAGCGGCTGAAGGAGTACATTATCAAGGGATTTACCATGGATGATGAGCGGCTGAAAGGGAATGGCGGTGGTGCTTATTGGCGTGAACTTCTTGACAGAATCCGCGATATCCGTTCGTCAGAGAAGGTGATGTATCGGCAGGTGCTTGACCTATATGCCACGGCGGTAGATTATGACCCTCGTTCGGAGATTTCTGTTGAGTTCTTCAAGATTGTGCAAAACAAGCTTCATTTCGCGGCTCACGGCAATACTGCAGCGGAGGTGATTTACAAACGTGCCAATGCGGATGCTCCGATGATGGGGCTGACCTCATTCAAGGGGGATCACCCTACTCTCCGCGATGCTCAGATTGCCAAGAACTATCTTAGTGAGAACGAATTGAAGATTCTCAACAATCTTGTTTCCGGATATTTTGATTTTGCTGAAATTCAGGCAATGCGCCGTCGCCCGATGTATATGGAAGATTACGTGAAGCAACTCGACGCCATACTATCTTCTACAGGTGAAGCTCTGCTGAATGGTTCCGGCTCTGTCAGCCATCAGCAGGCTATGGATAAAGCTCGTGAAGAATACCGCAAATTTCAAGTCCGGGAATTATCTCCGGTGGAGCGGGCCTATCTTGATACGATCAAGGCCATAAACGTCAAAGCCAAGAATAAAGGAATATCCGAGGATTAGTTTAGATGGTGTCTCAATGCTGTTTACTTAAGGAAAATTGAACTATATAGGACTCCCTTTTTATTGTAGGGACGCACGGCTCGTGCGTTCGACGATAAATCGCTGACTTTCAGCCGGACGCACGAGCTGTGCGTCCCTACGATTTGGATGAATCGACTCAATCAGATTTTTTGTTGTAGGCGGAGGCGGTTAGAAGTTGAGGGTTAGGTGTTTAGGGCGGTGTGTGGGGTTGGGGGAGAGGTATTGGGCGGCGGGTTGGTGGGCTTGGTCGGCGATGTTGAGGATGACGTTGAAGGCGTTGATGATGTTGTTGAGGTAGAGGTCGGGGGCGGCTTGGTTGAGGTGGCGGATGAGGCGGAAGATGTTGGTGCGGAGATGGTCGCGACGGTTGTAGAGCCAGCAGAGGGCTGTGGCAAGGTCTTTGGTCAGGGGGATGATGACTTTTTCGTAGGTTTCGTAGGTTTCATAGCACTCGGAGGACTCGGAGGACTCGGAGTTCCCGGAGTTTTTTGACTCGGCTTTCTTTTGCTCGGCTCGGAGGCGACGCTGCTCGCGCTGACGGCTGAGGCGGTTGGATTTTTCGCGGATTTTTTCTTCGATTTTTTTCTCTGCGGAGGTGGTGTTGCCGGATGTGGCGGCTTCTGTGAGCATTGCGCGGAGTTCTTCGATGGTGACGGTAAGGGTTTTGATTGATGTTTTCATGTCGAAAATTATGAGTTTTTTCGGCAAAATTACATCAATTTGCCACCCATGTTGCGAGAATTTGGCGAAATGGGGGTCAGGAGGGTTGTTCGGTGTTTTGGGGTGGGGTTTTGGTGGGGGCGGGGAGGAAGGCGAAGTAGACGGCGGCGATGAGGAGGAGGAAGGCGATGAGGTGGTTCCAGCGGATGGTTTCGCCTTTGAAGATGATGGTCACGATGATGGTGAAGATGGTGAGTGTGACTGCTTCCTGGATGACTTTCAGCTGCATGAGGGTGAAGGGGCCGCCGTTGCCGGTGTAGCCGATGCGGTTGGCGGGCACCATGAAGGAGTATTCGGCCAGGGCGAGGAGCCATGAGAAGAGGATGACGAGGTAGAGGGGCCAGTTGGTGGAGATGCCGGCGTCGGAGAGTTTGAGGTGGCCATACCAGGCGAAGGTCATGAAGATGTTGGAGACGATGAGCAGGAGTATGGTGGCGATGCGTGAATCCATGGGCGGGGGTGTTNGGGGGGTTGGTGGGTTAGCGGAGCTGACATTCGATGATGTGGTCGATGCCTGAGGGGATGGAGTCGAGTTGCAGGAGGGTGTTTGTGCCTATCTGTTTGAAGCGGACGGGGCGGCGGGTGGTGTATTCAACGGCGGATCGCACTTTGAGGTTGCCGGGGAGGAGGATGGCGTCGGTTTCGGGTGTCATGATGTGGAGGAACAGGCGGTCGCCTTTGCGGGTTGATGTGCCCCAGCTCTGGGCCGGGAATGGGCCGGCCTGGGTGCCGTAGATGGTTTCGCCGTTGGCGCGGAGCCATTGGCCCATTTCGGCCATGCGCTCGCGGGCGGCTGCGGGGAGTTCGCCGCTTGCCTGGGGGCCTACGTTGAGGAGGAGGTTGGCGCCCATGCCGGCGGCGCGGATGAGTTGGCGCAGCAGTGTGGTGGTGTCTTTATAGTTCTGGTCCATAATCTTGTAGCCCCACATGCCGTTCATTGTGTTGCAGGTTTCGAGGGGGAGGCGGCTGATGTCCTGACCGGAGAGGCCGTAGGAGTTTTCGCCGGGCAGATCGCGTTCAAAAATCTGGATGTCTTCGCCTTCGAAGGGTGTCTGATGGTGGTTGTTGGCCACGAGGCATCCGGGCTGGAGGGCGTGAATCATGGCGTATTGCTCGGGGAGCTGCCAGTTGAAGGGTGTGGCGTCTTGATCGTGGTCCCACCATCCGTCGAACCAGATGGCGCGGACGGGGCCGTAGTTTGTGAGCAGTTCGCGGAGCTGACGGTTCATAAAGTCGTAGTAG
Organism: Bacteroides sp.; assembly: GCA_014801655.1. Taxonomy (GTDB): domain Bacteria; phylum Bacteroidota; class Bacteroidia; order Bacteroidales; family Muribaculaceae; genus Paramuribaculum. Next base: position 29,105 of record JAAVDT010000057.1, read on the forward strand.
GCAGGCCAGTCGGCGAGTTTCGGGTCGCGGCCGGTGTCGTGGCCGGTGCGTCCCTGCGGATAGTCGGGGCGTGTCCAGTCGATGTGGGAATAATAGAGGTGCAGAGCTATGCCCTGGCGCTGACATTCGTCGGCCAATTCCTTGAGGATGTCGCGCTTGAATGGGGTGGCGTCGACGATGTTGTAGGGGCTTTCGGCGGTGTGGAACATTGAGAAGCCATCGTGGTGGCGCGTGGTGATGCAGATATATTTCGCTCCGGCGTCTTTAATGGCCGAAACCCATTCTGCGGCATTGAACTCGGCGGGATAGAATCCTCGGGCTGCCTTGGCATATTCCTGGGCGTCAGGGCCATAGTTGAGATACCATTCTCCCTGGCCAAACATGCTGTAGATGCCCCAATGGAGGAAGATGCCGAACCGGTCGGCCGCAAACTCTTCGCGCGATTTCATCACTTCGGCCGAGGGGACATAGCTCTCGCCTCTGACCGTTCCGACGGCCACCGCAGCCATTACCGCAGCCGCAGCCAACACTCTGACAATTCGTTTCATGTTTATTTTATGCATAGCAGGATTTTCTTGCGCCAAAGTTAGTCAAAAACTCCGGCCCTTGCAACTATTTTCGGGCCGTGGGGTTGGCCGGGCGGGGAATAATGAGTAATTTTGCGGAGCGAAAATGACGAAACTATTGATAATCAACCTCCGCCCCAAAAGAAATGATTAAGAATCTGCAGTCGCTGCGTGGAATTTGCGCCATGCTCATCATCACCCACCATTTTGGCTTCGCCGCCATGCAGCCGGCCGGGGTGTGGTCAGTGGCTGTGTTCGGGATGCTCAGCGGGTTGGTGTTGTCAATCGCTTTCGCACAGCGTGCGAAAGCCGGGGAGCTCCCCGGCTTCGGGTCATTTATGCGTAAACGCATGGTGCGCATCTATCCGCTCTATCTTCTGGGAATGGTGTGGAGTCTGGCGCTGATGAAATTTCAGGCACCGGCAGCCACCGTTGTGGCCAATCTGCTGATGGTGCAGAGCTGGATTCCCGACCCCGACGTCTATTTCGCCATCAATNCCCCGGCATGGTTTGTCAGCGGCCTGATGGTGCGCTATCTGCTCTTTCTTCCCGCGACCCGGGCGATGCATCACCGGCCCCGGGTGTTTTATGGCGGAGTGGGGCTGCTCGCAGCAATCTATTTCTCATGCGCGCTGCTGCTGCCGGAGAGGTTGCTCGACCCGCTGGTCTACATCTTTCCGCCCATGCAGCTGCTGATATTTGCCCTCGGCATGCTCGGCTACCAATGGCTCGCCTCAGGGCGCCTGTTGCCACGCTCCGGGCGCACGCAGCAATGGCTGACCGCCGGGGTCATGGGTCTGATTGTGGCCATGATGTTTGCCGACCACCTTGTCACGGTTCGCCTGACGCTGAGCTCCTACTGGTGGGCTCCTACGCTGATCCTGCTGTTGCTGCTCACGCTGACCGACACCTCCCGCGGCCTGCTGACACGTCTGCTTCACAGCCGCGGCCTGCTCGCTCTCGGCGCCATCTCCTATCCTCTCTACATTCTCCACAAACCTTTCATCCAGACCTACCGCATACTCCTGNGCCACNNCGGCCTTGACCTCCCGCTCCCCCTCAGCTTTCTGNTCTGCGCCACCCTGCTGATTATNTTCAGCCTCGGNGCCAACCGCCTGATCTCCCAACCCCTGACNCGCCTCCTCTCCCCCTCGCGAAAANNTACATCCCGCTAACAACCTGTAAGCNTTTCNGNTTAAAATTGTNACAATTTTNAAATATAATTTGCGTTTTNCTTGCATTGTTGAAATAATTAGACTAATTTCGCAAGCATAAATATTCAATTTCGCGATTTGAGATTATTTCTAACGACTTATTTTCACACCACACATTATTTCAATCAAAGTATGCGTAAATTTTTCTCCATGATTCTTGCAGTGGCGCTGCCCTGCGCAATCTTCACATCCTGCAACGACGATGACGATGACGAACCCAAAGGCACCACNCCCGACGTGCCTGAAGAAACTGTTGATCCCTATGCCTCTGTTGACCTCGGCCTGAGCGTTCTTTGGGCTGAATATAACGTAGATGCCACAAAAGCAGAAGACTATGGCGGCTACTACGCCTGGGGCGAAACCGAACAAAAAGAAACCTACACTGAGGGTAACTACACGTTTTGCGACGCCGACGGCAACTACTCTCTGCCGGGTGACATTTCGGGCACGGATTATGACGTGGCTCACGTGAAATGGGGNGGCGACTGGCGCATGCCGACAAGCGCTGAATGTCAGGAGCTTGTCAANAACTGCACATGGGTGCGNAACTCTCTCAACGGCATCAANGGNTACACCGTCACCGGCCCCAACGGCAACAGNATNTTCCTGCCCGCTGCCGGCTACAAAGTCAACAGCGCCACACCCTCCTACGAGGGCGACAACGGNAGCTACTGGACCAGCAACCCCAACGTTCAGAGCGATGGCGACGCCTACTATATCGTAATGGGNTCACGCTACAGNGTCGACTACTCCTGGGCCTTCGCCGGCCAGAGCGTCCGCCCCGTCAAGACAGCCAAAAAATAAAAAATCCCAACCCTCCNTTTTCCCCAAAGAGNCCGCAACCATTGCTGNTTACTTAACGAAAATCGAATTTCATTGGGCTCCCCTCTTATTGTAGGGACGCACCCTGGTGCGTCCGCAACCATCTGATTATCAATTCGGACGCACCAGGGTGCGTNCCTACAATTCGGGTAAAGCCCGGATAAATCAACCCCACTCGATTGCTTGAGTAAACAGCATTAGGCCGCAATCATTGCGGTCTTTTTTTATGCCCCCAAAATAAGTGTTAAAAAANNCTGAGATGACCCAAAAAAGTNCGTCAGAATGTTAAAAGGGGGTCTTTTTGCATGCTTAGACACCCTGAAACGACCCAAAAAAGTCCGTCAGACGGTTTTTNGGGTGTCGNCGGAATCGGATGGCGGAGGGGTGGACGAGGGGCGGCAGGAGGCCATGGCGCTGGTGTAGNCGGCGAAGAAGTCGCAGCCGAGAACTTGGCTCAGNCGCCAGAGCAGGGCGGTGTCGATGCTGGAGCGCGAGAAGATGTGGTAGATGTTGCGGCGGTCGCAGTTGATTGCGCGCGCAAGCCATGCCACGCTTCGTCCCTGACGAAGCATTTCGCTACGGATGGTTTCACCTATGGAAAANGGTTGAGTGNCTGTTGATTGCAGTTTGCGTGGTGTCATTTGTTCGTTGCATACTTTTTCGTGATGCGCAAAGATGGGGCGGCGCTNTANGCGTCGTGCCCCTCCCTNGACGGGAGACGGGCTTTGCGAATCAGGATAAAATATTGCAAACGGGATGCAACCAAAACAGTTTTGTCAAGCCCGAGCGGCAGCAAGTGTCTTGAGCCCGGGACATGAGGGGGAAGAAGAGCCGTTCCATCACTTTCAGCCACTTCAGGCCGAATTGCCAAGGGTGATGTAATCTTCCCGACCGATGCCGACGGTAAGGGGCCGTGTCATCGGTTTGCGCGACAAAATTACACACATTGGCCGAATTTTCCAAATCCCTGACCCGATATTTTCGTACACGGCGCGCTTCCGCAGATTTTTTGCCCTTTGATGTCAAAATCTTGTTTTTTAATGAATGATTCACTAACTTTGGTGCATGAACAGGATTATTAAGAGCGTTAAAACTGCGTTTCGGCGCATTGCCGATCTGAAATCCATGCCGCTCAGGCTTGAGTTTCTCCTCACTGACTACTGCAACCTTAATTGCAAGGGCTGCACTCACTTTTCTCCACTCGCAGAGCGAGAGTTTGAACCCCTGGAGATGGTGGGCCGGCAGATGGAAAAGCTCGCCGCGGTGTGTGGCGACACCGTGAAGCAGGTATATCTGATTGGCGGTGAGACGCTCCTTTATCCCGACCTGACTCAGGCAATGGATGTCGCACGCCGTTATTTCCACAGTCAGAAGATTTATATTTTCACAAACGGCCTCCTGCTGCCACGAATGAGCGCTGACTTCTGGGAAGCCGCGCGGCGCAACGATATTATAATAGCCATCACGCGCTACCCGATTAAGTTTGACTACGATGCCGCCGAGGAGCTCTGCCGCACCAAGGGCGTTGACGTTGAGGTGTTTGCCGACCGCAGCGACAACGAAATGAATTTCTTCCGCTTCGCACTCGACCCCGAAGGCCGGCAGAACCGCTACATCACGCATTTCAAATGCTACAACCGTGGCTGCATCAGCGTGGCCGGCGGCTACGTGTATCCCTGTTCGATATGCGCTTGTGTGCACAATCTCAACAGAGCCACCGGCACAGACTTCCAACTGACCGACAAGGACCGACTGGATGTAAATGCAATTACCAATGTGCGTCAAATCAAGCGATTGCGCGACCTGCCCTCCGACTTCTGCCGTTACTGCAAGAATCCTCCCGCCCGAGTGGGTCATGCTCTTTCCCAACGCCGGAAAGAGGAATGGGTTGACTGATTGCAACCCTCATCGGCTGCGGCTACCGGAAGTCGACATTGTCGGGCGTCAGGCCCGACTGCCCCGTTGGGGGCATCGCATCAATGGCCGCCATTTCGGTCGGTGAGAGCGAGAAGTCAAACAGATTGATGTTCTGAGCCATACGCTCAGCGTGGAGAGACTTCGGCAGCGGAATGACGCCATGCTGCACAGCCCAGCGCAGACATATCTGAGCCACACTGCGCCCGTGGGCGCGGGCAATTGACACAAGCAGCGGATCGTTAAGCACACGCGTGCGCCCCAGAGGCGACCATCCCTCCACGGCGATGTCGGCCTCGCGGCAGCGACTCAGCGTGTCAAGCTGCATCCATCCGGGGTGAAACTCAATCTGATTCACGGCCGGAACGATGTCGCTCTCGCGGGCAAGCGCATCAAGATGCTCACGCCCGAAATTGCTCACCCCGATGGCCCTCACACGCCCCTCGGAAAGCAGGCGGCACATTGCCCGCCACGTCTCCGCATTAATCCGCTGCCAATCGTCGGCCACCGCCGCCGAAGCCGGCCAGTGAATCAGATAAAGATCCACATAATCCAAGCCCAACGCCTGCGCCGATCGGTCGAAAGCCCTCAGCGTAGAGTCATAGCCACGGTCGGCATTGGCCACCTTAGTGGTCACCACCAACTCATCGCGCCCCACGCCCGACTCGGCAATAGCTTGCCCCACAGCACGTTCGTTAGCATAGAGCGAAGCAGTGTCAATCAGCCGATAGCCACAAGCAATAGCCCGGCGGACAGCCTCCCGCCCCTCAGCATCATCCGGCGCCTTGTAAGTGCCGAACCCAACGGCCGGCACCGCCACCCCATTATTAAGCAAAATCTCAGGAATCATCATAACTAAGTGTTCGAATCTTTTTCCAGTAAAAACACCACCCCCAACCCGAAAGTTCATGGCGGCATTTCTCATCAATCCACTTCGTCGGGAGCATTGATAAGCATGTAAAATCAGCCATATAGGCTCGCGGGTGGCGGGCTATATGGCTGATTTTGTTTGGGCTTGGGAAATTTGTCTGCGGCGCGGGATTACATCATGCTCTGCGCCATTTTCTGGGCGATTTTGTTGAGGCGGGTCACCTGGGCGGTGGTCATTTCGTTTTCGGCTTTTTCGAGTTTGTTGGAGAGGCTTTCGGCTTTTTCAAGGAGTGAAGTGTATTCGGTCATGGCCGACATGTCGCCTGCCATTACTTTCTTTGACAGTGAGCTGACTTGGTTGCAGTAGTCTTCATATTCGTCGAGCACTTTGTCCCAGTCGTTTGAGGCGGCGGGTGCGGGCTCCGATACTTCTTCTTCGGCAGGGGCTGCTTCTGACTGTGGCGCTGCAATGGTGTCAATGCCGTCATAGTCGTCGGCGGTTGAAGTTTCGATTGTTTCTGATTCGGTGGATTCCTGTTTGTTGCCGCAGGCGGTCATTGAGGCGAGGGCGATTGCAAGAGCAATAGAGATTTTTCCGATTTTCATTTGTGTTTGATTTGCTTTAAGATGTTAGTAATGATTTGGTTGGATGGCAGAGTCAGACTCGTTGAGCATAACGCCTCGGCCATCCGCTGACAAAATTACAACATTCACTTCTCCAAACCAACTTACACCCCCAAAATGGAACAAAATGGATTAGCTTCACCTTATGAGCGGGAGGCGTTGAGGATTTTCCAGAAGTCGAGGGTCTGCGGGGTTAGTTCGTTGGCTCTGGGGTTGACCATCAGGCCTTCGGGGATTGTGGGGATGAGCTCCCGGAGGCAGTCGTCGGGATTCCAAAAAATAAGATGTACCATAAAGCATGGAGATTAGGATTTTTGCTCCGCCAAACTCTGCCCGCCGGAAGTTTTTCCGGCAGGGAGGTAAACCATTGCGGGGTTGCGGAAGTTATTAATGTGTAACCCTTTCTAATTCTTTGCGCGATGAAATATGTCTCTAATGGTCGGGGATCGCTCCCGCTGATCACTCTCATAGCTTTGCTTTCGGTGTCGCTCACCGTCAATCTTCCGGGTCTGGCCGTGTCGCCGATGCTTGGCAAAATTGCTGACTTGTTTCCTGATGCGAGTCAGCTCGAAGTGCAGCTGCTGACGCTGCTTCCTAATCTTGTCATTATTCCGATGATATTGATTTCCGGCAAGATAACCACGGTCAGAAACCAGACGGCTGTGCTTGCCACGGGGCTTGCAATCTTTCTGTTGGCGGGTGTGCTCTATCTGTTTGCCGACACGATGCCGATGCTCGTGGGGCTTGGGGCGCTGCTTGGCGTTGGGTGCGGTCTGATTGTTCCGATAGCGGCTGGTCAGCTCGGTGAGTGGTTCTACGGTCGCGAGAAAGTGCGTGTGCTTGGCTTTAAGTCCGGCACTTCCAACGGCATTGTGATTCTTGCGACCATATTCGTTGGATGGGCCGCAGATTTCAGTTGGCACACTTCGTTCAGTGTCTATCTGGTGCCGATTATTCCTCTGCTGCTGCTCCCATTCATGACCAATACGTTCATTCGCGGTCATCTCCGGCAGTCGGCACCCGCGGCTGCGGCTTCGGGTCAGTCGGCAAATGTGGAGCCTGCGCGCCGTTTTGCGCGCCCCATCGTGACGCTCTGCGGCGTCATCGGCCTCTATATAGCGCTGACTGCCACTTCGATGGTGTTCACCTACTATCTTCCGTTCACGATGAAGCACTATGGGCTGACCTCCTCGCAGGTTGGCATAGCTTCGGCTATGTTCTATGTCACGGCCATGATCGGCGGCTTCTCGCTGACGCCGTTCATCCGGCTGGTCGGTCGCACGGGTCTGTTTGTCTGCATCATTATCATGGCTGCGGGTCTGCTCATTCTCGGATGTTTCCATTCGATGGCCACTTACGTTGTCGGCGTGCTGCTCATCGGCCTTGGCTACGGCTTCTTCCAGCCCATCATCTACAATAAAACCACCGAACTTGCCCCCAATAAGGCCTTGTCCACCAAATACTTCTCCTATACTCTGGCCGGCAACTACATCGCACTCTCCATCGTGCCTCTGATTGTGGAGCTTTTCCAGTATGTTTTCAACAACCACACCGCCGATTTCCCCTACTATCTCAATGCCGCCCTTCTGGCCATTGTGCTCATCGTCGGCCTCCTCTGCCGCCGCTCCTTTGTCTGGACCACGGGGAAGTGAGAGTAGTGTAAAGAGTTTAGAGGTTGGAACTTAGGGATTTGAAAACCTACGGAACTTTTTTGTCGGCTTGCGCCTCAATTACTGAACGGAGCGGAACAGACGCGGACCTTTTATTTTTTTATTCGCTTGACTTTGAACGCGCGGGGAGTCGCTTCGCTCTCCGGGCACGAACTCGCGGAACCCCTGATAGAGAACAGAGAGTTTAGAGAGTAGAGTTTTATCCGCTGGATGTTGAGTTTATCTGCCGTGAACGGCAGATGATACCCGTATGGCTCGAATGATTATGATTGCTAATGAATAAAAATCGCCATTTTTATTTATTAGTAATTTAAACTTTGCGCTGTTTTTATTTATTACTAATTTAAATTTGCGGGGCGATTTATTGCAGAGAAACAATGAATACGTTATATTTGCAGCAGATATAACGCAAATTATGTTTACAGAAGTCTTAAAATCAATAATCGTTCAGGGTCAGGAGCTGCTTCGGGAGCTCACGCTGCAACCGAGGAGATATACGTTGGAGGAGCACGCCCGCTATGTGTTTGTCGGAATACGGCAGGCCGGGAAATCCTATATGCTCTATCTTCAGGCTCAGCAACTTATGGCGCAGGGGCATGATGTCAGAGAGATGCTGTTTGTCAACTTCGATGATGAGCGCCTAATTGGCATGACCGCTGCCGACCTTGATAAAATTCTTCAGGCCTATGCATCGCTGTTTGATTTTCGGCCGATTTTATTTCTCGACGAAATTCAGAACGTTGAAGGTTGGGAACATTTTGCCCGACGACTTGCTAATCAGAAATATATGGTCTATATTACCGGAAGCAATGCTAAAATGCTGAGTCGTGACATTGCCACAACTCTCGGCGCGAGATATGTCGAGCAATATGTCATGCCCTATTCGTTTTGCGAGTATCTCGAAGCCAATGGAGTGACGGTCGACAAAACCTGGATATATAGCGAGACGAAAGGAGCCGTTGACCGCTTGCTGTCGTCATACTTTCAGTGGGGGGGATTCCCGGAGTTGATTTTGTTTAAAAACAAGCGTCAATGGCTCAATGAGTTATATGAAAAAATAATTCTTGGCGATATCATCAGTCGCAACGGCATCAGAAACGAACTTGCTCTGCGCCTGGCTATACGTCGTCTTGCCGAGAACATAAAGACTCCAACTTCATATAACAGGCTGGCCAACATCGTCAAGGCAACCGGCGTGGCAACCAATGTGGCCTCGATTCAAGACTATGTGAAGCTGTGTATCGACGCCTGTCTGCTATTCACACTCGAAAATTATGCATCGAAATTTGTTGAAAAAGCGTCAACAAAAAAACATTATTTCGTTGACAATGGTCTGCTTAACATCTTTCTGACCGACAGCGATACATCCTTGATGGAAAACCTCTGCGCGCTGACCCTCTATCGCAAAAGCCGCGAAAGCGACAGCGAAAAGGTCTACTATTATAATAAAGAGGTGGAGCTTGATTTCTATCTGCCCGAACGTCGCAAAGGGATTCAGGCCTGTTTCAGTGTGAACGATTCTGCAACTTTGGAACGGGAAGTCAAGGCATTGACAACCTTTCATCAGCTCTACGGACTGGCCGAGGCTGAGATAATAACATATTCAGAACAGCGAACCATTGAAACTCCCGGCCTGACAATCAAAGTCATCCCCTTAGCTCAATGGTTGCTCTCAGAAACTGTATAAATGACCGGCTACGATCTGTTGGCCGGACTATGAATATCTGTAATTTTTAAAATTGAAATAACATAATGGATAAAGATGAATTGAAGAAGGTCAAGGACCGGGTGGTGGAGCTGCTGCGGTCGACCGGCATTGAGGATATGGACTATTTTCTTGAGGAGCTGGAGCGCTCGGGCTATTTCACGGCGCCGGCTTCGATGAAAAACCATCTTTGCTTTGAGGGCGGACTGATGTGTCATTCGCTCAATGTCTGCGAGGCGGCGCTGGAGCTGAAGAAGGTGCTGATGGTGTCGCGACCCGACATTTTCGAAAAGGTCAGCGATGAGAGTATCATAGTGGCCAGTCTGCTGCACGATATGTGCAAGGCCGACATCTATGTGCGCAAACGCGCCGCCCACACTGAGTTCGGGCAGGCCGAATTCGGCACCACTCCCGGTTCGCTCCCGATTGGCCACGGCGAAAAATCCGTAGTGATGCTTCTGCAGATGGGCCTCGGACTGACCGATGCCGAAATCTGTGCGATACGCTGGCACATGGGAGCTTGGAGCGTCAATCAGGCCGACAGCGAAGAGCGTCAGTATTTCCGTGCCGCCGAAAATCGCTATCCGCTGGTGACTCTCATTCAGCTTGCCGACACCATAGCCTCGAAGTTTACCGAGCGTCCGCCGGCAACAATCAATGGCTGACGGTTGTTTCTATAAGAAAACGACTGTCCTCTGATGCACTTCGACATACTTGAAATAGCGGGTACGGCTCTGGGGCTGCTCTATCTCTGGCTGGAGTATAGGGCAAGCGCGTGGCTGTGGGTGGTGAGCATCGCTATGCCCGCCATCTATCTCGTTGTCTATTATCGGGCAGGACTTTATGCCGATTTCGGCATCAGTGTCTACTACATTCTCGCGTCGGTCTACGGTCTTTGGGCGTGGCTCCGCAGCGCCCGCCTCCATCAACTCTCCGCCCCGGAGGCTAATGCCGGAGCCGGAATCACCCGCACTCCCCGGCGGGTGTGGCTGCCGATGATGGCCGTTGGTGCGGCTGTCTTTCTGGTCATCGGCTTGATATTGAGCCGGCTGACCAACTCCACCGTGCCTTGGGCCGACGCGCTGACAACGGCGCTGAGCATCATGGCCATGTGGATGCTGGCGCGCAAATATCTCGAGCAGTGGCTCGTGTGGATTGTGGCCGACCTCGGCTGCGCCGCGCTCTATCTCTACAAAGGGCTTGACTTTACGGCCGGACTCTATCTGCTCTATGCCGTGGTGGCTGCTCTGGGCTATCGTCGCTGGCAGCAGATGATGAAACAAACTCTCACAAAGCAATGAACACCATAAATGACTTCCGCCCGGAGGCGGTGATAATAGATGCGGGCTCCTTTCCCGAGAATCCACTGGCGCTGCAATGGCTTGAGCATCAGACTCGCATTGTGTGCTGCGACGGAGCGGCAAACCGCTTCATAGCTGCCGGTGGCCGACCCTGGCGCATCGTGGGCGACTGCGATTCGCTCTCCCCGCAGCTGCTTCGCGACTATGGTTCAATCGTGCGACGCAACCCCGACCAGGAGACCAACGACCAGACAAAAGCGGTCAGTTATCTCGCTTCGAAGGGAGTCAGGGAAATAGCGATACTCGGCGCAACGGGTCTGCGCGAAGACCACACCATAGGCAACATCTCGCTGCTGGTCGACTATCTCTCGCGTGGCATCCATGCGCGGTCCTACACCGATTTCGGCGTCTTCATCCCCGCCCGCGACACTCAGGAGTTTCATTGCCCTGCGGGCACACAGGTGTCAATCTTCAACTTCGGAGCCACCGGCCTGAGTGCCGAAGGTCTGCGCTACCCGCTGCGCGACTTCACATCCTGGTGGCAGGGCACACTAAACGAAACCATCGCCCCCACTTTCCGCATCCACGCCTCCGGCCCCTATCTCATCTTCATCGCCTATCCATAAGAGTGTGTTTACTTTTAAACCAAATTAATAAATGAAGAGTGTGTATTATAATTTTTGATTTCATCACAAAGAATCTTTTGGGCGCTTTTTCAAACTTTCATCAGTCGCAATGCCCGCA
>JAAVDT010000058.1 GCA_014801655.1 Bacteroides sp.
TCTTACAAGGCATTTTTCTCAGTATTCATGGTATCATCCTGAGGGGGATATGTCTTATGCTCTGACAAGTCTTGAACGTAAAAATGTTGAAATCATTAAATCTTATGAATAGGGATTTGTTTGCTATTGCATCAACGTTTTTTATTATAGGAATGGCCTTTTCTTGTCAGTCAAATGCGGAAGGTCATATCAAGAATCGTAATGTGTCATCGGACAAAATAACGGATGTAGATTCAATGTTCGAGTCTTCTAATACCGACCTTGAGATTAATCCCAAATTCCAGGCTTTAAAGAATGCCTATCCTGATTTTATTCAAGATGTGAAAAATAACACTGTCTTTTTCACAGATGGTACGACAATGGAATTTGATGATATGAGAGAAAAGGATTTTGTTACGCGATTGGATGACTGCGACATTGAGGATATGTTTTCAATGGTCTACGTTGTGCCCGACTCTATGCCGGAATATCTTGCAGATGCGGGCAGAATGAGATCTGACGACCTTTTTAAAAAGATGTATGGCAATTCGGCAAAGGCTGTGCATTCCAATCTTGTGAGTGTAGACTGGTTTGGCCAAAAAGTCTGGTTTTCCAAGAACAATGGGGCTGCAGACTCGTTGAGCGCTACTGCCTATGAAATTTCACAGTATCCGGAATTAAAACCATTTCTTAAAAGTAGCGGTACATTTTATTGGCGTCCGGTTAGAGGTGCTAAAAGGATGAGTGCCCACTCTTATGGCATAGCTTTTGATATAGCAGTCGACAAGTCGGATTATTGGCTATGGAAATCGAAAAACAATGATGAACTTGCGAAAGTTAAGTACTCAAACCGAATACCAAAAAAACTCGTTGAGATTTTTCAGCGCCATGGATTTATTTGGGGCGGGGCTTGGTATCATTTTGACACTATGCACTTTGAGTTCAGACCTGAGATTTTGAATTATGCCGAAATAGTGAAACCGTAAATCAAGATAATTACAACCACAGGATATTATGAAGTACATAAATTACATTTTGATGCTGTTAATGACAGCGATTCTCTTTTCGTGTGCTAAGAAGGAGGATGTAACCGACAAGGTTCCCGGTGTGTGGGAGACAGATTGGACAGATGTGCTTGACGGAGATCTGGATGACATTACAGTCAATGAAAAGATTGCGTTTGATTCTGATGGCTTCTTCAGTCAGCTTTTTTCCGGAACGGTCAAGTTTGACGATTGGGAAAATGAATCTGAGGTTTCCTATCTTGTAGCAGTAGAAGGACGCTGGGAAGTTGAGGACGCAGACAATATCGTGTTGCATTACGACATGAATCAATTTGCCACTGAGATAGGTAAAAGCGACATTGAAGCAGATTATACAGATGCCGCAATAGGACTGCTCACAGGTGACATGGGTGATGTGTTCGCAGGTCTACTGAAAAGTGGCAATACCGACCGCCTGAACAAGAAAGTTGAGGCAGAAGTAGAAAAGCAGATTACACAGTATTTTAAAGATATGTTCCATGAAATCAACAAAGATCGCGAAGCGTTTACCAATGTAGAAATACATGGCAACACAATGTCGGCTGATGTCAANCATGGATTTTTTGGAAGAGAAGCTGTGTATGATAAACTTGATACTTCGTCGTATTCAAGTGCTCAAACTTATTCCGGTGGCTCTGANAATGGTACATATAATGAGAGTTCGGCTTTTGAATTTANNGGCAAAATCGGTAAATATCCCATTGAAATGTATATTGATATTAAGAATATCAATAACTACGATTACTCCAGAGTTGAGGGCAAGTATCGCTACACCAAATCCGGCTCAGGCTCTTACCTTACTCTTTCCGGTGTGAAGCGAGGTGATACAATGGAGCTGACGGAATATAATGATAAAGGAGAAGTGACTGGAAAATTTGAAGGTACTTTGCAGATTTTCGGACGGTTGGCTTCAATGGAGTATACCGGCACATTCACTAATTATCAAGGTAAAACTTTCAGCTTCTCGCTTAGATATAATTAATGCTCATCAACTGCACGAGCTTCCANTAAAAAGCTGCTTGCCTTTATGCGAAACCGCTGAGGTAAGCAGCTTTCTTTATTCAGACATCTCGGGGTCGCACACTACTCGCGTTTCACTCGACTTCGCAGGGCTGCGCGGTTCGTGCGTACGATTGAAAATCAATGTGTTATCGTTGGACGCACGAGCCGTGCGTCCCTACATGTAAATGGACTCCATTAGGCAATGTGGATGGGGCGGGTTATTGGAGGGCNCGGCGGGTGGATTCGGACCAGCNGTGGATGGCCCAGGTNCCGTTTTCCAGAAGTCTGCGGTGNTCGTAGACGTCGTTGCCTATGCATTGGGTGAAGTCGATTATGGCTTGGTTGACACCNCGNTTGTTGGCGCGCGTCCAGGCATGGTGTTCTTCGGATTTGTTTTCGTTTTGAAATTGGGTGACGGTCTTTCNGGCCAGCTCCATCATCTGCTCGAAGTAGGGGGTNTCTTTNGTNATGCGCGTTTCGAGCCATTGGCTGAACTCCTCTTTTGAGAGGTGTCTCCAGTAGCCCACGGTGGCCAGGCGAATGGTGGCAATGTTGCGCATGGTGTCAATNGTGGCTATATGCCGCTGCCAGTGGCGTTTGCAGATTGCNGTCAGATGTCGATAGGCTGCTTCTTCAAGGGGNAGATTGGCGTCGTCGATTTCCGGNTCNGATTCTTTTTCGGTCGNTTTTTCGGNCGGNTCAGCGACCGTTTNCGGTTCGCTCGCCGCCTCCTCCACNGTTGGCGTCGGCGTTGTGACAGNAGATACCNGCTCCACATTTGTTTCACCCTCAGNGGGCTCTGCAGGAGCATCGAGAGTATCCACGGGTGCCGGAGGAGCATCGGTTGCTGCAACNATCGGTTCCGGGNNTGTCTTTCCGTCGCGTCGGGGCAGGAAGATGAGNAGNGNGGTCAATGAGGCGATCAGNAGGGCGATGCCGATGATGGTAGCTGCATGTCGGCGCGAGGNGCGATGGANGGNCGGCAATATGTCGGCAGCCTTNGCNGGNCGTTTNGCCGGATNNTTCGNCAGGCATTGACGNGCCACCCGGTTCCATGCTCGGTTTTTGAGATTGAAATCGAGCATTATGCGCCCAACGGCATAGANGTCGGNTCGCGCATCAGACTCGGCGTTGCCTTCAAGCTGNTCNGGNGCTGAATATTGCTGCGTGCCGCCGCNGAGTTTGAATCGAGTGAAGGAGTCNCCNTNGCTAAGCCCGAAGTCAATGATTTTCACCATNTTTTCGGCNTGNGTGATGAGGATNTTCGACNGCTTGAGGTCGCGATGCGTCAGGTGGTGGCCGTGGATATAGGTAAGCGCATCAGTGATTTGCCTGACAATATCTTCCGCCTCATGCTCGGCNAGGGAGGGGTGGGCGGCCAGATAGTCGCCCAGCGTCACNCCGTCNACATATTCCATCTCGATTGACAGNCCGGTGTCGGCCCGCTCCTCGATNGCGTTTACGGCCACNATNTTNTGGTGGTAGAGTCGGTGGCCGATGTCATATTCCTTGCGGAGCAGCTCNCGATAGATCGGNTTGTCGGCCAGGTCGGNGCGCAGGCATTTTATTGCAAAGCGCCGCCCGTTGCGCTCGCAATAAAATATGCGGGCATATCCGCTCTTCGACTCATGGATGAGCCGAAGGGCGGAGTTGTCGCTTTGTCGGAGGTCGAAATCCTCCGCATCAATGTTGAAACCTGATGATTCGTCGGGCATCGGGCAGATTCTGTGTATATTATTTCAGCAGCTCGGCCATCTGGTCNCGGAGCTTGCGGGCTTCAGTGGCCGCAGCCTGGGCGAAATCGGTGCCGGCAGANGCGTAGATGATGCCGCGCGATGAGTTGACGAGCAGTCCGCAGTCGCCGGGAATCATGCCGTAGCGACACACNTCTTCCAGACTGCCACCCTGNGCNCCNACTCCGGGAACGAGCAGGAACGAGCGGGGAGCGATGCGGCGGATTTCTTCAAACATCTTGCCTTGGGTGGCGCCGACCACATACATCATTTCATCTTCGCNGGCCCANTTGGCAGAAGTGCGCATNACCGTTTCAAAGAGCGGAGTGCCCTCTTCGTTGCGGATGAGCTGGAAGTCGTGAGAACCCTTGTTGGAGGTCAGAGCGAGAAGAATCACCCACTTGCCTTCGTAGCCGAGGAACGGTGTCACGCTATCCTCACCCATGTAGGGNGCCACGGTCACGGCATCGACGTCGAGATATTCAAAAAATGAGCGCGCATANAGCTTCGAGGTGTTGCCGATGTCGCCGCGCTTTGCGTCGGCAATGATGAACTGGTCGGGATNGTTCTGCTTGATGTAGGCAATCGTTTTTTCGAGAGNAATCTGGCCTTTCACGCCGAAGGCTTCATAGAAAGCGAGATTGGGTTTGTAGGCCACGCAGTAGGGCGCNGTGGCGTCGATAATCGCTTTGTTAAATTCGTATATGGGGTCTTCGGCATCGAGCAGATGGGCGGGAATTTTTTTGAGATCGGTGTCAAGACCGACGCAGAGAAATGAGCCTTTGCGGCGAATGTTTTCAATGAGTTCGTTGCGTTTCATGTTTTTGGTTGCGTCTATGCAGTTAANTTGATTATTTCTTAAATAGATAGCCTCGACAGGTGCGGATGCTGACGTTAGTGTCTTTGTCCGTATCATACATCGTGAAGTCGATTTGTGTGGGGCGGAAAGCCACTTGGCTGTTGGAAGTCTGAATCAGCGTGTCGGGCAGAGTCTTTTTGTCGGAAAGNAGTTTGAGGCGATTCATTTCAAGTGAAATCGAAATGCTGTCGCTGTCGCCGACNGTNANCACCACCACCGNATTGGAGCTGTCGAGTCCGGCTTCATATTTTGAATCCTGAAAATANTTGACTGACGAATAGCCTTCGGGAATGGTCAGAAATTGGTTATAAGATTCAAATTTAAGGTTTCTGACAAGGTCGATGGTGGGCTCTGAATAAGGGTANGGGGCTTGGAANGAGATTATGTCGCTGACTCGCGAATGGTCATCGTAGCCGTCGAGATAGTAGAGCCGCTCGCCCACTTGCTTTTTAAGTTTCGGATCCATTTTATCGGTGGCTTCGATAAATTCATCTTCATTCAGCGGGAGTTTTGTGACACCGACTGATGCAAATGCTTCTTTGACTGAGTTGCGCTGCTGACGGTAGGCGATGTCGGTCAGGTTGAAATAAGGCACAATGGATGTCAGCAGGAAAACGGCCGCAAATGAAAGTGCCACATTGTTGAGCTTGCCGAAGTTGCGGGACAGGGTGAGATAGATGAATACACCGAAGGCCCACAAATTAAATGCGGCCACATAGAGGCGTGAGGGGGTGGAACCATATTCTGCNAGCCGATACCATATTGCCACCGACATAAGCAGCAATAGCGGCATCATCAGCAGCGGCAGCCATCGGTAGATTTTNAATGTCAGTCCTGCTTCCAGCGGTTTGGANACCTTGAGTTCATAGAGNGTGAGAAACACCAGTGCGGAGAGCCANGTGACGGAGGTGGTGATGAAGCCGTTGGGCAGACTCCAGGCGAGTGTCACTTTCAGCGCATAGACATAGAGCACGNCCATATAGATGGCCGATGCAGGCAGCAGGATGAATTTTGTCAGTCCGCGGCGAAAGCGTGATGCACTGAGTGTGGTGGCCTGNAGGGCGTTTTGTTCCGGNGTGGAGATGCGAGAGAGAAATATGAATGAGCAGATTGCCTGAGAANAGATAATGACCAGAACGAGATTGATTTTTTCAGTGTCGACATCAAAAAGCGCACTTATGGTCTGGAATATCACAGTAACGACAACCGCAAGGGCTATGCTCAGTCCTCCGGTAATCAGGCAGTTCTTTATTTGATTGTTGGTGAAGTTGAGAGCTTGCTCTTGGTTCATCGCCTTGGCGTCAGGAACAAATAAGCAGGCGATTGCAGCAGCAGTCATTGCTGCACCTTGGCCACAAATTATTGAGGTAGACAGGTGTTTGAAGTGATTTGCAAGTAAAAACCAGTCGCAAANCAGAATGGNTGCGGCAATGAGTTGCGCTATGATTTCACTTCGCGATTTCGACCCGAGATAGCGCGACCANACGCTGATTGCTGTCGAAAGCATGCATCCCAGCGGCAACACGAAGTTGCAGGCCGTTTCGATGTCTCTCGATATAGCNGCTGACGGCAGCAGAACATAGGCAATGAGCCAGAGCGAATTCAGGCATATGTAGACTGTGGCGGCCGGAAACGATTTCACTGCCGCTTCAAAGGAGTCGATGAGTGACCACACGGAAAAGCGTTTTTTCGTGGTAGCGTCAGGTAGGGGAGGAGGAGACTGTTGCATTCTATTCAGGTTGATTAGAGTTCGGATTCTTTGAGCTTTTCGGCGTTTTCGGCAATGATTAGGTGGTCGATGCAGTCTTGAATGTCGCCGTCGACGAAGGCCTGAAGATTATAGATGGTGTAGCCGATGCGATGGTCGGTGATGCGTCCCTGCGGATAGTTGTAGGTGCGGATTTTGGCCGATCGGTCGCCGGTGCTCACCATCGTTTTGCGGCGCGAGGCAATGTCGTCGATATATTTCTGATGCTCTTTGTCGTAGATGAATGTGCGCAGTCGGCTGAGGGCGCGCTCTTTGTTTTTGGGNTGGTCGCGGGTTTCAGTACACTCGATCAGAATCTCCTCGGTCTCGCCGGTGTTGGGGTTGCGCCACATGTAGCGCAGACGCACACCCGACTCCACTTTGTTGACGTTCTGACCGCCGGCACCTCCGGAGCGGAATGTGTCCCACTTGATNTCACCTTCGTTGATTTCAACGTCGAAAGGTTCGGCTTCGGGAAGCACGGCCACTGTTGCCGCCGAGGTGTGTACTCGTCCCTGNGTCTCTGTGGCAGGTACTCGCTGCACGCGATGCACACCGCTTTCATATTTCAGCGTGCCGTAAACGCCTTCGCCGCTCACTGCCATCACTATTTCCTTGTAGCCCCCCGCAGCGCCCTCGCTCGCCGAAGTCACGGCCACGTTCCAGCCCTTTGATTCGCAATATTTCATGTACATCTTGGCAAGGTCGCCGGCAAAGATTGCGGCTTCGTCGCCTCCGGTGCCNCCTCGGATTTCAAGAATGGCATTCTTGCCATCCTCGGGGTCGGCGGGAATAAGCTGCAACTTGATTTCCTCTTCCAGGCCGGGAATGGCAGCTTGCGCAGCATCGAGTTCTTCTTTGGCCATTTCGCGCAGCTCGTCGTCGCTTTCAGTGTCGAGCACTTCGCGGGCNTCGGCAATGTCGGCAATCATCTGACGGTAGCGGCGAGTGAGACCGAGCAGTTTTTCGAGGTCTTTATATTCCTTAGTCAAGCGCACATAACGCTTCATGTCGGCAATGACTGCAGGGTCGGTGATGAGAGTGGAGATTTCTTCAAATCGGGCATCGATGCCGTCGAGTCGGTCAAGAAGTGAATTTTCGGCCATAGGTGGGGAGTGTCTGTTAGTCTGATTTATTCTGCGAAGTTACACAAAATCGCCCTAAAAAGCAACGCTGCCGAACAAAATGACACATTCATTCGTAATTATGGTTAAATATAAGTTTCAAACACTACAATTTAACTCATTACGACTATGAAGACACGTCGCTCCCGTTTCAGCCTGCTATTGGCCATCGCAGCCCTGCTGTCGTTAGCCCCGATTGCAACATCCTGCGCTTCTCATGCCTATTGGGGCATTGAAGGCGACACCTACTATGACTCCCACGGACACCCCCACAAAGGCAAAAAGCCCAAGAAACCCAAACACCACAAAAAGAAACACCACCACGGCCGTCACCACGACGACTAACGCCCGGCCCTCACCATCCATCTACTAAGCCGGACGTTAAGATAGGGCTATAAATTCTGTTGGGGTAAACACCGGAATTTCAGCATTAAGAAAGTCTTTTTTATTTCGGGTGATTATGCAGTCGCAACTTGCGCCAATGGCCGATTGATACTGCAAACCGTCCTCGAAATCATTGAAGTCAGCCTGCAGGTTCTGAATGATTTGACCGCGTGTATTGTCCACAACCTCAAATATATTGCATATTTGAAAGATTATATTTTTAAGTTGCGCTGAAGGCATCTTGCGCATGATATAAGCAAAATTGGCTACCGAAAGATATGAGATGAANAATTTCATATTCTTTTGGTGGCCTTTTTGCAGGAGTTTCTCAGCCTCGCCGCTAAAGTCTTCGCGTATGAAGTAGTCTATTATGAAATTGGTGTCAAGAAAAATGTTTTTCATTTTGACATGATGTATTTGGTGCGAGGGTCGGACATGTCGATGACTGAGGGGTCGATTTCACGTTTTATGTTATGGAGAGTGGAGAGAAATTGTGATTCATCTTCGCGGTCCTGCACGGCNGCGTTGTGGCGAAGGGAGGTTTTGACNACNCCTTTCATGTTTTCAATCATTCGCCTGAGAAAATTTTCATCGGCGTTGTTTTCGAGTGTCACTACTATCTGTGTCATTGCTTATCTAACGTTTGGAGTGTGAGTGGAATTTTTTACGGTCGGAGAGTTTTATTGACGGATGGATGTCTGAGGCAAAGTTAAGCATTTTGTTGTGGTGGAACAACTTGGGAAAGAAAAAAGTTTAATTTGAGGCGGGGTTGGTGACGGGGTCGATGGCGGCGTTGGTTACGCGGTGGAGGAGGATTTGGCTGCGATTCCAGTGGAGGGGAGGGAAGTCGTGGTTGGTGGAAAGTGTGTTGTGGCGGAAGAGGAGGCCGTCGACGGATTTGGCGTAGAGCAGGGGAGCATCGAATGTGTCGAAGTGGTTGTCGACGATGGTGATTCCGCTGTGGAAGTAGCCGTGCTGACCCAGGAGGTCGGGAATTTCGGGATAGATGGAGATGACGGCGTTGGTGAATTGGAAGAGGTTGGTGAGGGCGTTGATGAAGCGGTTGGAGCGGATGGTGACATTGCGGCACGCGCCGGTTTCGTACCAGCCGTTGCAGTCGCCGCAGAGCAGTATGGCTGAGCCGGAGGTGTGGTCAAAGAGGTTGTTTTCAACCATGACCGGGCGCGGGGTGGAGAAGAGGGCTCCGCGCGCGCGGTTGTTGCGAATGGTGTTGTCGGCGAAGCGCACGGAGGGTGTGGCCGTGAGGTTTTCGAAGCCGAAGCTGCCTCGGTCGGGGTCGATGGAGATGTCGACGGTTTCATTGAATCGGATGCGGAATAGCTTGGCTCCGCTGACTGTTGGTTGGTCGACGGGGGTGATTGAGGCTATGGTCAGTGGGGTTTGGGCGATGTCCATTGTCGGGGAGGAGATGACGGCCACTGAGTCGCCGGGGTTGGCCCAGCGGAAGCCGTAGGTCTGGGGGTGTTGATATGCGGCTTCGAATGTGTTGTCGTCGATGCGGCTTGTGAGTTTGAGGTAGGTGCCGTGGACGTTGATGGCGTCGTCCATCATTGCTTCGTAGAGGCCGCCGATGGAGGTGATTGTGCCTGAACAGCCGGAGAAGTGGGTGGCATCGGCTTGTGTTGTGAAGTAGCGCGGGTCGGTGTCGCCGCGGAGGCTGACGTTGAATCCGTTGAGGGCGATGTTGCAGGTGTTCTGGGCGAGCAGGCCCATGCCTTCGGCGTAGTGGACGGTGACGTTGGTGAGCGCTATGTCGCGGCTTTCGTCGATGAATATTGCGGGGCAGGGGCGGGCGTAGGAACGCATTGCGACGATGGTGCCGGCCGGGAGTCGGGGGTCGCGCCAGGGGGCTTGGAGTGAGCCGTCGGGGAGGGGGGTGACGGAGGTGGTGCCTACGTTGATGTCGGATGTATTGTAGATCATGTGGCGTGTCCGGGGGTCGAAGGCGATGCCGACTATGGGTTGCTGCTCCCAGCCGTTGCCGTAGGCTATGAGGGTGCTGTCGGTGGTGATTCGATATTTCACATATTCGGCGGGGCGGTAGGTGATGATGCCTCGGATTGTGTCGTTGTTTAGAATGGTGACTTGTGATATCTGGGGGTTGGTGAAATCGATTGAGAGGTTGCGGAGTTGGCAGTCTGTTGTGGCAGTCATGACGATGGGGAGCATGCGTCCGTCGAAGCGTAGGTCGGCGCCGTTGCCGTCGAGAATGATGTTGGTGCAGCTGTTGAGTTCGATGCCGACGTTTTTGGGGTTGTCTTGGTCGTGGTTGGAGATGAAGAGTGTGCGCCGGAGTTCTTTGGCGGGCGAGAAGTGGTAGGTGCCGGGGGCGAGGTGCATGAGCAGGGTGTCGCCGGGGTTTTGTCGGCTCATGGCTTTTGTGATTGCGCGCCGGAGGTTGAGGGTCTGTGATTTTTGGGTGTCGGGTTTTACGCCGAGCGCTGTGAGATTGACTTCGATGGTTTTTGCGCCGGCTGCGAGGGTGGCGCTGAGTATGAGGGCGGCCATGAGGCTGCGAAGGTTGGGGAATGTTTTCATGGATGTGATGATGATTGTGGTGGGTGGGGTGGAAGGGGGGATTAGAACCTTACTCCGACGATGGCCGATAGTGATTCGGTGGCGTTGAAGAAGGTGTATTTGGCGTTGAAGAAGAGGTTGCCGTCGAGGCGTCCGCAGAGGGATGCGAATAGGGCGCGGTGGTTGTAGACNACNGAGAATCGGGCTCTGATGTTTGCGGCGAGCATCATTTTTTTGCCTTCGGAGGAGGTGGAGTAGGAGTGGCGGAATCCGATTGAGGGGAGGCCGGTGAGGTTNATGAGCCAGGNTTTTGGGCGGAGCACGAAGTTGTAGCTGTAGCCGCCGATGATGCCATAGTCGGTGAAGCGGAAGTTGTAGTAGTTTTCGAGCGATGGCAGGAATTGTTTCATTTCGGGGGGGAGGTTGGAGAAGTCCATTGCTATGCGCTGGTTGTTGAATGCGAAGCCGACGATGGGCGATCCTGCGCTGCGCAGCTGATATTTTGAAAAGCAGTAGGCGGCGGCTTGTGAGAATTTCAGATGGTTTATGAAGTAGTAGAATTCTCCGGAGAGGGCTTTGTGGGATATGTCGTTGAAGCGATAGTTGAATGAGTGGCCGTCGTTGTAGTCGCCGAAGTGGGTGATGTGGCTTGCGCCTTCGGTTGAGAGTATGTCGATGTTGGCTGAGAATCGTGAGGTTGTGAAGTTGAAATTGAAGTTGGAGCGTTTTGATTTGTCGCCGGCCCAGTTGTTGACTTTGGCTGTGTAGCCGATGCTCAGGGCCATGAAGCTGAGGTGGATTCCGAGGTCGTCGTAGACGTTGGAGCGGATATGGAGCATGTCGCGGGAGTTGATGCTGAAGAGCATCATGTAGCTTTCCATCCAGTTGTAGCTGTCGATGCGGGCTTTCCAGTTTTTGCCGGTGCCGACCACGTAGTCGGGGTTGTAGCTGTTGAATGTGTGGTCGCCCCAATCGTAGACTTTCAGTGCGAAGCGCATGAATCGGGGGTAGTTGATGGCGGGGTCGTGGATTCTGAATCCGGTTTCGTAGAGCTGCTTATACCATGGCATTTCGGCAAATCGGGCTGAGTCGATTCGGGCGTTGCCGTCGAGGGTGGTTTTGATGGTGTCGATGAGCTGGTGTGCGCGAAGTTCGAGGGAGTCGATGGTGCCAATGTCGGCAACATCGGCTTCTGAGGCTTTGAGTGCCTGAGGAGCCGATGTCGCGATGATCAGTAGCAGTATGACGGTTACGATGCGCGAAATCATTGTCGTTTGAGTAAGTTCGGCGCAAAGTTACGAAAAATCATCAATACATTGGTGTGAATGGTGCTGATTTAACAAGTTGCGAGGTGATGTCGCCTACTTGGGTGGTGTTTTTCGAGGTGTCGAATTTCATCACTGATGCTCCGGGGCGGAGGTCGCATTTGTTGAGGTCGATGTAGTAGACGCCGAGGTTGGTGACCATGTCGAAGTAGTATCTGCGGGCGGGGATGTTGGCAAATGATCGCCATTGGGTTGAGGAGACGTTTGGTTCGGATTCAACGGTGTAGAGATATGGCACGGATACGTTCATCAGGATGCTTCGGGTGATGGAGAGTGCGATGTCGGGGTTGGAGGTTTTCTCAACGTGGGTGTCGAAATAGTAGCCGCGCACAAATCGGTCGGGGCTCTTGACGGTGCCGGGGAGCATGTTTTCGCCGCCCACTTTTGTCCAGTAGTCGTTGATGGCGGTCATCTGCGGATAGCCGGGGTCGTTGGTCATGGCGGGCATGTCCTGACCTTCGTAGACCACAACGTAGCCGTCGACAAATTCCAGCACTGCGCATCGGCCTTCGGCGTCGGTGATGCCCCAGTGGAGGGCTGACACGGTGCCGCCGTCGAATGTGGCTCCGGAGATGGTGAAATTCTGTTCNCGCAGCTTGGCCACGAGTTCGGGTGTGGTGGCGTTGTTGTCGAGCATCCAGGCCACGAACATTGCCAGCGACATCTGCGGGCGGCCGGCCGTCTGGTCATTGACATAGACGGTGCCTTTGCAGAAGAGNCCGTTGACCACCAGCCCTTTTTCGTTCATCCCTTCCGTGACGCCGCCATCGTAGCCCACGGCGTAGACCGCGCCATATTTCGAGGTCCATTCAACGGAGCCTTCCATCGAGTTGCCCTGCTTCTTCATGCCTCGGGGATAGACATAGAGATTCGTCGGGATTGGGGTTTTCCAGTCGAGCGAACGGCCCACGATTCGCAGGTCGCCCTCGCCGTGATANAGTATTCTCGAACAGGCATCAGTCATTTCAGGGGCCAACAGAGCGGCAGCTCCGATGAGGCCAAGCAGTAGTCGTTTCATCTTTTTTCGGTTTTGAGAGACAATAGTTTTGATAGTCTAACGCCTGAATCGGCCATCGGGTTCGGCCTCCGGCGAGGTTTTCGCTCGGTTTTCTCGGCGAAAATGATTGCCGTGACGGCAAAAATGCTTAAATTTGCACTTCGTTAACATTATTTATTTCGCCCACAGCCAATGCTTCTGACCAATTCCATAGCCACCTTCGGCAGCTACGTCCTTTTCATGCGGCGCGTCTTCGGCCGTCCGCCGCGCCGCAACGTGATGTGGCAGAGATTCATATTTGAAATCAACAAGCTCGGCGTCGACTCCATTCCGCTGGTCATCGTCATTTCGCTCTTCATCGGGGCGGTGATCACCATTCAGATGAAGCTCAACACCGAGTCGCCCCTGATACCCTCCTACAGCGTCGGGCTTGCCACGCGCGACATCGTGTTGCTCGAATTTTCCAACTCCATTCTCTGCCTCATACTCGCCGGCAAGGTCGGCTCCAACATTGCCTCCGAGATTGGCACCATGCGCGTCACCGAGCAAATCGACGCTCTCGACATCATGGGTGTCAACTCCGCCTCCTACCTCGTGCTGCCCAAGGTGGCTGCCTTCATCTTCTATATGCCGGTGCTCGTGGCCTTCTGCATCGCCACCTCCATTCTCGGCGGCTACCTGGTGGCGCAGTTCACCGATGTGATCACCGTGGCCAACTATGTCTACGGCGTTCAGGCCATGTTCAACGAATGGTATGTCTGGTCAGGCTTCATCAAAGCCCTCTTTTTCGCCTACATCATTGCCAGCGTCGCTTCGTTTTATGGCTACTACGTTCGCGGCGGCGCCCTCGAAGTGGGCAAGGCGAGCACCAACGCCGTTGTTTCGAGCAGCATCCTCATCCTGCTGCTCGACGTAATTCTCACCAAACTGATGATGCAATGATTGAAGTGAAACAAATCGTCAAGAGCTTCGACGGCAAGACCATTCTCCACCGCGTCGACGCCACATTTCTCACCGGCAAGACCAACCTCATCATCGGCCAGAGCGGGTCGGGCAAGACGGTGTTGATGAAATCGCTCGTGGGGCTCATCCGCCCCGACAGCGGCGAGATTCTCTACGACGGGCGCGACCTGCTGCGCATGACCCCCTCGCAGGTCAAGGCCCTGCGCCGCGAAATCGGCATGCTCTTTCAGGGGTCGGCGCTGTTTGACTCCGAGACGGTGCTTGGCAACGTCATGTTCCCTCTGGTCATGTTTTCCGACATGACGCGCGCCGAGATGCTCTCGCGCGCCCGCTTCTGCCTGGAGCGCGTNGGCCTNTCGGGNGCCGACGCCAAATATCCCTCCGAGATTTCCGGAGGCATGCAGAAGCGCGTGGCCATAGCCCGCGCCATAGCCCTCAANCCCCGCTATCTCTTTTGCGACGAGCCCAANTCCGGGCTCGACCCCCGCACCTCCATCCTNATTGATGAGCTTCTGAGCGACATCACCCATGAATATGGCATCACCACCATCATCAACACCCACGACATGAACTCCGTGCTNGGCATAGGCGAAAACATCATCTTTCTCAACCGCGGCCATCGCGAATGGGTCGGCGACATGCAGCAGATCTACCACACCANNTCCNANGCCCTCAACGACTTCGTGTTTGCCACCGACCTATTCCGTCGGGTGCGCGACTACGTCGTGACCCACGANCATCCCTGATTCTCTTCTACAACAAAATAAACAACANAAGGAGCGACGATTTGAGTTTCGTCGCTCCTTTTTTTGTGTTTGGATTGATGGGGGGGAGGAGGGGGAGGGGGTTAGAGGTATTGGGAGAGCTGGATGTGGAGGGTGTCGCGCTGGCGGAGGAGGTCGATGAGGAGGGTGTGTGCGTCGAGGAAGTAGGCGCGGTCTTGGAGGTAGTCGAGGAGGGTGATCTGGCGGGCGGCGTAGGCGCGGGTGAGGAGGCGGAGGTTGTCGCCGGAGTCGAGGGCTTGGGTCATGGCGGCTATCTCGGTGTCGAGGCGCTGGAGCCGGGTGTGGAGGGAGATGATTTCGGAGCGTGTGGTGGCGGCGAGTTCTGTGGCTTCGGCCTGGAGGGCGAGGATGGTGGCGGTGGAGGCTTGGCGCCGGTGGCGGGAGGAGAAGATGGGGAGGGTGAGGCCGAGGGTGAAGCCGGAGTAATGGTCGCCGAGGTCGTATTCATAGGTGTAGCCGAGGGTGAATCCGGGCAGGCGCTGGCGGAGGGTGGCTTGGGCGTCGAGGCGGGCGGCGGCGGTCAGGGCGTCGGCCTGGAGGAGGGAGGGGTTGCGGGTGGTGGCGGCTTGGAGATAGGTGTCGAGGGGGAGGAGGGGGAGGAGGGGGAAGGTCTGGAGNGTGGAGATGAGGGGGNCGACGGAGGGTGCGGTGTCGCCTCCGGCGAGGGTCTGGAGCTGGGAGGTNGAGGAGGAGAGNGANAGGGTGGCTTCGCTGAGGCGGCGGGCGGCGAGCAGGCGCTCGATGCGGAGTTTGTTGAGGTCGAGGCGGGAGAGNTCGCCGCAGGCGGCTGCTCGGTCGGCGGCNGNGATGAGGGAGTCGATGTGGGAGAGTGTGGAGGTGTGGAGGTCGACGAGCTGGCGGGAGGCTATGATGTCGATGAGGAGGGTTTTGATTTGGGTGGTGATTTCGAGGCGGCGGGCGTNGAGCTGATGGGTCATTGCNGCGG
Source organism: Bacteroides sp. (assembly GCA_014801655.1). Taxonomy (GTDB): domain Bacteria; phylum Bacteroidota; class Bacteroidia; order Bacteroidales; family Muribaculaceae; genus Paramuribaculum. Next base: position 15,426 of record JAAVDT010000058.1, read on the forward strand.
ATTGGGCTCGGGCGNCGCGGGCNCGGGCGGTGTAGACTCCGGGCCAGTCGAANGATTGNGTGGCTTCGACGCCGACTTTCTGGCCGGGGCGGCCGAACTGGGGGCTGACGGAGATTTCGGGGTCGGGGAGGGTGNNNNGNGTNAGCAGCTCGGCGCGGGAGGCGTCGAGGCGCAGGGAGGTGGCTCGCAGGNNGGGGTTGGTGGCNGCGATTTGGGCTGCNATGGGGTCGAGAGGNGAGGNGGCGGCGGTNTGNGCGGATGCCGTGGGGGGAGTGGCTATTGAGGAGGTGAGGATGGCTAATAGGGAGGGTAGGAGTTTCTTAATCATTCGTTGGGACGGGGGGATTGGGGGTTTCGGTTTCGGGATATGATGGAGTAGAGGATGGGGACGATGAAGAGGTTGAGGATGGTGGAGGAGAGGAGTCCGCCGAGCAGCACGAGGGCCATTGGCGACTGGATTTCGTTGCCGGGCTCGGAGCCTCGGAGGGCGAGGGGGATGAGGGCGAGGGCTGAGGTGAGGGCTGTCATGATGATGGGGTTGAGGCGGTCGGCGGAGCCGCGGGCGATGCGCTGGGGCAGGGGGAGGCCGTGGGAGGCGAGGGAGTTGTAGCGCGAGAGGAGGAGCATGCCGCCGCGTGTGGCCACGCCCATGAGGGATATGAAGCCGATGATGGCGGGGATGTTGACTTCGGAGCGGGTGAAGAAGAGTATCATGACTCCGCCAATGAGAGCCAGGGGCATGTTGGCAAGGATTACGAGCGATTGGGCCGTGCTTTTGTATTCCTGCATCAGGAGAAGGAAGATGAGCAGCAGGGCTCCGATTGATGCGAGGGCGAGGGTGCGGGAGGCTTGTGCTTCGCTTTCAAACTGGCCTCCGAATTGGACGTAGTAGCCTTCGGGGAGGGTGACATCTTGGTTGATCTGGGTTTGAATCTGATTGACGACGCTGCGCAGGTCGCGGCCTTCGACGTTGGCGGAGATGACGATGCGTCGGCTGACGTTTTCGCGGTTGATGGTGTTGGGGCCGGTGGTGGAGATGATGTCGGCAACGTAGCTCAGGGGTATCTTGCCTTCGTTGGAGTCGATGAGCAGGGCAGAGATGTCGGAGAGTCGGTCGCGGTCGGCGGGGTCGACTTTGAGGATGACGTCGAAGGGGATTCCGTCGCGATAGACTTGGGAGACGGGCTGACCGGCAATCATCGTGGCCACGAAAGTGGAGAGCTGGCGGTTGGTGATTCCGTAGCGGGCCATCATGTCGCGGCGGGGGCGGATGTCGAGCTGCGGGCGGCCGATCTGTTGCTCGACGTTGACATCGACAATGCCGTCGACTTGGGAAATCGCACCTTTGACTTGGGTGGCAAGTGAGTGGAGTCGGTCGAGGTCGGGGCCGAAGATTTTGATGGCTATCTGTGCTTCGGTGCCGGAGAGCATGGCGTCGATGCGGTGGGAGATGGGTTGGCCGATTTCGATGTTTGTGCCGGGGAGGTGGGAGAGTTTTTCGCGCAGCTCTTTAATCATATCGGAGCGCGAGCGGGAGGCGAGTCGGTAGGGGGCTTCGATTTCGGAGACGTTGACTCCGAGGGAGTGTTCGTCGAGCTCGGCGCGGCCGGTCTTGCGGGCCACGGTGGTGATTTCGGGCATCGAGAGGATTATCTTTTCGGCTTCGCGGCCAAGATGGTCGCTNTCGTCGAGGGATATGCCGGGGAGGGTGCTGACGTTGATNGTCAGTGAGCCTTCGTTGAAGGAGGGGAGGAAGCCTCGACCGAGGGTGAAGAAGCATCCGATGGCTATCAGGAGCAGGGCTGCGGTGGCTGAGAGGATGGTCTTTTTGTGGCNGAGGGCTTTGGGGAGCAGACGGCTGTAGGCGGCGCCGAGTTTGCGGGCAAGCCAGGGCTCGCGGTCGGTTTGGCGGAGGGCTTTGTCGCCGGCAAGGAGGTAGCTGCAGAGCACCGGNGTGACGGTCAGGGCAACGATGGTGGAGGCCAGCAGGGCTGTGAGGAAAGAGATGCCGAGGGGAATGAGCATGCGTCCGCCGATGCCGTCGAGGAAGAAGAGGGGGAGGAAGCTGGCGGCGATGATGAGGGTGGAGTTGAGAATCGGGAGTCGCACTTCTTTTGAGGCTTCAAACACGATGGTGAGAAGGGGTGTGCGCTGCTCGGGGGGAAGTGAGCGGTTCTGACGCAGGCGTTTGTAGACATTTTCCACGTCGACAATGGCGTCGTCGACCAGCGAGCCGATGGCTATGGCCATGCCTCCGAGGCTCATGGTGTTGATGGTGAGCCCCATCCAGTGGAGTGTCAGCACGGTCACGATGATTGACAGCGGCAGGGCTACGACTGAAATCAGGGTGGTGCGGAAGTTCATCAGGAAGAAGAACAACACGACGATGACAAACAGGGCGCCCTCGAGGAGCGACTGCTGAAGGTTGCTGATGGAGCTGGCNATGAAGTCGCTCTGGCGGAAGATGTCGGTCGACAGNTGGACGTCGGCAGGGAGCGTGGGGCGCAATTCTTCGAGCATGCGGTCAATCTCGTTGGTCAGGTCGATGGTGCTCGTGGAGGGTTGCTTGGTGACGGTGACGAGCACGGCGCTTTTGGCTCGCTCGGAGGCTACGCCGAGCTTTGGCGTTTCGGGGCCAATCTCGATGTCGGCGATGTCGGCAAGCGTGACGATGGATGTGCCGTCGCTGCTGACCACTGATTTGCTCATCTCGTCGATTGAGGAGGTGTGGATGTCGGCTTTGATGAGATATTCGTTGCCGAAGTCATAGAGCACGCCGCCGGAGGTGTTGACGTTGAGATTCTCAACCGCACTGCTCACCTGGTCGAGCGTGATGCCGTAGTGGCGCATGCGGTCGGTGTTGAGTTTAATCTGATATTGTGCCACGTCGCCGCCAAGCACCGACACTTGCGACACTCCGCCGAGCGAGAGCAGTCGGGGCGAGATCACGCGGTCGGCTATGGTGCGGAGGTCGGTCATGGATGTGGAGTCGGGGTTCGACGTGAGGCCTATGATCATCATCTCGCCAAGTATCGACGACTGCGGGCCGAGCGTGGGCACTCCCGCTCCCGGGGGAAGCTGTTCGGCCACGGCCGTCAGTTTTTCCGACACAATCTGGCGGGCAATGTAGGGGTCGGCGTCCCAGTCAAATTCAACCCACACGACGGAGAAGCCTGTGGCCGACGATGATCGCACGCGGCGCACNTCGGTGGCGCCGTTGAGCGTCGTCTCAATGGGGTAGGTGACCATGCGTTCCACTTCTTCAGGAGCCATGCCGGGGGCTTCGGTCATGACCACCACTGTCGGCGCATTCAGGTCGGGGAATATGTCGATGTCGCTCTTCACCAGGGTGATGCAACCCCATATCATCACAACCGCCGTCAGCAGCAGGATGGTCACGCGGTTGGTCAGCGAAAACTTGATTATTCGGTTAAGCATAATGCGTGTTCTCTTTGCTGATTAGTGATTATGGGAATGACCTTCGGGAACGGCTCCGCTGCTTTCGGCGAGCTTGACCATGATGGTGCCTTTCACCACCACCGATTCGCCCGGTTCGAGCCCGGCCTTGATGACGGTGCGTTGGCCATCGGATTCGCCGATTTCCACCTTGCGCTTTTCGTAGGCATGGTCGCCCTCCTTGACGTAGACAAAGTAGGTGCCCTGCTGCTCGGAGAGAGCTTCGGTGGGCACGGCGATTGCCGGCTGCGATGANGCCGTGATGAGATTCACTTCGGCAAATGTGCCTGCCGAGAGAGTGCCGTCGTTGCGCAGAGAGAACACCACGGGAAGATAGCCNGCCTTGGCCACGGCGTCAGTGGCCGACGATTCAATCCGGCTGCCTCCGAGCGAATCGGTCGANAGCCATGCTTCGCCATACGACGGACGGAAGATTGCCTGACGAATCGAAGGCAGNGTGTTGCGATATTTCTCGGGAAGGTCGGCCACGAGCATCACTGAGCCGCCTTTGCTGACGGTGGCAATCGGTGTGCCTGCTTCGACAAATTGCCCTGACTGCACGAGCAGTTGGGTGATGACGCCTGTTATCGGCGACGACAGTCCTCCGCCGGCTGCCGCAGGGCTATAGGCAGCCTGAGCAGACTGATAGGCTGCAAGGGCGGCATTATATTCGCCTCGGGTCACGATGCCCTCGTCGAGCAGAGGCTTCAGNCGGTCAACCTCGCGCTTGGCAGCNTCGACAGCCACTTTGGCCGCACGGTTGGGGTCGCCGCCGGTGATGTTTTTTGATGAAATGCTGCCAATCGAACGGCCTGCCGCGATTTTNTCGCCGACGGCCAGACCCGAGCGAAGTGTCACGATGCCGGGAGCAGTGGCCGTAATCGTAGCTTCNCCATCGGAGGAGGCCACNATGCGCCCCGAAGCAGCTATCACTTCATTGAACGGAGCGAGCTCCACAGCCTCTGTTTCGATTCCGAACTTGGCGGCATCGGCCGGCTCCACCACGATTTCGTCATGTCCGTGTGCATGTTCCTTCTCATGCTCTTCGCCTTCATGCTCATGCTCATGCTCGGAGTGAGAATGTGAACCACACGCTGCAAGCGACCAGAGGCCCATCAGCGCCACACCTATTATTATTGGATTGCGTTTCATACCCTAATTTATACGATAAATTGATTATTTACCGCAAAATTATGGAAGAATCCTTACAACTCAGTTGTATTTTTTCCATCCCCCTCGGCAATCAGCCTCCGCAGTTGGTCATGGATTGACCTGTTGCCACACACGATTGCTATTCCACGGTCGCCGCGATAGCTTGAGCAGCAACCGCCCGCTTCTTCCAGAATGAGGGTCGAGGCACAGATGTCCCATTCATGGAGATTCATCTCCCAGTAACCGCCGAGATAACCGGCAGCCACATAACACATGTCGACACTCGCAGCTCCGAGCCTGCGGATGTCGCGCACGCAGGGCAACACTCTTGCCGCAACGTCAAGATTATTGTCGGGATTNGTGTCTTTGTCGACCGGGAAGCCTGTCGACACCAACACTCTTTTCAGACTTGTTTCGCTGCCCACCCTNACCGNCTTGCCGCCCATCCATGCCCCACNGCCACGCGCCGCGCAGAACAGCTCACCCGTTGCCGGCATATAGACAACTCCGGCCACGGTCACCCCCTCGTGCTGCACACCGATGCTGATTGCCCACAGCGGAAGTCCGGCAAAGAAATTGGCAGTGCCGTCAATCGGGTCTATGACCCATCGCCANGGCTCGCTGCCGCAGGTGGNTTCCGACTCCTCCGACACGATGGAATGTGNGGGATAATGCTNAGCGATAAAAGCCTTGATCACCGCCTCGCTCGCNTTGTCGGCAACCGTCACGATNTCGCTGTCGTTTAGCTTATTGTGGTTTTCTATNTCGCCCGAAGAGCGAAAATATTCCATCGCCTTGGCTCCCGCCCGGCGGCTACAGTCAATCAAGTCATCAAGCAGTCTGTCGGTCATAGTCAACTAAGGGTGTGTTTATTTNTGCAAAGTTAGCAATTTTAAACCAAACCCACATCTTTTGCTTTAATATTGATTGCATTTTTATAAGTTTTTAGTAACTTTGCACCTGCAAAACAGGTACATTATCATAGCTATGAAAGTAATGAAATTTGGCGGCACCTCAGTGGGGTCGGCCGAGCGCATCAAAAATGTGGCGGAGCTCATCACGTCACGCGGTCGCAACTTCGTTGTGTTGAGTGCAATGTCAGGCACCACCAACGCCCTTGTGTCAATCACCGACTATCTCCGCCGGGCCAACATCCCCGCCGCCTCCGAAGCCATCCATCAGCTTGAGCAGAAATATGCAGCAGTGGTCAGCGANCTGCTCGCCTCCGAAACCTTCCGCGACCTCGCCTCCGAAGCCATCGGCGAGCAAATCGCCCTGCTAAAGGCCAAATGCAGCAAACCCGAAATCACCGAGGTCGACGAGCGCGAAATCATTGCCCGCGGCGAGCTGATGTCAACGGCTCTCATGAAATTCCANCTCCTCGAACAGGGGCGTCACGTGGTCCTGCTCCCCGCCCTCGACTTCATGGTCAAAGCCTCCAACGACGAGCCCGACATCCCCCTCATCGCCTCCCGTCTCTCAGCNCTGATGGAGCGCCACCCTGACGCNGACATCTATCTGACCCAAGGCTTCATCTGCCGCAATGCCGCAGGGGAAGTCGACAACCTCCAGCGCGGAGGCAGCGACTACACCGCCTCGCTCATCGGCGCAGCCATCCAGGCCGACGAAATCGAAATCTGGACCGACATCGACGGNATGCACAACAACGACCCCCGCTTCGTCGAATCCACAAGCCCCGTCTCCGAACTCCACTTCGAAGAGGCTGCCGAACTGGCCTACTTCGGCGCAAAAATCCTCCACCCGACCTGCGTCCTCCCGGCAAAAGTCAACAACATCCCCGTGCGCCTGCTCAACACCATGGAGCCCACTGCCCCCGGCACAGTCATTTACAACACCCCTCCCTCCGCCACCATCAAAGCCGTAGCCGCTAAAGACAACATCACCGCCATCAAAATCAAATCCGGACGCATGCTCCTCGCCTACGGCTTCCTGCGCCGCGTCTTTGAAATCTTCGAGAGCCACCGCACTCCCATCGACATGATCGTCACCTCCGAAGTGGGCGTCTCAGTCACCATCGATTCTGAGCGAGCCCTCGACGCCATCATCTCCGACCTCAAGCAATATGGCACAGTCACCGTGGACCGCGACATGGTCATCATATGCGTCGTCGGCGACCTCCAGTGGGCCAACTGCGGATTCCAGGCACAAGTCATCGATGCACTGCGCACCATCCCCGTGCGCATGATTTCCTACGGCGGATCCAACTACAACATCTCCCTGCTCATCCACAAATCCGACAAAATCCGTGCCCTCAACCTCCTCTCCCAACACCTCTTCAACAACCACTCCCTCTAAACTATAATAGATGAACCTCCCCATCGCCCAGTTAGCCTCCCATCCCACCCCCTTCTATTTCTACGACATGGCCCTGCTCTCCCAAACCCTGCAGGCCATCAAAGAAGCCTCCTCCACCCCCGGCTTCTGCGTCCACTATGCCGTCAAGGCCAACGCCAACGAGCCAATCCTGCGCGCCATCGCCCAAGCCGGCTTCGGAGCCGACACCGTCAGCGGCGGTGAAATCCTCCGCGCCCTCTCCTGCGGCTTCTCGCCCGAGAAGATAGTTTTTGCCGGAGTAGGGAAGAGCGACGCCGAAATCACCCTCGCCCTCTCCCGAGGCATCTCATGTCTCAACGTCGAATCAGCAGAAGAGCTCGCCGTAATCGAGCAGACAGCCGCCCGAATGGGGCTGCGCGCCCCCGTGGCACTCCGCGTCAACCCCGAAATCGACGCCCACACTCACCATTACATCACCACTGCCCTTGCCGAAAACAAATTCGGCATCGCCATGTCGCGCCTCCTCCCCCTCGTCAGCCACATCCTCTCATCACCCTCACTCCAATTCCGCGGACTCCACTTCCACATCGGCTCCCAGATCACCACCCTCGAGCCCTACCNCCTCCTCTGCTCCCGCATCATTGCCCTCCAAGACCTCCTCGCCACTCATGGCATCCAACTCCCGGCCATCAACGTCGGCGGCGGACTCGGCGTTGACTACAACCACCCCCTTGCCAATCCCATTCCCGACTTCCGGGCCTACTTCTCCACCTTCCGCGACCACCTGCCCCTGCGCCCCGGTCAGCAGCTCCACTTCGAGCTGGGGCGATCTGTCGTGGCCCAATGCGGCGCACTCATCTCCCGGGTGCTTTATGTCAAACAAGGCGTCGACAAACAATTCGTCATACTCGACGCCGGCATGACTGACCTCATCCGCCCCGCCCTCTATCAAGCCAGCCACGCCATCATCAACCTCACAGCCGCTGCCGACCCCGCCCGCGCCCAGCTCCCCGAGCAACCCTACGACATCGTGGGCCCCATCTGCGAATCCTCCGACACCTTCGCTACCGACCGCCCACTGCCTCCTACTCTCCGTGGCGACCTCATTGCCATACTCTCAGCCGGAGCCTACGGCCAGATTATGTCCTCCGGCTACAACCTCCGCCTGCTCCCTCCCGCCATCTACTCCACCGACTGACATTTTAAGTCTCTCCCCTCGTGGCTTCTGACCTTTCCGCCGCTCAGGCTTTGCCGGGCGGCGGTTAGTGTGTGTACAAAAAAGGGTGAAATGGTGTTAAACCGAGGGTGGCCGAGTGAACAATTTTGCAGGGGGCGGAGTTGAGCTAATATAAATTCTCTCTTTTACACTTTTATCTTATCTGCACACACATTATCTATTGACACTATGAATCGAAACCTATTTCAACAGAAGCTGCTCGAACTTCAGGCCAATATGCTGAACTTCGCATATGCGCTGACAAGTAATCGCGATGATGCCTATGACCTTCTGCAGGACACCACTCTGAAAGCGCTCGACAACGAAGCGCGGTATGCCGANAACGTAAACTTCAAAGGCTGGGTGTTCACAATCATGCGCAACATCTTCATCAACAACTACCGTNGGGCCTTTCGCTCNCANACNCGNATTGAGCCCACCGACGACCTCTATCATCTCGATGCAGCTTCAGCCACCGCTGCGGCAGAGACACCCGAAGGGGCATATGCCGCTTCGGAGGTGAGTGAGGCCATAGGCCGATTTGCTCCGGAATATCGCGAACCNTTCACGATGCACCTTCAGGGCTATCGCTACTCNGAGATAGCCGAGCGGATGCAACTGCCTGTAGGCACAATCAAAAGCCGCATCTACTATGCGCGCCAGCGGCTACGNCAACAGCTGAAAGACTATGCCCCCGGCGGTGCGCAATAGGTGAGTTTGGCGACTATTCTTCNGAAGCGTCTTCGTCGGAGTCTGCCATATCGGCTTTGAGGCGTTTGGAGGCTTTGACGCCGAGGGTGCGGAGGGTTTCGGCGCGGGTGATGAGGTTGCCTCGGCCGGTGCGGAGTTTGGCGATGGCGGAGTCGTAGGCGGCGCGGGTGGTGGTGAGGGCTTTGTCGATGCGCTCCATGTCGGCGACGAAGCCGCAGAATTTGTCGTACATCTGGCCGGATTTTTCGGCTATCTCGATGGCATTGCGCGTCTGGCGGTCGTGGCTCCAGAGCTGGTTGATGAGGCGCAGGGAGCCGACGAGCTGGGTNGGGGAGACGATGAGCACGCGNTTGTCGTAGGCTTTGGTCCAGAGCGTGGGGTCGAGGGTCATGGCGGCGGCGTAGGCGCTTTCGTTGGGTATGAACATCATGACGAAGTCGAGGCGACGGGTGCCGACGTGGTCTTGGTAATTTTTGTCGGCGAGTTCGTTGATGTGTTTGACGACGGAGGCCAGGTGGAGGCGTCCGAAGTGGTCGCGGCGTTGGGGGTCGTCGGTGTTGACGTAGTCAACGAATGCGGTGAGGGAGACTTTGGAGTCGATGATGATGGCTCGGCCGTCGGGGTAGTGGACCACTACGTCGGGGCGGAGTCCGCGGCCTTGCTCGTCGCGCAGGGTGGAGCCGGAGGAGTCGGTGGTCTGCTGGATGGTGAATTCGGAGCCTCGGCGCAGGCCGGAGTTTTCGAGGATGGTTTCGAGCACGAGTTCGCCCCAGTCGCCCTGGGTCTTGGAGTTGCCTCGGAGGGCTGTGGCGAGTTCTTTGGCTTCGCGGCCAATGGAGTTGTTGGCTTCGATGAGTTCTTTGATGCGTTCTTGGAGGGAGAAGCGTTCGCGGGCTTCGGAGGAGTAGGCTTGGTTGACGTCGTTGCGGAATTTTTCGATGTCGTCTTTCAGGGGGGTGAGCAGTGAGGCGAGGTGTTGGCTGTTGTGGTCGGTGAGTGCGGCNGACTGGTCGCGCATGATTTCNGAGGCCATGACTTTGAATCGGGCTTCGGTTTGCTGGAGGAGTTCTTTCTGGCGAGCTTCGGCTGAGGCCATTTCGCGGGTNTGGCGTTGCTCGAGGGCGGCGAGCTCAAGGGNGTGGCGTTGCTTTTCATCGGCNAGGGCGGCGAGGTGTCGCTTGTCGGCAAGCTCTGATGATTCGGTGAATCGGCGTCGCTCGGTGTCGAGTGTGAGGGANAGATTGTCGGCCTGTGCCTGGAGGCGTATGTGTTTTTCGCTGAGCGAGCGCATGGANTCNTCAAGCGAGTCGGCTTGGAGNCGGCAGTCGGCGAGGGCGGCTTCGGAACGGCGGCAGTCGGCGAGGGNGGCTTCGAGCTTTTGGCGGAGCACGGCGATTTCGGCCGCAGAGGCGCCCCAAGAGCGCAGTCGGGCAATGATNAAAACGATTGAGGCGCAGAGGGCCAGAGAGAGAATGATGAGAGTTGCAATCATGTGGAGGATGTGGGNGTGTGAAAAATCTAATGTAAAGGTAGCNGAAAAAAGCGATATATTCAAATTAAATTGTGTAACTTTGTAGCATTTAATGTAAGAAAGCTATAATTATGGAAGTGATCGACATTGATGGTGTGAAGCTGCACTACACCGTGGAGGGGAGTGGCAAACCGCTGATTCTCATGCACGGATGGGGCTGCTCGCATCAGACNGTTGCCTCCATTGCTGCCGTGGCGGCGGAGAGCCACACGGTCTATAATGTTGATTTTCCGGGCTTCGGAGAGTCGCCCGAGCCNCCGGANGTGTGGGGCGTGGAGCAGTACACTCGGTTGATCGAGGAGTTTGCCCGACGGCTGGGATTGGAGCGTCCGTCGCTTGCAGGCCATTCGTTTGGCGGAAGGGTTGGACTGCTGTTTGCCTCGCGTGGCGATGTCGACAAGCTGATTCTCATCGATGCCGCCGGNGTGAAGCCTCGCCGCAGCCTGAAGTATTATTATAAGGTCTATAGCTTCAAGCTGATGAAGCGCCTCATGCGNCTCATTTTCGGNCNGCAGGGGGCGGAAAGGCGCATCGAGGCGCAGAGAGCCCGTCGAGGTTCGGCCGATTATGCTTCATCCTCGCCNCGCATGAGAGCTATTTTGAGCAAGGTGGTCAATGAAGACCTCAAGTCGGTGATGCCCTCGATAAAGGCTCCGACTCTGCTCATCTGGGGAGAGGATGACACNGCAACCCCAATGCGCGATGCGCGCACGATGGAGCGTCTGATTCCCGACGCAGGCCTGGTCAGCTTCCCCGGATGCGGCCACTATAGTTTTCTCGACAATCGGGGGCAGTTTGCCGCCGTGCTCCGCAGTTTCTTAAATTCNTAAAAAAAAGCATTTGTTCTGATATGTCAACCTGGTTCATAGTGTTAAGTGTTATTGCGNCCATAGCCGTGATTATGGCGATGTTTGCCCGATATTCCCATGCGGTCATGATGATGCAGCAGAATTCCTATCGCATCGACCGCTTTCAGCGCTGGGCAAATACGGCCAACGAATCCACTTCAATGCCGTTTCTTCTGGGGCTTGTGGTGATATTCGCTTGTCTTGCAACATTTATGCGTCCGGCCTCGGGGCTGATAGTCATGGTGATGTATGGTGTGTATATCTCAGGCACTCTTATCGGCAAGAAGTATAAGAAGCCGCTGGTGTGGACGCCTCGTGTGCGCCGCATCTACTCCGTGATGCTTGCATTGTCGGTGGTGGGCCTTGCCGGAGCGTTTGCGCTCACTTATTGTCAGAGCGGTGCTGAGGCGGGTATATACTACACGCTTTGGGCGGCCGTGGTGTTGCTTTGCAACTCCCGTTTCGTTGTGATTGCAGCCGTGTGGTTGCTCAAGCCGGTTGAGAAACGCATCAATCAGAAGTTCTACGATGAAGCCGCGGCCATCCTCCGTTCAATGCCCGAGCTTAAGGTGGTGGGCATCACCGGTAGCTATGGCAAGACGAGCACCAAGCACTATCTGCAGCGCATTCTCAGCGAGCATTTTGAGACACTTATGACTCCCGGCAGCTTCAACACCACGCTCGGCGTTATCCGCACGGTGCGTGAAATGATGAAACCCTATTGCGAAGTGTTCATCTGCGAGATGGGCGCAAAGCAGCAGGGCGACATCAAGGAAATCTGCGACCTGGTTCATCCGACCATGGGCATCGTGACCGCCGTCGGTCCGCAGCACCTGGAATCTTTTAAGTCGATTGAAAACGTTCAGAAAACCAAATTTGAGCTCGTTGACGCTCTCCCTGCCGACGGATTGGCAGTGGTCAACGACGATTTTGAATATATCGCCAACCGCCCGGTCGACAATGTCGAATGTGTGCGCTATGGCGTGAAAGATGATGCAGCCGGTTATCGTGCCGTGGATATCTCCTACGACCGCAATGGCGCTGAATTTACCGTCGTCGGCCCCGATACAAACCTGCGGCTCCGCACCCGTCTGGTGGGTGAATGTAATGTGTCTAATCTCATAGCGGCTGTTGTGGTGGCTCTGCGTCTCGGTGTGCCCGAAGAGAAGATTCGTCGCGCAGTGGAGCGCATCGAACCGGTGGAACACCGTCTCAGCATGAAACGCACACCCGGCGGTGTCACCATCATTGACGATGCGTTCAATTCCAATCCCAGCGGATCGGCAATGGCACTCGATGTGCTTGCGGCCATGACTCCCGGCAAGAGAATCATCATCACTCCCGGCATGATTGAACTTGGAGAAAAACAATATGAACTCAACTTTGAGTTCGGTCAGCACATAGCCCGCTCGGCCGATGTGGCCATCGTTGTGGGCGAATACAATCGCGCTGCCATAGTGGAGGGGATTGCATCGCAACCCGCTCCCAAAGCAGAAGTAATCGAAGCAGCCACATTTGCCGAAGCGCAGCAGCGACTTGCCACCATTGTAAGCTCCGGCGATACCGTGCTCTACGAGAACGACCTGCCCGACACATTCAAGTAACCCCTCCCCAAAGGATAATAACATACACCTCAAAATATCACGAATCAAGATATGAAGACTAATATTGGCGTCTTTTTCGGCGGTTGCTCCACCGAACATGAAATTTCAGTAATCTCAGCTTCTCAGGCCATGAGTGCCATTGACCGCTCGGTCTACGATGTTACACCTATATATATTACGAAACAGGGCGAATGGTACACCGGCGAAGCCCTTTTCGATGTGGCAAACTATCGCAACGTGCCTCAACTGCTTGAAAAATGCACAAAAGTCTATATGCGCCCGATTAAAGGCGACTTCAATCTCTACAATGTCAAGAAGCCGATGTTTGGTAAGGACGTTGTGACTCGTCTCGACGTTGCCATCCCCGTGCTCCACGGCTCCTATGGTGAAGACGGAACATTCGAGGGTGTGCTCGACGCAATCGGCATTCCTTATGCCGGATGCAATGTGCTCGCATCGGCCAACGGCATGGACAAAATCACCATGAAGATGATTCTTCAGGCCTGCGATGTGCCTGTGGTGGATTATGTGTGGTTCACCGATGGCGAATGGGCTGCCGACCGCGATGCAGTGCTCGACCGCATTGAAAAGAAACTCGGCTACCCCGTGATTGTGAAACCTGCCAATCTCGGTTCGAGTGTGGGCATCGGCCGTGCTGCCGACCGTCAGCGACTGATAGATCGCATCGATGAAGCCGAACGCTATTCCTCGCGCATCATCGTTGAACACATGGTCGAAAACCTCCATGAAGTCAACTGCTCTGTGCTTGGCGACTGCGACGAATATCAGACTTCTGTTTGCGAAGAACCCATCAAGAGCGGCGAAATCCTTTCTTACGAAGATAAGTATATGGGAGGCACCAAAGGAGCCAAGGGCATGCAGGCATCGCAAAAACGCATTCCCGCCGATCTGCCTCAGGAGGTCAGCGACCGCATCCGTTTCCTTGCCGGCGAAACCTTCCGTGTGCTGTCATGCCATGGAGTAAGTCGCGTAGACGTGATAATGGACGCCGACAACGGCAACATCTATGTCAACGAAATCAACACTATTCCCGGCTCTCTCAGCTTCTACCTGTGGGAAGCCACAGGCATCCGCTTCGACCAGCTGATGGATCGCCTTGTCAAGCTCGCCCTCAAGCGTCAGCGCAAGGAGTCAATGAAGGTGAAGAGCTACGACCAGAATATCTTCTCCCTCGGTGGAGGAGTGAAGGGCGGCATCAAAAAGTAACCCTTTTTGACCGCTTTCTGCTCATTTTATGCAAAATAATTGTCGCGCAGGTTGGCGGTTTGAAAAAATAATCGTAACTTTGCGCCGCATTTAGCAATACAAAACCAAATTTTTAATTAACAGAAATGGCAACAAAAATCAGATTACAACGCCATGGTCGCAAGAACTATGCGTTTTATCCTATTGTTATCGCCGATAGCAGGGCACCACGAGATGGTAAATTTATTGAAAGGATAGGTTCTTATAATCCGAACACTAATCCTGCTACAGTAACTTTGAATTTCGAACGGGCTTTGTATTGGGTAAACGTTGGTGCTCAGCCCACCGACACAGTTCGCACTATCCTCTCTCAGGAAGGTGTGCTTCTGATGAAGCACCTCCAGGGTGGTGTTAAAAAAGGTGCTTTTGACGAAGCTGAAGCTCAGCGTCGTTTCGAAGCTTGGAAGCAGAAAAAACAGGCTGCCGTTGACGCAGCTCGCGTTTCTGTAGCTTCTGCCAAGGAACTTGCTGACAAAAAGCGTCTTGAAGAAGAACAGGCCAAGAATGCCGCTAAGGCTGAAGCCGTTGCAAAGAAGAAAGCAGAACTCGCTGCCGCTAAGGCTGAAGCTGAGGCTGCCGCTGCTGCCGAAGAGGCTGCTGAGGCTCCCGCAGCTGAAGAAGCTGCTGAATAATTTTTTCAGCGCGCAGACATCTGCTCTCAGATTTGCTTAGTGCAATTCTTGAAAGCTATAAACCTCGGAGTGCAATCCGCATTTCCGAGGTTTTTTCATATTCGGTCATAATCATTGCGTAATCATTCCGAACAAGGGAAAAATGAAGATTTTTGGCTGTCGGTTTTGTGGTTTGAGGAAATAGGATTAATTTTGTACTCTACAATAAGACCGACGGATCGCGCATGATTTCCTCGGTCGGCAAACAATTGAAATATCAACCAACCTCCAACAACATAAAAGCCATGGCAGAAAACGAAATGGAAGAAACTCAAGAAAAGAAAGGTTTAAACTTTGTTGAACAAATGGTGTGGGACGACCTGCAGGCCGGCAAAAACGGCGGCAGACTCAACACTCGTTTCCCGCCCGAGCCCAACGGATATCTCCACATCGGCCATGCCAAGGCTATCTGTATGGATTTCGGTGTGGCTGAAAAATTCGGCGGCACATGCAACCTTCGTTTCGACGACACAAACCCTGTGAAAGAAGATGTTGAATACGTTGACTCCATCCGCGAAGACATTCACTGGCTTGGCTTCGACTGGGGTGATCGCGAATACTATGCCAGCGACTATTTTCCTCAGCTCTATGATTTGGCCATCCGTCTTATCAAGGAGGGCAAGGCTTATGTCGACGACCAGACATCGGAAGAGATTGCTGCACAAAAGGGTACTCCCACCACGCCCGGTACCGACAGCCCCTACCGCAGTCGCTCAGTAGAGGAAAACCTCGACCTGTTTCAGCGCATGAATGCCGGCGAGTTTGACGAGGGTGCCCGTGTGCTTCGCGCTAAAATCGACATGGCATCGCCCAACATGCACTTCCGTGACCCGATCATGTATCGCATCATCAAAACGCCCCACCACCGCACCGGTACAACATGGAATGTCTATCCCATGTATGACTTCGCCCACGGCCAAAGCGACTATTTTGAAGGTGTGACTCACTCAATCTGCACACTCGAATTTGTTCCCCATCGTCCGCTCTACGAATACTTCGTCAAAGAGCTTGCCGATGAGACATACTGCCCCCGTCAGATCGAGTTCAACCGACTTAACCTTACATACACCGTGATGAGCAAGCGCAAGCTGCTTCAGTTGGTTAAGGAAGGTCTCGTGGCCGGTTGGGACGACCCCCGAATGCCGACCATTTCAGGTATGCGCCGTCGCGGCTACACTCCACGCTCAATCCGCAACTTCATTGACCTGATCGGCTACACCAAATATGAGGCCCTCAACAGTGTTTCGCTTCTCGAACACGCTGTTCGNGANGACCTCAACGCCATCTCTACCCGAGGCATGGCGGTGATGAATCCCGTGAAGGTAGTNATCACCAACTATCCCGAAGGTCAGACNGAAATGGTTGAGATGGAAAATAATCCCGAAGATCCCACNGCCGGAACTCACCAGATGCCCTTCTCTCGCGAACTCTACATNGAGCGCGAAGACTTCATGGAAAATCCTCCCAAGAAATTCTTCCGTCTNGCTCCCGATGGNGAGGTGCGTCTCAAAGGTGCTTACATCGTGAAATGCACCGGTGTGAAGAAAGATGCCGACGGCAACATCGAAGANATNTATTGCACCTACGACCCCGATACTCGCAGCGGNCTCCCGGGCAGCATGCGTAAGGTGAAAGGTACNCTCCACTGGGTTTCTGCACCTCATGCTGTTGACGCAACAGCCCGTCTCTACGACCGCCTGTTTAATGTCGAGAATCCGGCTGCCGAAACAGATCGCGACTTCCGGGAAATGCTCAACCCCGACTCGCTCAAAGNGGTTGAAGGCATNAAGGTTGAGCCGTTCCTGGCAGAAAACGCACGTCCGCTCGAACACTTCCAGTTCCAGCGCATCGGCTACTTTACACCCGATAAAGACTCTACACCCGACCATCTGATTTTCAACCGCACCATTGCTCTGAAAGACAGCTGGGAGAAGGCACAGAAAAAATAATATAAAACCACACACTCTTAATGGCAAAAGAAAATCCCGANAGCGGCAACGAACTCCGGAAGTTGTATCTCTCTTTCACCAAGGCGGTGGAGGAGGGCGATGACCTGATGGAATTTTCATCTGATGACTTGCTTGATGTGTTTGATTATGCACTTCGGGGCGCTGATGAATACATTGCCGGAGAGGCCATGATTGAAGGCTTGCGCCGGGCTCCCGGCGATGGCGATTTCATCAAGCGCAAGGGATTTCTTTTCCATGANATTGACAATGACGAGGCNTGTGAGCGTATATTCCGCGAACTNCCTGAGACGGAGTTTGTCAGGGTNGCTCTNGCCTTGAGAGATGCTGCGGAACTGCCCGANGCNGCTGCCGATGAGTTTTTCCGCAAGGCACTTGCNATGGTGGGCAGCTCGACGGTAGAGGAATGGGATATTGTGTTCCTTGTCGATATTTTCGACACGNTCGACAAAATCGATTTGCTGATGCGTCANGGCGATGAAATAGCGCGTGTCAGTCAGATTCCCGAATGTATATTCAGCGAACTGTATAACCTNTTCTATGAGAAGGGNCGNTACNGTGAGGCNCTNGAAGTCGGGAAAAAACTCTGCGACCTCAATGCCTTCGATGTTGAAGCATGGACTGAGCTTGCCAATCTCTACCTCATGAAGTTCGGCGATGCGGANNCGGCCATTGAATGTGCTGAATATGCTATTGCCATTGAGCCAGACAATCTCACGGCGCTGATGCTTAGCGTGATTGCCCTGCACGGCTCNGANCCGAAGCAGGCGCGTGACATCGTGTCATCGACGCTTCGNAAACACCCCGACGANCCGATGGTGCTCTTTGCCGCCGGTTGCATTGANTTCATGGANGATAATGAGCCTCGAGGTNTGGAGCGCATNAATGAATCCTTNACCGGATTCAACAAGATTCAGCGCCGCGAAGCAATGGATCTTGCGNTGCGCAACATNAAGGATATTGACAACTCNCCGGAGGTGATTCGCAATCTGGGCATCATGCTTAANGACGACCGGGAAATCAATTGTGCCGAATGGCTNGAAAANCTCATTCGCATGGGAGCTTACTGCGGTGCGCTTTGTCTGGCNACGGCTTCGCTTGAAGCACGGACACTTGATTTNAGTATTCTTTCGGTTGTGACCAACATCTGCGAATCCATCTATCGCATGGGNCAGTATGAAGAACTCAAAGGNTTTGTTGAAGACTTATATCCTAATGAGGAGAGTCGNCTTGAGGATATGCCGGCCGTCATGATGCTTATATATGCNATTGCGCTCTATCGACTTGGNGAGATTTCGGAACTCAAACGATTTCTCAATGATGCAATCAAAACCACTGCCGTTACTCCGCGAGGCATCCTCGTGCANGAAAATATATTCCTACGGGCAAACAACCGCATGCTCACATTGATGCGACGGGAACTCGACAAACTCCCGACTCCACCTGACGAATCTCTTTTTGATCCATTCAAATAAATTGACAAAATAATAGCCGGAGAATTTTGAAGNTCCGGCTATTTTTATGTCTGTGCNGTTTTGTGTTTAGAGAAAGGGATTGTAGCGTAGTTCGTTTGCAATGGTTGTGGAGGGGCCGTGGCCCGGGTAGACTATGGTTGACGCAGGGAGTGTCAGCAGGCGGTCTTGAATACTTTTGATTAGTTGAGCGTGGTTGCCGCCGGGCANGTCGGTGCGACCGATGCTGCCATTGAACAGTGCATCGCCGGTGATNACAAATCCCGACTCGGGAAANTAGAAAGCCACNGANCCTTGAGAATGGCCGGNCACGAAAATGACTTCAAATGATTCGNTGCCGAGCGAGAGCTGCTGTCGGTCGGCGAGGGGAGTGGCAATGCGGAGCTCTTTGGGTTTAGGTATTGGNAAGCGGAACATTTCGGCCTGCTCCGCGCGGTGTAGTCCGAGCTGAGCGTCACCTTCGCCGGCATGAGCCTCAAGNCCGTAGGTGGCGACGATATGTTCATGGCCAAACGTATGGTCGATATGCAGGTGTGTATAGAGCAGATATTTGAGCTTNAGGCTGTTTTTGCTCACNAAATTATCAAACGTCAGCTGTTCGGCAGAGTTGGACATGCCGGGGTCTATGACGGCAGCTTCGCATGTGGCCGAATCCCANANGAGATAGGTCAGTTCGCCGAATGGATTGAATTGAAAGGCTTGGATTTTCATAGTTCAGTGTAGGTGAGTTGTTTGGTTTCAAAAAATTCNTCGCGGAAATAGTCCGACAGAGGNACGACGAGTGTGGGGATNCGNGCAGCGCGAATCTCTTCGTCGAGNTCGCCNCCCTTTAAGCATAACAATCCGTTGGGCAATCTGTTTGAATCTTTCGATGATATGTTTTTGCGAACGAGAGGTATCAGTTTGTCGAGTGTCATCACGGCGCGTGAAACGACATAGTCGAATTTCGTGCGACATTCGCCGATGTCGCCATGCTGGAACGTGACGTTTGTCAGGCCTATAGCTTCGGCAATAGCTTTGGCCACACCAATTTTTTTGCCAATGCGGTCAACCAGATGAAACCGGCAATGGGGCCACATGATGGCAAGGGGAATTCCGGGGAAGCCGCCTCCTGTGCCCATGTCAAGGAATGTAGTGCCTTCAATAGGGGTCATGAAGCGGGCGATTGCGAGAGAGTGGAGCACATGATGAACGTAGAGATTGTCAATGTCTTTGCGTGAAATGACATTGATTTTCTGATTCCAGTCGGCATAGAGCGGACCGATCTTTTCAAACTGCTCTTTTTGCAGGTCAGTTAGCTCCGGAAAATATTTTTCTATGATGGTGTGCATGACAATATATATGATTCATTAGCAAAATTACAAAAAAAGTCGTACCTTTGAAAGATATAAAAGATTGAAATGATAAAAATAGGAAAATACAACACACTGACGGTTGGCCGCGCGGTCGATTTCGGTGTGTATCTCGAAGATGAGTCGGGCAATGAAGTGCTTCTGCCGGCTCGATATGTGACTGCTGACATGAAGCGCGGAGCCTCGGTGGAGGTGTTTGTCTATACTGACTCNGAAGATCGCCCGGTTGCCACGACCGAGCGCCCTGCGGCGACGGTCGGAGAAGTGGCTTTTCTTGATGTTGCGGCCGTCAACCGCATCGGAGCATTCATGGATTGGGGGCTGATGAAAGATCTGCTCGTGCCGTTCCGCGAACAGCGCGCCACCATGAAGGTCGGAGGACGCTATCCGGTCTATATCTATCTCGACGATGAGTCGAAGCGCGTGGTCGGATCGGCCAAGATAGAGAAATGGATCGGCAATCTATTCCCCGACTACAAGAAGGGGCAGAAGGTTTCGGTTCTTGCCTGGCGTGAGACACCGATTGGCATGGCCTGCATTGTCGACAATCGCCATCAGGGCATGCTTTATGCCAACGAGACTTTTGAGCCGGTGTTTATCGGCGATCATTTTGAGGCTTATGTCAATCGGGTGAGACCCGATGGCAAAATTGACTTGCGAATGAGTCCTGCCGGTTCGGGTCGCGAGCGATCTGACCGCACCGCCGACCGCATTATGGCTTTGATGCAGGAGCATGGCGGACGATTGGCTTTGAGCGACAAATCCTCGCCGGAAGAGATAAAAGATGCGCTTCATTGCAGCAAAAGAGAGTTCAAACAGGCCGTAGGACACCTGCTGAAAAGCGGCAAATTGGTTCAATCTGAGGGTCAACTGCAACTTTTGGAGCCAAGAAGCTGAAAATCTCGGATTTTTTTTGCACCTTTGCAGTTGCAAATAAAACCGATACATTAACAAAACAGACTTGTAATGGAATTTTCAGCTAACCAGATTGCGGCTCTTGCCGGAGGTGTTGTTGAAGGCGATGGCGAAGTGAAGCTCAACACCATCGCAAAAATTGAAGAAGGCCACCCCGGAGCCATCTCTTTCCTTGCTAATCCGAAATATACTCATTATATCTACACCACGGGTTCATCGGCAGTTCTCGTCAGCAAAGATTTTGTTGCCGAACAGCCGGTCAGTGCCACACTCATCAGGGTTGACGACCCCTATGCAACCGTGGCCCATCTGCTGACCATGGTTCAGCAGATGACCACTCCCCAGCCCGTTGGTATCGAGTCGCCTTCATTCATTGCCGAAGGTGTCGAGGTGGCCGACGACTGCTATATCGGCGCATTTGCCTATGTAGGCAAAGGTGTCAAGCTCGGCAAAGGTGTGAAAATTTATCCTCAGGCCTATGTTGGCGATGGATGCGAGATTGGCGCCGGCACAGTGCTCTATGCCGGAGCGAAGGTGTATCACGGCTGCAAAATCGGTCAGCGGTGCATCATCCATTCAGGCGCAGTGATTGGAGCCGACGGCTTCGGATTTGCACCGACAGCTTCGGGCTACGACAAGATTCCTCAGATTGGCAACGTTGAGATTGCCGACGACGTTGAAATCGGTGCCAACACCACCGTTGACCGTGCCATGATGGGCTCCACCCGCATCGAAAAGGGTGTTAAGCTCGACAACCTCATTCAGATTGCCCACAACTGCCGCGTTGGTGAAAACACAGTAGTGGCAGCTCAGGCAGGCGTTGCCGGTTCAACGAAAATTGGTCAGTGGTGCATGATCGGAGGTCAGGTCGGTCTGGCCGGCCACATCACCGTTGGCGACCGTGCTCAGCTTGCGGCACAGTCAGGCACTCCCAAGGATGTTCCTGCCGATGCCCGACTATTCGGCTCACCGGCAATGGACATGCGCGCCTATGGCCGTCAGGCAGCTTCAATCAAGCGACTTCCCGAGCTTTTCGACAAAGTAAANCAGCTCGAAAAGCAGATGAAAGAAAAGTAATAACCAAACCNCATATCACAGAACAACANTAACATGAAGCAGTTAACGCTTAATGCTCCCTTCTCGGTTCATGGAAAGGGACTGCACACCGGAATGGTAATCGATGCAGAATTTCTGCCTGCTCCCGACAATCACGGATATAAAATTCAGCGCACCGACCTCGAAGGCCAGCCCACTATCGATGCTGTTGCCGAAAACGTGGTGCAGACCGAACGCGGCACGGTGATTGCCCGCGGCGAAGTTTCTGTCAGCACAATCGAACATGCCATGGCCGCCCTCTATGCCGCAGGCATCGANAACGTTCTCATCAAAGTCAGCGGTCCTGAAATGCCNATTCTCGACGGAAGCGCCCGCGAGTTTTGCGAAAAGATTGAAGCCGTTGGTGTGNCAGAGCAGAAAGACAATAAAGACTANTACGTNATCAAGCAGAAAATCGAAGTGCGCGACGAAGAGACCGGCGCTTCAATCATCGTGCTCCCNGACAAAGATTTCAGTGTCGATGTCATGGTGCAGTTNGATTCCCCCGTGCTNCCCAACCAGTTTGCATCGCTCGAATCNATTGAAAACTTCGGCAAAGAGGTGGCNTCAAGCCGCACATTCGTATTCGTTCGCGAAATCGAACCTCTCGTAAAGGCCAACCTTATCAAGGGTGGNGACCTCGAAAACGCTGTTGTTATCTATGACCGCGAGATGGAACANTCGCAGCTCGACGCTCTTGCTGATTTGATGAACGTTCCCCACAAGCAAGTTTCTGAGTTCGGCTACATCCAGGCNACACCCCTCCGCTGGTCAAACGAGCCCGCCCGCCACAAACTGCTNGACATCATGGGNGANCTCGCCCTCATTGGNCGTCCGCTCAAAGGCAAAGTGATTGCCACCCGTCCCGGCCACAAAATCAACACATCCTTCGCCAAGAAAATCCGCAAAGAAATCAAGCGTCAGGAAATTCAGGCACCTCTCTACGACCCCAACAAACTCCCTGTGATGGACAACAATCGCATCCGCGAGCTGCTCCCCCATCGCTATCCCTTCCTGCTCATCGACAAAATCATTGAGCGCGGCGACAACTATATTGTTGGTGTCAAAAACATCACNGCCAACGAGCCATTCTTCCCCGGCCANTTNCCNCAGGAACCCGTNCTCCCCGGCGTGCTTCAGATTGAAGCCATGGCNCAGACCGGCGGCCTGCTCGTGTTGAGCGGTCTCGACGAACCGGAACGCTATTCCACCTACTTCATGAAAATTGACAATGTCAAATTCCGCAACAAAGTAGTGCCCGGCGACACCCTNATATTCCACGTTTCCTTCATGACCGAGTTGCGCCGCGGATGCGCCGTTATGAAAGGCTACGCTTTCGTCGGCGAAAAAGTGGTATCAGAATGTGAATTCATGGCCCAAATTATTAAAAACAAATAACGTCAGCCCATAATCATGAAACAACCCCTTGCCTACATACATCCCGGAGCCAAGATCCACCCTTCAGTGGTAATCGACCCCTTCGTAACTATCGAAAACAACGTTGAAATCGGCGAAGGCACACGCATCGGCTCCAACGTCACCATCATGGAAGGTGCCCGCATCGGCAAAAACTGCACCATCTTCCCCGGTGCCGTTATCTCCGGTATTCCCCAGGATCTCAAATTCCAGGGAGAAGAAACCCTTGCTATCATCGGCGACAACACAACGATTCGTGAATGTGTCACCGTCAACCGCGGCACAGCCTCCAAAGGCAAAACCGTAGTTGGTTCCAACTGCTTGATTATGGCATACTCTCATGTGGCCCACGACTGCGTTATTGGCGACAATGTCATCATCTCCAACGCCACTCAGATTGCAGGAGAAGTTGTTGTCGACAACTTCGCTGTCATCGGTGGTGGCACGCTGATTCATCAGTTCTGCCACATTGGCCCCCATGTCATGATTCAGGGTGGTGCCCTTGTCAACAAAGACATTCCCCCGTTCGTCAAGGCAGCCCGCGAACCGATTGCCTACACCGGTATCAACTCCATCGGCCTGCGCCGTCGTGGCTTCTCCAACGAAACTATCCGCGAGATTCAAGACATCTACCGCTACCTCTACCTCTCCGGCCTCAACAATACCGATGCCATTGAGCGCATCGAGGCTGAGGTGCCCGCCACCAAAGAGCGTGACGAAATAATTCTCTTCGTTCGCAACTCCAAGCGCGGCATCATTCGCGGCTACGTATAAATCTCCCGAGATTTAATAGACAAAAAAATGGTCGGTTCTTGAAGTTGAACCGACCATTTTTTTGTCTACTGGTTTTGGACTCAGAGGCGCTTGATGGTGTTTGTCAGTTGGTGGCCGAGACCAATAGTGTAGCCTTGGCGAACGAATACAACGCGATTGAACGTGTCGGCTATTATGAAAATAGGACCTTTGGATGATGGGAGACGAAGGTTTTCGGCAATTTCATCAGCGATCGTGCCGTCAATGTCAATGCCGAGTGTGGTGGTGGAGGGGAGACCTGCAAGCAGCGACGAATCGATATTTTCAGCGTCGGTTTTTGAGGCGAAGAGCATCACCACTGGAAGCCTTGATTTTTCTAATTCGGCAGCTTCGAGGGCTATATCGCGCAGGGCGTGATTGCTCGGTTCATCACCGGCACGGATTATGCCCAGGCAGTAGTATCCTCGGCCCGTTCGGGAGAGAATGGAGCACGGGGCGGAGCCGTCGAGCGGTTGAAAGAGGTCTTCGGAGTTGAAGGAGCCGAGGACCTGAATCTGAGTGGTGTCTTGACGCACGGTCAGGGTGTCGACTGCCGGTGTGAAGTCTACGGGGATGATTGACATCCGAGCTAAGATGCTGCCGTCGGCAAGACGCTGTCCGGTCACGATGGCATATTGTCCTTGTTCAATCGTGGTAGGCTGTGCAAAAGACGTGCTCCAGGGCATGAAATCCGGGTAGTTGAGTAGCTGTACGTCACCATTGGCTATTCGCGAGATGGTGAAGTTGGCGTAATATTTCGGATCGGGAACAATGGGGTTGGGGGTGTTGAGAAGCTGCAGCGACGAAGTGGACGATTTTACATCTGATGCATCAGATTTTGTGGAGGCAACAGGTGAAGTGAAGATTGCATCAATCCATTGGCCGGAGGGGTCGGCATATTGCGGTTTTGAGGTGACTGGGTCGATGCGTGCGGGGATACCGAATGTGCGGGCACCGCTGACAAAGTAGATGTCGCGCGACTTGGAGGAGGTGTGGCAGCCCGGGGCGAGGGTTGAGGGGTCCATGGTNGCTTGNGCNGGATACCAGTCGCGGTCGGCCGTGATATTGTCGGCTACATATTTGACCCAGAGATTCGGATTGCGACGGAAGGTCAGCTGTTGGTCTTCAGGAAATGCACCGTTGAAATAGGCTCGGAATGGGGTGAGCTCCTCATGGTCGATGCGTGGCGAGAGGATGTAGAGATTGTAGAGGGGCGAATCGATGTCGGGGGCGGTCATGGCATCGGTGAGCACCGGAAGCGGAATGTCCGCGAGGTCTTTTTCGCTGAGCGACTGCAGGAGGTTGAGGGCTTTGGCTCGACGGGCGGGCGCGGTGGCAGTCATGAAGTCAATGATGGTTTGATAGTTGCCGCGGCTCAGGCGGATGTTGTCGGCAAAAGCCTCCGGATTAACTCCGAGCTCGGCGGCGATTGCGCGGGCTTTATCGGGGGTAGGGAATGTGGATGTATAGGCATTGCGGATACTGTCCTCAAGGGCGAAGCGGTGCAGGTTGACGGCTTGCTGCTCNGGGGTAATGGCAACGTTGGGAGTGTGTCCTTTGGGTGGAACGAGGTTGAACTCTTCCGTGAGTCGGGTTGAAGCATCTTTGTCGAGTCGGACTTCAACCAAGCGATCGCTTCCGACGCTTGCCTTTGAATAGCCGAAGTTCTTTCCATTGTCGGCCCACACAATGAGGTCGCCGAGACCGGTGACGGTTGAAGCGAGGCCCTGAGAGTCGGCACGTTTGATGACGAGGGGGTAGAATTCGGCATAATTGTAGATGCGGAATGAGACTACTGCTCCCGGAGCGGGATTACCTTGGGCATCGACTACACGCACGCTGATTGTGTCGACCGGGGCATAGTTGGATGTCACATTGATGTCGGTGTTGCCGTTAAGGCGGATGAGCACTTCTTCAGGTCCGTCATAGTCGTTTCCGGGCACTCGGGCGTGCATGAGCATGGCGCGCGTGGCGGGTGCGTCAAACCAGCCATGGTTGAGCACGGCTTCCGGTTCGCAGGCGCCGAGATAATACCATCGGCCGTCGGCCCAGGCTTCAACCCAGGCATGATTGTCGTCGGTGTGAGCCCAGCGTGGAGTGTAGACCTGGCGGGCGGGGATGCCCATGGATCGGAGTGCTGCCACTCCGAATGTCGATTCTTCGCCACACCTGCCAATGGCTGAGCTGACGGTTTGCAGCGGAGAGTGTGTGCGTCCGTCGGAGGGCTGATATGTGGCTTTTTCGTGAAGCCAGTGGTTGATTTCGAGAATAGCGTCTTGCATAGAAAGTCCTTTGACGCGGTCGCGGAGTTCGGAGTAGAATGCAGGGCGATGGGCGTCAATGGCTTCGTTGTTCACGCGGATTGGAAGAACGAAGTGTTTAAATTCGCGCTCGGGGATGGACTTTCCCCAAGGAAGCTCTTCGCGGGCTTGGAGAGCGGGGCGAATGGCGTTGTCGAGATAGAATTGCGGAGTTCGATTTGCCGAGTCAGCCGGGTTCATCAAGTTGTAGAGCTCAGTCAGGTAGAGGAGTTCCTGTTGGTTGCGGCACAATCGGTCGGCACCGGCAGGAAGCTGTGTGGCTTCAGCCGATAGCCCGGCAAGCGCGAGGGCGACTATTGTGAGGTATCGTTTCATGGTTTTGAGTGAATAATATTGGCAAGTTGTGCAACGATTTCAGCAGAGGTGACGGTGCGACTGTATTCATCGGCGTCAGCTCGGCCCATCGTGGCTGACGTGTTGCGGTAGGTCATGGCGCTTCTGCGAGTTGTCTTGGCGGAGGCGTGGAGCTCCGTTGCGCCGGTGAGGTCAATCAGATTGGCGGCATTGGCCGGGGTTACACCTGCGCCGGCAAGAATTATCAGTTTGCCTTCAGTTTCTTTGACCAGGCGGCCAATGAGGTCGCTACCCTGAATGGCATCGGCGGCTTGTCCGGATGTCAGCAGACGGTCGCAGCGCAGCAGGAGGATATTTGCCAGTGCGAGAATGGGATCGCTCGAAAGGTCGAAGGCGCGATGGAATGTGACGGTCAGATTATGGCTTTTGGCACAAGAGACCAATCGCTCGCAGCAATCGAAATCAATGGTGCCGTCGACATTCAGAGCTCCAATAACCACACCGGCTGCGCCTGCCTTGGCAGCATATTCAATGTCGCTGATCATTATGTCGGTTTCAGCATCGGTGTAGACGAANTCGCCACCGCGAGGACGTATCAGCACATTCACCGGAATCTNGGCNCGTGAACAGGCATAGTCTATCAGGCCTTTCGATGGAGTNAGNCCTCCCTCGGAAAGGGCTGAGCACAGTTCAATGCGGTCAGCTCCACCGCTGATTGCAGCGTCGACACTCTCTGCATCGGCGCAACAGATTTCAAGCAATCGTGTCATGTAGTTTTATTTAGGGTGTGTATAATAACACTTTTAAAAAGCGAGACTCTGCACTGCGCAAACCTATTTGAGTGTATTGCGGCAAGTGAAGAGTCTCGTATTACTTTTATGAATTTCCGGACTTAGAACGGAATGTCGTCTTCGCCACCGGGAACTGAAAGGGGATCAACAACGGGAGGAGGGGGAGGGAAGCCGCCTTCATTCATAGTTGAGCCCTGCTGGGTCATGCCGCCATCTTTTTCAGCTTTCCAGCCACGGATGCTGGTGTACCAGCGACCCTGGTATTCACGGCTTTCGATGTCGAAGCTCAGGGTGATGTTGTCGCCAACATTCAGGGGATATTGATCGGCGCGTTCGCCGAAGAAGTCGAAGTGAACCTTTTTGGGGTATGTTTCGACAGTTTCAAGAACATATTCGCGTTTTTTCCAGTTGTTGCCGCTTTTAGACACACCGGATACTTCGGGAAGCGCAAAAATGATTTTACCTTTAATTTCCATTGCGTTATAGTGGAGTGTTGTTAATAATTCTTTTGACTAAAAAATAGTCTACAAATTTAGTAATTGACGAGCAGAAGCGCAAATCTTTTGGCAATAAGTTACTGACAAAATTACAATGACATCGGCCGGATGCCGTGAGTGGGTTACACCTTAATATATAATAGAGGCGGTGTGTCAAATCATCTGTTTTGACACACCGCCAAGATGTATTGTCTTAAAAACTGGTTGTTAGCTGTCAGCGAAGATTATTCTTTAACTGCGGCTACACCGGGAAGCACCTTGCCTTCGATAGCTTCGAGGAGTGCGCCACCACCGGTTGAAACATAAGAAACTTCGTCGGCCAGACCGAACTTGTTGACGCAAGCAACTGAGTCACCACCGCCAACGAGTGAGAATGCACCGTTTTTGGTAGCTTCTACAATAGCGTCGGCGATTGCACGAGAACCGGCAGTGAAGTTGTCGAATTCAAACACACCGGCAGGACCGTTCCAAAGAATGGTCTTGGCAGGGAGGATAACTTCGGCAAATTTCTTGCGGGTTTCAGGACCGGCATCCATGCCTTCCCAACCTTCGGGAATGTCCATTACGGAGCAGATCTGAGTGTTGGCATCGTTAGAGAACGCGTCAGCGGCAACGCAGTCGGTGCCGAGCACGAGGTTCACGCCTTTTTCTTTGGCTTTCTTCATGATGTCGAGGGCGAGATCAAGTTTGTCGAGCTCGCAGAGTGAGAGGCCAACGTTGCCACCCATAGCTTTGGCGAAAGTGTAGGTCATGCCGCCGCAGAGAATGAGGTTGTCAACCTTATCCATGAGGTTTTCGATGATGCCGATTTTGGTAGACACTTTCGAACCACCCATGATTGCGGTGAACGGACGCTTGATGTCGCTGAGGATATTGTCAACTGCTTTCACTTCTTTTTCCATGAGGTAGCCGAGCATTTTGTCTTCTTTGTCGAAGTAGTCGGCGATCACGGCGGTTGAAGCGTGTTTGCGGTGAGCGGTGCCGAAAGCGTCGTTCACATAAACGTCGGCATAGCTTGCGAGAGTTTTAGCAAACTCTTTCTGACGTTCTTTCATTTCTTTCTTGGCAGCTTCGTAAGCGGGATCTTCTTTGTCGATGCCAACGGGCTTGCCCTCTTCTTCGGGATAGAATCGGAGGTTTTCGAGCAGAAGCACTTCGCCCGGTTTCAGTTCGGCAGCAGCTTCGGCAGCCTTAGCGCAGTCGGGAGCAAACTTAACGTCAGCGCCCAGAGCTTTGGCAACGGCGTCTTTAATCTGACCGAGAGAGAATTTGGGATTAACTTTGCCTTTGGGTTTGCCCATGTGGCTCATGATAATGAGGCTGCCACCATCGTTGAGGATTTTTTTGAGAGTGGGGAGGGCACCGCGGATACGGGTATCGTCAGTGATGTTACCGTTTTCGTCCAGAGGCACGTTGAAGTCAACGCGAACGATTGCCTTTTTACCGGCAAACTTGTAGTCGTCAATATTCATTTTTTCTTTAAATTTGGTTTGAGTTTCAACTTTGTTACAAAAGTAGAAAAAAAAATCAAAACAACCCTCCTGCGCCCAACAAAAAATGTTAATCACCCTCCAAAACTTCACGAAATGTACTATATATACGGTTGAGATACTTAATAAAAACAGTATTGGTGTAATTTTTACATGAGAATATTTTGTGGTTTCGGATTTTCCTATTAACTTTGCGGTGTAAAATTTACAATAGATATATGGAAAAAGAGAAAACAGACAGAATTGAGAGAGCGAAGGCAGTTGTTCGCGGAGCGATTTGTGGCGACGTCATTGGATCCCGTTATGAGTTTCACAGCACGAAATATTATGATTTCGTATTGTTTAATTGGTATAGTCGATTCACCGACGACACGGTGTGTACCATTGCTGTGACAGATGCCTTGATTTCAGGAGAGCCGTTTGAAGTGTCGCTTAAGAAGTGGTGCCGACGGTTTCCTCATGTCGGCTATGGCGGAGCTTTCTGTCGGTGGTTCATGTCAGAAAACACAATGCCTTATGGTAGCTGGGGAAACGGATCAGCAATGAGAGTGAGCTCGACCGGAGCTTTTGCAAA
The DNA here is from genome assembly GCA_014801655.1 of Bacteroides sp. Lineage (GTDB taxonomy): Bacteria > Bacteroidota > Bacteroidia > Bacteroidales > Muribaculaceae > Paramuribaculum. The sequence goes on from JAAVDT010000058.1 coordinate 45,152, forward strand.
ATCAGCCGAGGAAGCCCTGGATCTGTCGGGACGCTCCGCTGCTGTTACTCACAATCATCCTGAGGGCATAAAGGGGGCCCAGTCGGTTGCGCTGGCCATTTTCATGGCTCTTGAGGGTGCATCGAAGCAGCAAATCAAAGATGAACTCGAACAGCGCTTCGGCTATGACCTGTCGAGAGATTACGACCGCATTAAGGCAACCTATGATTTTGATGTCAGTTGCCAGGGAAGTGTGCCAGAAGCAATAATCTCGTTCTTGGGCAGCACCGACTATGAATCGGCCATTCGTCGAGCCATAGCCTTAGGCGGCGATGCCGACACTCAGGCTGCTATTGCAGGCGCGATTGCTGCAGCATTTTATGGTCAGATACCCGACCACATTCTTCTGGAGTGTATGAATAGAGTAGACAGTGATTTGAAATCAGTTGTGGAACGATTTGATCAAGTTTTGGAGCAACGTCATGGAGGAGAATAAATATTGCTACAAATATCCGCATCCGGCGGTAACCACCGATTGTGTGATTTTCGGTTTTGATGGCCACGACATCAAGATTCTGCTCGTTGAAAGAGGCATCGACCCCTACAAAGGTANGTGGGCNCTTCCCGGAGGTTTCCTCAAGCCGGATGAGTCGGCCGAGCAGGGAGCATTGAGGGAGTTGNTGGAAGAGACCGGCCTGCCGTCGGCCTACATGGAGCAGTTTCACACCTATTCCACNCCCGACCGCGACCCCCGCGANCGCGTGATAACCATCGCCTTTCTTGCCTTGGTTAAATTGCAGGAGGTAAGGGGAGGGGATGATGCTGCCGACGCCCGATGGTTTGCTGTCAATCAAGTGCCTCAGCTGGCNTTTGANCACGATGTGATTTTGCGCGACGCCATGGCNAGACTTCGCGANAAGATTCATTTCCACCCNATCGGCCACGACCTCTTGCCTGAGAAATTTACCATGAAAGAGCTTCAGACGCTCTATGAATCAGTGTTGGGAGTTAGATTCGATCGNGGCAATTTCGCAAAAAAGATGCTTCACCTCGACATACTGACACAGCTCGATGAAACCGTCTGGCCCACCCCCCGCCGCCAAGCTCGGCTCTATCAATTCAACCTCGACAAATACAAAGAACTAAAACAACGCGGCTTCCGNCTCGAATTTTAANTGATGGATACACTGGAGATAAANAATCGCATGAAGGGTTGNCTGTACGGACAGGCNGTGGGCGATGCACTCGGACTTGGCTCTGAATTTATGAGNAAANNNGAGTGTAAAATCACCTACCCTGACGGATTGACTCAATATAGTCAGATAGTGCAGGATGCATATAGACNCCGATGGCCAAAAGGNGCNTGGACTGATGACACCGACATGATGCTGTGTGTCCTTCGCGGATTTGATGGCATTGAGTTCAACAGNCTTCNTGTAGCCTCAAATTTCAAAGAGTGGTTTAACGGCAATCCATTGGATATTGGAAGTCACACATACAATGTGTTATCCATGGAGGATTATACAGAAAATCCGGAGAGGTGTGCTTCGCAGTGNTGGGANANGTCAAACCGACAAAGTGCGGCAAACGGAGCNTTGATGCGNACATCCGTTATTGGTCTTCTGCCGAGCAANGTAAGGANTCANGCAGAAGCTATATGTCGCCTGACTCACACCGACCCGAGGTGCGTNGGCTCNTGTGTTATCGCNTCCATNATAATCCACAATTTGGTTTGGAAAGGTCGGATGCTGTCACCCGACGAAGTAAAGCAGATTGGAGANGAATACGATAATCGCATATCTGAATGGATNGACATTGCATACGATAGTANCGATATATCTCGATTAAAACTTGATGATTCAGATTCAATCGGTTACACCTTGCGAACNCTTGCGGCCGCAATTTGGTGTTATTGGCATGCTCCGACATTTGAGGATGGATTGCTCGCCGTTGTAAACGAGGGTGGAGATGCCGATACGAATGCAGCTATCAGTTGTGCTATCCTCGGAGCTAAATTCGGCTTTAACCACATTCCGGCTTACTACGCAAAGAATCTCCACCTCCAGAAGGAATATAATCAAATTATTGAAACTTTCATTAATAAGGTGATGGCGTAACTAAGAGTGTGTTTGAATTTAAATGATTTTAGCACAAAGAGAGATTTTGGGATGATTTTTCAAAATTGAAGAAGGAGCAATGCGGGCATTGCGACTGATGAAAGTTTGGAAAAGCGCCCA
>JAAVDT010000059.1 GCA_014801655.1 Bacteroides sp.
CCATCAGAATCAAACGCAATCTTTTCATTGACTGTAATGTCATCCAGATCTCCGTCAAGCACATCTGTCCAATCTGTCTCCCACACACCGGGAACCTTGTCGGTTACATCCTCCTTCTTCGCACATGAAAAGAGAATTGCTGTCATGAACAGCATCAAAATGTAGTTTATGTACTTCATATAAGCTACGGTTTATTCGTTATTTTATACTCATTGGAGGATGAAGATAATGCAATAGGATATATGAAATTCGTAAATTCACGTGTCCCATCCTTACGTTTCTCAAACAAGATTGATTGCATCCATGGATGATCTGGATCTTCTGAATGAAGACGATTGAATGTATATACCTCGGTTGTCGAACATACGCGACTCCACTCTCCAACGAGCTTATCCTCATCAGAGGAACAAGCTGTTAAGGCGAGCATAGAGAGTGCTGCTACACACATTAGTGTAAGTTTAAAGATTTTTTTATCATTGTTAGTTGTAAGTTTCACTTTGGGGAAAAGATAGGACTTGAACGATTCAAACATTTTTGTAATTGGGTAAAGGTAAATACAATGAGAGGGGAGTCCTATGAGGCCTTATCTCGGTTTGTGTGAACAGCATTGGGGGAACACTGCTCATCNGGTTAGTGGCGGGAGGTGGTGTCGGCTACGGTGGCGAGCTGGGTGCGGGCTACTTGGAGCTGTCGTTGCCATTTTTCGGATTCGAGGCGGAGGGCTTTGTCGTTGTTGGCGGCGGCGACGAGGCCGTAGCAGGATGTGAGGGAGCGGCGCTGGGTGTCGCTCAGCGGCATGGTGTGGTTGCCGGAGTCGCCACGGAAGCGGATGGTGATGGGTTGGTCGCGATGCTGCTCGACAAATTGGGCGATGGGTGCTGATTCAGTCTCGGTGAAGGTGATGGTCTGGCAGGAGGAGTGGCGGGTGGAGCGTTCGCCGTCGAATTTCACGACGGGGGTGGAGGCGGATTGTCCGTCGGGGGTTTCAACGCTGACGGAGGTCAGTCCGATCGGTTTGGGGCAGGAGGCTACGAAGTAGAAGTGATAGTCGGGCGACACGCGGGAGTGGATGCCCGGAGTGGAGAGTACATCGACACCTCGGGAGTCGACTCCGACATAGTAGCCTTCGACGGGATTTTTTTCGAGCGAGAGGGCGCTTCGAAGCGAATCTCCGCGATAGGCGTTGAGTGCGAGCAGGGAGTCGATGGCCGATATGCGGAGGGCGGCAAGGCGTTCAATGACCTGAGGCTTGAGGAGGCGACACTGCTTGCGGATGTCGATGGCGCGTGGATAGGCCGTGTCGATGGAGTCGATCAGAGAGAGCGACTGCTCGTAGTGGCCGGCGTTGAATGCGTCGGAGGCTTGCGCATAAAGCGATTCGGCCTCGGAGGATGTCGAGCCGGAGGAGCAAGAGGCTATGATTGATGAGAGCAAGATGGTGGCGGAGCCGAGGAGCAGGGGGAGTTTAATTGGTGCGTTGAACATTTTTTACGCCTTTTACGGTTTGAATTTTTTTGATGAGGTCTTCGAGAATCTTTTTGCTTTCGACACCTACAACGAGGTAGCCGTGGAAGAGGCCGTCGTGGGAGTCGATGGAGATGCTGCGCAGAGAGGCGCGGCTCTCTTTTGAGATTATTGATGTGATGTTGGTGACGATGCCGATGTCGTCGGTGCCCACGACGCTTAGTGTCGACACGAAGTGGGAGCCGGCTTTGCCTGACCATCGGGTGGCGATGGTGCGATAGGGGTATTTTTCAAAAATATGGGGGGCGTTGGGGCATGATGTGCGGTGGATCTTGATGACGCCTTCGGAGGATATGAAGCCGAACACATCGTCGCCAAAAATCGGGTTGCAGCATTTGGCCAGCTTGTAGTTTACACCTTTCACTCCGTCGCCAATCACGAGCACATCATCGCTCTGGCCGGAGGAATCGGCTGCGTCGGCGGGCTGCTGAAACACAAATTCTTCGGCAGAACGAACCTCGGCGGCGGGGGATTCGACGGCGGCGTTGATCTGAAGATAGAGGTCGATGACATCGTTAGGCTCAAGCTGAGTGTCGGCAATGGCATTGTAGAATTCGGTCACCGTTTTGTAGCCGAGCTTCTTGATGGTTTTCATCAGCGATGACTCGTCGGGCTCGATCTTGCGATTTTTGAAGCGGCGCTGGAGCAGCTCTTTTGCCAGTTCGGCTCGGCGGTTGTTGATTTCGTTGATGGTCTGGCGGATTTTGTTTCGTGCCTTTGAGGTGACCACCATCGAGAGCCAGTCGATTTTGGGCTGCTGGGTGGAGGAGGTCAGAATCTCAACCGTGTCGCCGCTTCGCAGCTTATAGTTGAGCTTTACGCTGCGGCCGTCGACACGACCGCCCACGCAGGTGCAACCCAGGCGGGAGTGGATGAGGAATGCGAAGTCGAGCAGCGAAGCGCCGAGGGGGAGCTTGTAGAGGTCGCCTTTGGGGGTGAACACGAACACCTCCTTGCTGTAGAGGTCCATGTTGAGATTTTTCATCAGCGTCATGGGGCTCGACTCGGTGTCTTCGAGAATGTCGCGGACGTGGTTCATCCATGTGTCGAGGTCGTTTTCGCTCTTGATACCTTTGTATTTCCAGTGGGCGGCAATGCCGGTTTCTGCGATTTCGTCCATTCGGCGTGAGCGGATCTGCACTTCAACCCATTTGTCCTGCGGGCCGAGCACGGTGATGTGGAGCGATTCATAGCCGTTGGATTTCGGCACCGAGAGCCAGTCTTTCAGTCGGCTCGGGTTGGGTTGATACATGTCGGTGACAATGGAATATGCGAGCCAACATTCGCTGCGTTCATGTTCGCGGTCGACGTCGAGGATGATGCGTATGGCGAAGAGGTCGTAGATTTGCTCCACATCGTTGTGTTGCTTCATCATCTTGTTCCAGATGGAATAGATGGACTTGGTGCGACCTTTGATTTCAAATTTCAGACCGGCGCGGATGAGGGCATCGCGCACGGGTTTGATGAATGATTCGATGTAGGCGTCGCGTGAGCGCTTAGTGGCATTGAGTTTTCCGGCGATGCGGGTGAACATGTCGCGGTTGGTGTATTTGAGCGACATATCTTCGAGTTCGCCTTTGATTTTGTAGAGGCCGAGGCGATGGGCGAGCGGAGCGTAGAGGTAGCTTGCCTCCATGGCAGTCTGATGCACCATGGACTGGTCGGGATGGTGGTTGATGGCGCGCATCACTACGAGTCGGTCGACAATCATGATGATGATCACGCGGATATCGCGCGCGAGTGTCAGCATCAGGTTGCGGAAATTTTCGGTGGCAATGGCTCCATGACGGTCGTAGAGTTCCTGAATGTTTTTCAGGCCTTCAACGAGAGTGGCAATGTCGTCGTCGAAATCCTCACGCAGTTTTTCGAGCGATATTCCGCCGGCCTGAAAGAGGGGGAAAAGCAGAATGGCGATAACCATGTTGCGGTCAGGGGCTATGTTGCGGCAGAGTTCGGCGGCGGTCATCATGCTGATCCACACACGGCTTATGCCTCCGATGTCGGATGCGTTGGAGCCCTCGCCTTCGGGGGTGGCTGAGTCATAAGTTTTGTAGGCCGCCTTGATAGCCGCCACGTCGGCAGGATTGGTCAGCGACGCGGCCTGACGCAGCAGATGGCGCAGGGCTGCGGGAATATCGTTGTTTTTTATTGCGTTATGAGGCATGATCGGAGACTTTACTTTCCAAAATGCAAATTTATTTATATTTATTGCCACATCCAAATAATGAGGGTTTAAAAAAGGTTATTTCCCCGGCTAATTGGATAAATTTACAAATTGTCAAGGTGTCAGATTGTCAAGTTGACAAATTGATAAATTGATAAAATGATAAAAATGAGAAGCGGGCGCGCAGAATCGGGGGTGGATTCAGGGCGTCCGCTTAATGAGTTCAGACGAGCCGACGGCTACATGTTTTTGTCGTCGGTGTTTCGGGGATTGTTGTTGAGGGTCTCGGTGCGTTCTTTTTCGAGACGAGTGTCGGCTTTGTTATCGTCGGCGGCGTTGATGTCGGCTCCGGGATAGAAATCGGGAGCTTGTGTTTCTTTTTCTTTCATAGTTGGTGAGTTGTTTTATGGATTATATCTCTTTAACGCCCGGAGAGGGGGAAAGGTTTTGGAGAAGGGAGATTATGGAGGGTTATGATGGGTTAAGGATTTTCGGACTCGGCGGGGGATTGGGCGTTGGCTACGAGTTGGTTGAGCTGGTCGATGTAGTCGAGGAGTTCGTCGCGGCCAATGCCTTTTTCGGAGGAGGTGACGAAGATGGGGGGAAGTTCTTCCCAGGTTTCAAGAAGTTGGGCGCAATAGGCCGAGATGTTTTTCTTTTCTTCGGATTTGCTGAGCTTGTCGGTTTTGGTGAACACGATGCTGAAGGGCACGCCGTTTTCGCCAAGCCAGTTGATGAACTCCATGTCGATTTTCTGGGGAGCGTGACGGGAATCGATGAGCACGAAAAGGTTGGTCAGCTCCTCGCGGTTGAGAATGTAGTCTTCGATGATTCGGCGGAGTTCTTCGCGGGCCGATTTGTTTCGCTGAGCATAGCCATAGCCGGGGAGGTCGACGATATACCAGCTGTCGTTGATGAGGAAGTGGTTGATGAGCATCGTTTTGCCGGGAGTGGAGGATGTCATGGCGAGACCGTTGCGGCCGGTGAGCATATTGATGAGCGAGGACTTGCCTACGTTTGAACGGCCGATGAAGGCGTATTCCGGTTTGTCATGGCGCGGGCATTTGTCGGCGCGGGTGTTGGATATAACGAATTTGGCGGTATTGATGAGCATGGGAATTGTTCTGAATTTGGTTATAGAATTAAAAAAAGTGCAGCCGGACGATAAGCCGGGTTATGTCGACCACGGACTACCCCGCGCGAGGGGGTTACCAATGGCGTTTCGTCATTTATCTGAGCCGGATGTTGCCACCACGGCTTTAGCAGCCTACCCCCCGACAATGGGCGAGCAACCCTTAAATGCCGGTATACTTGGCCTTGCAACCCATAAGGCGTGCGGCGCGGCATATCACTATGTCGCCCGGTGAGCTCTTACCTCACCTTTTCACCCTTACCCACACGAGTGCGGGCGGTTGTTTTCTGTCACGCTACTCTGCTGTTGCCAACAGCTTCCCGTTAAGAAGTATGGTGCTCTGTGTTGCCCGGACTTTCCTCACGCCGCGAAAAGGCGGCGAGCGACGAAATGCCCGACTGCACTTGATGTGCAAAGTTACGAAATTATTTTGAGGAGAGGAAAATTATTTTTCACCCCAGCGCCATTTGAGGGGGAAGCGTGACGGAGCGAGGAGGATGCGCAGGGAGGTGCCATAGTTGAAATAGCCCCACACCCAGTCGATGAGCACGGAAATTTTGTTTCTCATTCCGAGAATTGAAATCAGGTGGACAAACATCCAGGCGAGCCACGCAAAGAAGCCCCGGAGGTGGGTGTGGCCGATGTCGGCTACGGCTCGGTTGCGACCGATCGTGGCCATGGTGCCTTTGTCGCGATATTTAAAGGGGCGGCTAAATGAGCCTCGATTGAGATTGGCAGCGAGAGTGCGGCCTTGCTGAATGGCCACTTGCGCGAGCTGCGGATGTCCGCCGGGATAGTCGGCAGTTGTCATTATGCAGATGTCGCCGAGGGCAAACACGCAGTCGTCCATGCCCTTGACGCGATTGAACTCATCGACTTCGATGCGGCCTCCGCGACCGAGAGGNAGGTCAGCGCCGGAGAAAGGTACGCGGACACCGGTGACACCGGCCGTCCAGATGACCATGCCGCTATAGAANTTCTCGCCATCGTCGAGCTCCACCATGGAGTCGNCATAATCTTTCATAACATGGCCGAGCTTGACATCGACCATCAGCTGCTCAAGATATGTCTCGGCGTCGGCCTGCGATTTGGGGCTCATGGCTCCGAGCAGCTTNGAGGCTCCTTCGAGAAGATGAATCGTGACATCCTCTGTTGGAATNGAGGGATAGTTGCGATGAAGGATGTAGCGCTTCATTTCGCCCAGCGCGCCGGCAATTTCAACTCCGGCCGGACCTCCGCCAACCACCGTGAAACTCAGCAGGCGGCGGCGCTGCTCCGGGTCTGAGCAAATCGAGGCTCGCTCCAGACGGTCGAGAATCTCGTCGCGGGCTCTCATGGCNTGGGCTGTTGATTTGATGGTGTAGACCGATTCGACGAGGCGGTCGTTGCCAAAGAAATTGTTGGTCGTGCCGGTGGCCATGACGAGATAATCAAAGGGGATTTCCTCAAACTGCGTGACCACGACCTTGCGCGTCATGTCGACCTGCTCCACGGCGCCCATGCGGTACTCCACTCCCCTCGCCCGCCCCTTGTGGAGCTCGCGGCGGAAGGGGAAGCAGATACTGTCGGGCTCAAGTCCGCTCGATGCAATCTGATAGAACAATGGGGGAAAGCTATGAAAATTGTTGCGGTCGACNAAAGTNACATCAAAACGCTTCTTGTCAATGCGTTTCACGAAATTAAGTCCGGCAAATCCACCGCCCACAACAACTATTTTTTTTCGTTGATCCATGTCTGTTTCTGTGTGATGTTTATTGGGTAACGTTTTTACGGCANTGATGGTTTAAAGATTTTTCACTAACTCAGGGGAGGTTTATTCATTGCAAAGTGGTATTTTTGCACATTATTATATAATAAATGCGAACACCCTTCATCGTCATATTACTTTTCATCGCTGCGTTGATGCCGGGAACGGCCCGGGCTCANATCAACACTGACCAGGTGATGCAAATCGGCCGAAATGCCTTGTATTTCGAGGACTACGTGTTGTCGATTCAATATTTCAACCAGGTGATTTCAGCCAAGCCGCATCTTGCGCAGCCCTATCTCTATCGCGCCATGGCCAAAATCAGTCTCGACGACATGCGCGGAGCTGAAGAAGATGCCACACTCGCCATTGAGCGCAATCCGTTTCTGACCGATGCCTACGAAGTGAGAGGCGTTGCCCGTCAGAATCAGGGGCGCCACAAAGAGGCCGTGGAGGATTACGANAAAGCCCTGACAATGTTGCCGATGAACCGCGTACTGCTGTTTCACAAAGCAAGCGCTCAGGAGCTGAGCGACGATTTCGAGGGCGCGAAAGAAACTTATGCCACACTGATAAAGTCATATCCCAAATTTGACGGTGCATATTTCGGCCGCGCCAAGCTCAACGTCGAGAAGGGCGACACGGCNGCGGCGATTGCCGATGTGACCCGCGCTATCGAGCTCAACGGAAATTCGGCCAACTCCTACATTCTCCGCGCCAATCTGCGCCTGGAAAAAGAGGAGGATTATGCGGGNGCGCTGGCCGACATTGACAATGCCATCAAGTTGCTGCCACGTCAAGCGGGACTTTATGTCAACCGCGCTTTCATCCGCTATAAACTCGATGACTATGTAGGGGCTATGGCTGACTATGACCTGGCGATTGAAATGGAACCGCTCAACACCATTGCTCTTTTTAACCGCTCACTGCTCCGAATGGAGGTGCGCGACTTCAACAATGCCGTGAGCGACCTCAATCGCATTATCCGCCTCAAGCCCCACGACTACCGCGCGCTCTACAACCGCGCCATCGTGTATCGCGAGCTGCATGACTACAAGGCTGCCATGACCGACATCAACAAACTCATAGCCGCATTTCCCGACCTCTCTGCGGCCTATCTCATCAGATTTGACGTCAAGCAGCTGATGGGCGACCGCACTGCGCAGCGCGACCTCGAAAAGTCGATTGAGCTCGGACGCAAACGCATCAAACGCAGTGGCGACAACCCCTCGATGGTGGAATTTCTCGCCACCGCCAATCCGGCCGGCAGCTCAGCCGACGGCGATGACACGGAGTCACAGGAATATGTGGCAGCCCAGTTCTCACAGCTCATCAATGTGTCGGCAGAAACCACATCCGACCAGGAATTTAACAACAAGAGCATCAGAGGCCGAGTGCAGGACCGCAACATAGCCATCGACCCCGAACCGATATTCACCGTGACNTACTATTCGGTGCCTACCGAACTGAAACCTGCCGGCGACTACATGAAGCAGATAGGCGAAGTCAACAAGACCCATGCNCTGAACTATATGCTTCAGGTGACCAACCGCGAATATGCGTTGACCGACAGCGCGGAAATAGCNCGTCACTTCCAGTCGATTGACTATTATAACTCCTATCTCTCGACCCACGCACCGCGCGCCATTGATTATTTCGGGCGAGGGATGAACCGAATGACGGTTCACGATTATAGCGCGGCAGCAAAGGACTTTGCCAAGGCTCTGACCGTGGCGCCTGACTTCTCGCTTGCAAAATTCATGGAAGCAGTGGCCAAGCTGCGCGATGCTCAGGTTAGCGGCGCTTCATCCGACAATGCCGACCGAGGCAAGCTGCAGCAAGCCAAATATCTCGACATCATCAATGACTTCANGCAAGCNGNGGAGATTACGCCCGACATGCCGTTGGCGTGGTATAACATCGGCTGNGTCTACCTGACGATGCACGACTACAACTCGGCCATCGATGCATTCTCCCGCGCCATTGCGCTCAACAAGGATTTCGGCGAAGCATATTTCAACCGTGGATANGCTTATCTGACGCTTGGCAACAAGACCGCCGGAGTGAACGATCTCAGCACAGCCGGCCAGCTTGGCGTGGCTCCGGCCTATAATCTGATGAAGCGAATTTCTAATTAAAAGGAGTTGGGCGGGCGACCNTCCGGGTAGCATCGGCCGTNNACGGCCGATAAACTCAACGTCCGGCTGGGGCGACATTTGCCTTTTTTGGGGGAGGCTCGGGAGGGTTAGTGTTTGGTGCAGTGGTTGGCTAAGGGGCAGTCGGTGCAGCCGGAGTCGGTGGCGGAGTCGTGGCAGTCGGTTTGGCGGCGACGGCGACGGATGCGGTTGACTATCCAGACCAGGCAGATGATCAGGATGAAAACGACGGAGATTAGCTGCACAATGATATCCCAGTTCATGACTTTGCCCGTTTTATTGCTGTTCGCNATGGTTTTCGATGAATGGACGGATGCGCGAGGTGTATTCCTCGGCGAAATTGGGTGTGGCCTGGCCTTCGGCTATCAGCNCTGAGAGCTCTTGGGGTGTGAAGAAGCGAAATTCCTCGATTTGGTCGGCTTCTGCCGTGGAGGGAGTGAAGTCGCCTTGAAGGAAGCAGACGTGGGTGCAGACAAGCTCGCGCTCTACGNTTGATTCAAAGAGATATTGGTCGACCGGCTCAATNGTGATTCCGGTGGCTGTGGTGTCAAGTCCGATTTCTTCCTGTGCCTCGCGGCGCAGTGCATCGCCAACCGATTCGCCGAACGAGATGTGGCCGCCAACGGCGGTGTCCCATTTTCCGGGCTGAATCTTCTTTGACATGGAGCGTTTCTGCAAGAGCAGTTCTCCTGCCGGGTTAACGACATGAAGATGAACCACGGGGTGGAGAATTTTTGACTCGCCGTCGTGGCAGCGGCTTCGCGGAGCGCAGTCGAGAATATTGCCACACTCATCGACTACCGGGAGNATTTCTTCATTTTCCATATTTCTTCTTTATCATCGTGTTCAGTTTGCCGGGAGTCAAATCGGCGGAAAATTCTTCAAAGGGGAAGAGCACCTTGCACCCCTCGCGGAAACGGCTGCACCCATAGGCTGTGCGTCCCTTGACGAGATGGCCTTGACCGCAGTGAGGACACACAATCTGATCGAGTTTGCGAATGGCCGGCTGACGTGGTTTCTTTGGCGCAGAGCTCTTTGGTTTGGAGGCCTTTGACTTTGCTTTTTCGGTGGCGGGGTCGGCAATGTGGATTCTACTCAAAGAATTGTCGCGCAACACATTTAGCACTATTTCATTAATCAAGACCTTTAGTTCGTCGACAAATTCCTTGGCCGAGTAGTCGCCTCGCTCGATGCGGCGAAGTTTGTTTTCCCAGAGGCCGGTGAGCTTTGCACTTTTTAGAAGTTCTTCGTGGATTGTGGCAATGAGCTGAATGCCGGCTTCGGTTGCNCGGATNCTNTTGCCGCTGCGCATCATGTAGCCACGGCGAAAGAGCGTCTCGATGATATTGGCTCGGGTGGAGGGNCGACCGATGCCNTTTTCTTTCATGGCTTCGCGGAGCTCTTCATCCTCCACGAGCTTGCCGGCACTTTCCATGGCTCGCAGCAGGGTGCCCTCAGTGAAAAATTTCGGAGGCTGAGTCTGTTTCTTTGCAAGCGAAGGCTTGTGGGGGCCNGACTCCCCTACNGTGAAGACAGGNAGTATGGCNTCCGCTTCGTCGCGGTCGCCTTCGCCGGGNGCATCTTTCTGGTAGATTGANCGCCAGCCCGGGGTGAGTATCACTTTGCCTGTGGCCTTGAATCCGAGTCCGGCTATATCGGCCAGNACGGTAGTGGTCGAGAAGATGCAATCGGGATAGAACACGGCGATGAAGCGGCGAGCAATCAGGTGATACATCTTCTTCTCGTTGCCGTCGAGCATATTGGGGGCTTGGCCGGTGGGGATGATGGCATGGTGGTCGGTCACTTTGGAGTTGTCGAACACCTTTTTACTCTTGGGAATTTTTGCGGCAAGCACGGGGGCGGTGAGCGCCGCGTAGGGGGTCATCTGCCGCAGAATCGTGGGGATTTTCGGNTAGATGTCTTCGGAGAGATAGGTGGTGTCGACNCGCGGATATGTGGTCACCTTCTTTTCGTAGAGCGACTGAATCAGGCGCAGCGACTCCTCGGCCGACCAACCCCAACGCTTGTTACATTCAACCTGCAGCGAGGTGAGGTCGAAGAGGCGCGGAGCCGACTCACGGCCTTTTTTCTCCTGCACGTCGGTGATGGTGAGCGGTGCGGAGGTGATTTTTTCTATCGCAGTGTTGGCTTCTTCTTCCGATTTAAAGCGACCGGAGAGGGCACTNAAAGTGGTTTCGCGATACTCGGTCTTGATTTCCCAATAGTCTTCGGGCTTGAAGTTGTCAATCTCCAGCTGGCGATTCACGACNATGGCGAGCGTGGGTGTCTGCACTCGACCTATGGAGAGCACCTTGCCCGGTTCGGAGTATTTAAGCGTGTAGAGTCGCGTGGCGTTCATGCCGAGAATCCAGTCGCCGACGGCGCGGGAGAGTCCGGCATAGTAGAGGTTGTCGAAGTCGGTCTGCGGTTTGAGTTTGCTGAATCCCTCGCGTATGGCATCATCGGTGAGCGATGAAATCCAAAGGCGCATCACCTTGCAACCGGTGCGGGCCTTCTGCATGACCCAGCGCTGAATCAGCTCACCTTCCTGGCCGGCGTCACCGCAGTTGATGACTTCATCGGCCTTGGCAATGAGCGTTTCAATCACCTTAAACTGGCGCTTGATGCTTTCCTGGTCAATCAGCTTGATGCCAAATCGTTGGGGAATCATCGGGAGCGACGACAGCGACCATCGTTTCCACATGTCGGTGTAGTCGGCCGGCTCTTTGAGCGTGCAAAGGTGGCCGAACGTCCAAGTCACGCAATAGTCATTTCCTTCGAAATAGCCATCATGCTTGACTTTAGCGCCCAGAATCTGCGCGATGTCGCGGGCAACGCTCGGTTTCTCGGTGATGCAGACTTTCACTTTCGCTTAATCTTCTTCGATGAGTTCTTAGATAATGATGATTTGACGGACCACAAAGATTCACCTGCCGGTCCAACGGCGCGGAGGGTGAATGACGCAGGACGCTTCATGGCCGGGAAATCTATTTCAACGGCAATGCGGCCTTCATCCTCCCATTGGAAATATCGGTTGGCGTCGATACCGTCGATGTCGGTCCATCCGTAGGACTTGCCGGGGGCAATGGTGAGGGTTATTTCGTCGATGCGTGCAGCCGTGTGAGGCTTGCCGATGAGCTCGCCGTAGACGCGGGTGAGGTCTTCGCGAAATTCCACCTTTGTGATGCGGAATCCAACCGCACCGCTGACAGTCTGCGACTGATAGTCGGTGACAGTCTGCGCCGAAAGCGTGGGTGAGCCAAACCCTACTGCGAGCAGCAGAACGAGAATTACAAAGGTCAGCGAGCGTTTCATTTCAACGCGGTTTTTGCTTCGTTCCAGATTTCGTCCATCTCGGCCAGTGTCATTTCCTTGAGATTGCGGCCTCGGGCTTTGGCCTGCGCTTCGAGATAGTTGAAGCGGGCAATGAATTTGCGGTTGGTGAGCTCGAGGGCATTTTCGGGGTTGATGCCATAGAGACGCGCCACGTTGATGATGCTGAAAATGACATCGCCCATCTCCTGCTCCATGCGAGCGGAATCCATCGATTCGGCTTCGGCGGCAAATTCCGAAAGCTCTTCATTGACCTTGTCCCAGACCTGCTGACGGTTTTCCCAATCGAAACCAACGTTGGCGGCCTTTTCCTGGATTCGGTAAGCCTTAATCATGGCGGGAAGTGCGGCGGGAACACCGGCGAGCACCGTGCGGTTGCCTCCCTTTTCCTTGAGTTTTATCTGCTCCCAGTTTTGCTCTACTTCGTGGGAATTGCTCACGGAAGTGTCGCCAAACACATGAGGATGACGGAAAATCAACTTGGCATTGAGAGCTTCGGCCACATCGCAGATGTCGAACTCGCCCTTTTCTTCACCGATTTTGGAATAGAAAAGAATATGGAGCAACACGTCGCCAAGCTCCTTTTTTATATTGGCATTGTCGGAGGCAATGAGTGCATCGCAGAGTTCATAGACTTCCTCAATGGTGTTGGGGCGCAGAGATTCGTTGGTTTGCTTGCGATCCCAGGGGCATTTCACTCGCAGGATGTCGAGCGTGTCGATCACCTTGCCGAGAGCTTCTATTTTTTCTTCTCGTGTGTGAGCCATGATTATTTATTGTTATTGTAGTTTGACAGACCACCGTCGAGCCACTGGAGGAATTCCGAGGAGTTTTCGGTGAAGCCCATGCTTGATGCAGCGGGTTGTCCGGCATTGTTGAGGATAATATAGTAGGGCTGAACGGAAGCGGCAAATTTATGAATCTGGAGATAAGTCCAGAGTTCGCCAACGGTTTCGAGTTCAATAGTCTTGTCGCCATCATGGACGGTGCGGGGCTGAGCCAGGGCGGTGCGGTCGTCGACCATGAGAGTGATGAACACGAAATTCTTTTCAATCATTGACTTGACGGCGGGGTCGTCGAGCACTGCACCCTCCATCTTTCGGCAGTTGACGCAGCCATAGCCGGAGAAGTCGAGAAGCACGGGCATATCGTGTTCGGCGGCGTAGGCCATGCCTTCATCGTAGTCGGAGAAGTGGGTGAACTTGCTGCCTTCGTAGAGCGAGAAATCCTGAGTGGAGAGTGGCGGAACGAATGCGCTCACCCCCTTCAGCGGTGCGCCCCAAAGGCCGGGAAGCAGATAGACGGCAAAGGCAAGCGAAGCAAGCGAAAGGAAGAATCGCGGAATTGAAACGCTCTGGAGCGGTGCATCGTGGCTAAAGCGGATTTTTCCGAGAAGATACATACCGAGCATGACGAAGAGCACAATCCAGATGGAGAGGAATATCTCACGGTCGAGGATTCCCCAGCCATAAGCCAGGTCGACGACTGAGAGGAATTTCAGCGAAAGCACCAATTCAAGGAAGCCGAGCACAACCTTGACGGAGTTGAGCCATCCGCCGGAGCGGGGCATCTCTTTCAGCAGCGACGGGAAGATGGCGAAAAGGGTGAAGGGAATTGCCAGCGCGAGTGCAAAGGCNCCCATGCCGACGGCGGGGCCGGCGATGTTGCCCTGAGAGGCAGCTTCGACGAGGAGTGTGCCGATGAGCGGACCCGTGCAGGAGAATGACACCAACACGAGGGTAAACGCCATGAAGAACATGGAGATAAGGCCGGAGGTGCGTTCAGCACGGCTGTCGACCGAGTTACTCCATTTCGAGGGAAGTTTGATGTCAAACGCTCCGAAGAATGAGATGGCGAATATCACCAGTATTGCAAAGAAAATGAGATTGAACACAGCGTTTGTGGCCAGTTCATTGAGCTTGCCGGCATCAAAGGCGAGGGTCACGATGAGACCCAGCGCGAGATAGATGACAATGATTGCCAATCCATAGAGCGCAGCATCGAGAATGGAGCGGCGGCGCGACGACGAGCGTTTGAGGAAGAAGCTGACGGTCAGCGGAATCATAGGCCAAACGCAGGGGGTCAGAAGTGCGAGCAGACCACCGACAAAGCCCCAGATGAAGATGTAGAGCCAGCTTGCGTTGACATCGGTTTTGGACGGAACCTGAACCGGCGCCCACCATTGTTCAGTGTCGGCGGAGGAGATGTGGGCGTCGTCGGAGGGTTGATTGTCAACGGCGGTCTTGGTTTCAGACGCAGCATATGTGTCTGTTGTAGAATCAGAAACGATGGCCGAAGCATTATATGATGCGGTCAGTGGAGTTTTCTGCGGAGAGCTGCAGCTTACATCATTGCAGGCCATGTTGCGCACCACAATGTCAAATTTGCAGCCACCGCTTCCCTGGTCGAGACGGAAATGGCGGGTGAACACAACGCGGCCCTCCCAAAATGTAAGCGGCATATTGAACATATTGTCCATCACCTTCTGAGGAGCAACGGAGGGTGTGATTTCGCCTACGAGCGAGGCTCCCTCGATTGATTTGAAATCAAAAGATGTGGAGGTGGGACCACCCTCGGGCATATCCATGCCATACATATGCCAGCCGGGTGCAATGGTGGCAGTGATGACAACATCACCCTCGGTGGCGGAGGTCATCTTGACATCGGCCGACCACTCTACAGGGTTGGGTGTCTGAGCGTTGGCAGCGAATGTCGACAGCAGGCCGACGACAAACGTCAGCAGAAATTGTTTTATCTTCATTTGGTTTGAGGAATTTTCTTGTTAAACTTCTCGGTGGAGGGAGCGGAGCAGTTGACATCGTTGCACGACATGAATTTTATCTCGCCAATGATGGCTGCCTTCGCCGCATCGGTCACCTTGAACTTGCGGCGGAAAGTCACTTTCTTTTCCCAGCATGAAAGCTCCATGTCAAACATGGCATCATGATAGGCTTTCGGAGCAACTGACTGAGTCAGAGGGCCGGTGAACTTCACTCCGGTCGATTCGCCGAGATTGATTTCTGTCGACTTCGGACCGCCCTTCGGAAGGTTCATGCCATAGAGATGCCAGCCGTCGGCAATGGTGGCAATCATTATCACCTCACCTTCGGTGGCGGAACTCATCTTGACGTTGATACGCCATTTAACAGGATTTGACGGGGCCTGAGCACCGAGCGAAAACACACCGACCAGCATAGTCAGCACTATGAATGAAAATCGTAATATCTTGTTCATATCAGGGTAAATTTTCTGCAAAAATAAGAAATTATTCACAAAAATCACGCCTATCACATCGCGATATGAGGCAATCTTAACAAATTTTGTGTGTAAAAATCAATTTGCAACGGCGCAATGTTCTGTAATTCAAAAAAAATGCTTACCTTTGCGGTAATTTTTTGAATATAAACAATCATTACATAATGAAAGAACGCAAGAAGGTTCTATATATCTCTCAAGAAATCGCCCCTTATCTGCCTGACACCCCGATGTCGCTCATGGGACGTGATTTGCCGCAAAGCACTCAGGAAAAAGGATATGAAGTGCGCACGTTCATGCCCAAATATGGCTCCATCAACGAGCGCCGCAATCAGCTTCATGAAGTGATCCGTCTCTCGGGAATGAATGTGTCGATCGACGATGCCGACCATCCTCTTATTATTAAGGTGGCAACGCTCCAGCCCTCGCGTATGCAAGTCTATTTCATTGACAACGACGACTACTTCCAGTTCTCGCCCGACAAGACTCTCGAAATCGACTCATCGCCCGAGGACAACGACGAACGCATCATGTTCTACACCCGAGGCGTCATTGAAACCGTGCGCAAACTGCGCTGGGCTCCCGCAATCATCCACTGCATGGGTTGGACCTCAGCCCTCGTGCCCCTCTATCTGCGCAAGATGTTTGCCGATGACCCCACGTTTGCCGAAACAAAAATCGTCTACGCCGTTCGTCCCGAAGCATTTGAGGGTACACTCGACCCGCGCTTCCTCGAAAAGATGGAGATGAGCCAGTTCGACAAAGCCGACATGACCGCCATTGCCGACGGCCCCGTTGACTTCGTCGCACTCAACAAACTCGCCATTGACTATAGTGACGCCGTGGTGGCATCCACTGCCGATGCTGATCCGCAGCTCATCGAATATGCGCAGGCCCAGGGCAAACCGGTGCTGAAATTCAACCCCGACGAAGCTCAGTTCCTCGAAGACTACGCCGAGTTCTACGCTCAGCTCCTCGGCTAACATCGCCCCCTCCCCCATCGCAAACAGAAACTCCATTCTCCCCCACTCTCAACTTTACGCCATAATGAAGTTTTCACCTTTATATATAATAGGCCTTCTGGTTGCCGCCATGTGCGGATTTTCAGCGTGCGACGACAGCGTCACCACACTCGGCTCATCGCTTATCACCGACAACACCGAAGTGGTCATCGACTCAACATTCACCATCACCGGTCAATCCGTTGAAAACACCGACATCCCCTCCCGCACAACCACCCAGATTCTCGGCAGCCTGACAGCCAAGGAATACGGCTCCTTCTCGTCAGACTTCGTCACCCAGTTCATGCCCGCACTGTCGCTCGACACCACCGGCACCAAGGCCGCCGACATCGACTCCATCAAAATGTTGATGTTCTACACCGCAGGCGACTTCACCGGCGACTCCATCGTGCCGATGGGTCTTAAAGTCTACCCCCTGACCCGTCAGCTCCCTTCACCCATCTACAGCGACTTCGACCCGAAAGACTACTACGACGAATCAAACTGCTGGACCCCGTCGACACAAATCTACACCGGCAACGCGCTCTACAACGATTCGCTCGACGCCATCGGCTATCGCACCGTCTCCGTAAAACTCCCCTTAGACTTCGCGCTGAAATTCTACAACGAATACATCACCAATCCCCAGACATTCGCCACACCCGAAGCGTTCACCCAATTCTTCCCCGGCGTCTATGTCAAAAACACATTCGGTTCGGGTCGCGTCATTAACTTCTCCCAGACCCGCATCAACCTCTACTACAAACAACACTCCACCTACACCAAAGACGGCGAAACTCGCGACACCGTCTATAACCGCGCTTCAGCCTACATGGCCGTGACCCCCGAAGTCATCTCCAACAACATCATCAACATGAGCCTCAGCCAGTCGCTCAAGCAGCAGGTCGAAGGCGGCGACGCACTCCTCGTGGCTCCCGCATCCTATGATGTCAAGATGACCTTCCCCGCCAAAGAGATGGTTGACCGCTTCAAACGCGACGGCGGCGAACTCTCCGTCATCAACACCCTGACAATGTCAATTCCCGTTGAAACGATCACCAACGGCTACTCAATCAATCCCCCGACCGACGTGCTGCTCGTGTTGTCAAAAGACAAAGACTCATTCTTTGCCAACAACAAAATAGCTGACAACGAGACCTCATTCCTGGCCACATACAACGAGTTGACCAAGACCTACGACTTCACAGGCATGCGCCCCTACATCATCTCACTCCTCACAAAAGAAACCATCACAGCCGACGACTACACCTTCACCCTGACCCCGGTCAATGTGGTCTACGAAACCACCTCGTCGAGCTACTACGACAGCGGCACATCCTACGTCACCCAGATCATTCCCTACGTTTCCGGACCCGCCATGTGTAAATTAAACCTGCAAAACGCAAAAATCAAGTTTACATATAGCAAACAATCCATAAAAAATTTGTAACTTTGCACCGCAAAGACAAAACCAAGCCGCAATAGCTCAGTCGGTAGAGCATTTCATTCGTAACGAAAAGGTCGTGGGTTCGAGTCCCACTCGCGGCTCAAGATAAGTTGAAGAATTTCAGTCAGTTATGTGATTGGCTGAAATTCTTTTTTTACTAACTAATGTTAAATTAATATGCCTGTGGGGGGATATCCGTGCGGATTTTGTGCGCCTAAATGTACTCTATTTTGACTCTACTTTGACTCTACTTTGATTGGGCGGTGGAGGTTGTTATTGTGTTGTTAAGGTTTTTTAACTTAGGATTGAGGTGGATTTTCCGGGGCGGGGTTGGTGGTTTGGGGATTTATTGCTATATTTGCAATGTTGAATATGCCGATGTGGGGCCTGCGGGCTTTGCTGAGGCTANTGAAAATAAGAAATATAACCTGTTCAAGATGAAAAAATTTCTGTTGATAGCTGCTATTTTGGTTTCGGGAGCGTTTGTTGCTTCTGAGGCTGCTTATGCTTCACCGGCCGCCGTGAGACAGGAAGTTTCGATGTCGGAGCCGACGCTGAAGACTCGTCCGGGTGTGATTGAGGTTTCTTGTCCTGCCGACGGACGCACCTACACTTTTCAGGTGTATTCAATCACCGGGCAGCTTGTGAAGAAGTTTGTGGTGAGCGAATCGTCTCTGGCTATCGAAGTGCCTCAGGGTTGCTATATTATTAAATGTGAATCATGGACTAAGAAGGCGGTTGTGGGCTGATGCCATCACCCCTCCCCTCTCTTTGATGTCTGACACGATATTGACTCAGACACCGCCCAATGCGCGCGGTGTCTGAGTTTTTTTTGTCTACAGCGGATATATTGGCAACCGGGTTGCGTTATTTAGAATTGTTTTAAATAAAACGAGGGAAATGTTTGGCGGTTTGAGCTAAATTTCGGAAATTTGCATTCCGAAATGTCGCTCTGCCANNTGCTNCNCTCCGGCCGGTGTCATTTTCTTTCTTCATTTAATGCATAAACTCNTATCATCTGCTTATATGAGACTTAACGAACTTCCCACCGGCTCTCGGGCTGTAGTTGTCAAGATTCTTGGCCATGGTGCTTTTCGCAAACGATTGATTGAGATGGGCTTCGTCAAGGGCCGCGAGGTCGATGTGTTGCTTCACGCNCCGNTGCGTGACCCGATTAAGTATCGGATTCTTGACTATGAGGTGTCGCTTCGGCGCCAGGAGGCTTCGCTGATTGAGGTGGTGGAGCTTAAGGATGATGANGCTGATCGCGGCGATGACCGCACCGGCAATGGCACTCTGGAGTTTGACCCGGCGGCGACGGCGGCGGAAAAGATTAATGAGGGCCACCGGACTATCAATGTGGCGCTCATTGGCAATCCGAATTGCGGCAAGACGTCGCTCTTTAATGCTGCCTCGGGGGCTCATGAGCATGTTGGNAANTATAGCGGTGTNACGGTCGATGCCAAGAAGGGGNCGTTTCGCTTCGGCGACTATACGATTAANATCGTTGACCTGCCGGGCACATATTCNCTNGACAGCTATTCGCCGGAGGAGCTTTATGTGCGCCGCTATCTGAGGGATGAGACGCCCGACGTGATTGTGAACGTGGTGGTGNCGTCGAACCTTGAGCGNAATCTNTATCTGACTACNGAGCTTATCGATATGGACCGCCGCATGGTCATCTGCATGAATATGTATGATGAGCTTGAACGTTCGGGCGACAAGCTCGACTATAAGCTGCTCGGGGAGATGATCGGNGTGCCGGTTGTGCCTACGGTGTCGAAGACCGGGCGCGGGCTTGATGATCTTTGGCACACGGTGATAGCTGTGTTTGAAGACCGCCATGAGGCTGTGCGCCATGTCCATGTCAATCTGGGCAGCGACATTGAGCAGAGTGTCAACCGACTGAAGGAGATTCTGAAAGCCGACGGCGACATTGGTCTGCATTTCTCGCCGCGCTATCTGGCCATCAAGCTGCTGGAGCATGACTCGGAGACCGAAGATTTCATCCGGACGAGCGAGAAGGCGAAATATCTGATTTCGCTGCGCGACAGCGAGATAAAGCGCATTGAGAAGCAGCGCGACGAGGAAATCACCTCTGCCATTGCGGGCGAGAAATATGGCTTCATTGCCGGAGCTCTTGCTGAAACGCTGGTCAAGGGGGAGAAGAGTGCCATGTCGGAGACTCATATGATTGATGCCGTTGTTACTAATAAGGTGTTTGGCTTTCCGATTTTTCTGCTGATAATGTTTGGAGTTTTCTGGGCCACGTTTGAAATCGGGTCTTATCCGATGGATTGGATTCAGGCGTTGGTCGACATGCTTGCCGGCGCTGTGGATAAGTTTATGCCCGACGGGCCGCTGAAGGATTTGATTGCCGACGGTGTCATCGGCGGCGTTGGCGGCGTGATTGTGTTTCTGCCTAACATTCTGATTCTTTATTTCTGCATTTCGTGGATGGAAGATTCGGGCTATATGGCTCGCGCGGCGTTCATCATGGATAAGCTGATGCACCGCATCGGACTCCACGGCAAGTCGTTTATTCCGCTGGTGATGGGTTTCGGATGTAATGTTCCGGCCATCATGTCGGCGCGAAGCATTGAGAGCCGGAGCAGCCGCATCATCACTATTCTGATAAATCCGTTCATGTCGTGTTCGGCTCGCCTGCCTATCTATGTGTTGCTGATCGGCACATTCTTCCCGGGCCATGCGGCATTGGTGTTTATGGGTGTCTATCTGACGGGCATCGCGGTGGCGATGCTGACTGCCATTTTGCTGCGCAAGCTCTATTTCAAGAAGGATGAGACGCCGTTTGTCATGGAGCTGCCCCCCTATCGTGTGCCGACGCTGAAATCGTCGCTGAGCCATATGTGGGATAAGGGTGCGCAGTATCTGAAGAAGATGGGGGGCATCATTTTGGTGGCGAGCATCGTGGTGTGGGCGCTGAACTATTTCCCCCTTTCGAGCCACGATAAGTCTGACCCCGGACGCAGCGATTCGTATCTTGAGATGATTGGCAAGGCTGTCACACCGGTCATGGAGCCGATTGGTTTCCATTGGCGCGCTTCGGTGGCGGCGGTCGCCGGTGTTCCGGCCAAGGAGATTGTGGTGTCGACACTCGGTGTGCTCTACACGGGCGATGAAGAGGCTGACGATGCTGCGCTTTCGGCCCGGCTGACTGCGCCTGACCCTCAGACCGGTCAGCCTGATTTCACGGCGGCTTCNGCTCTTGCCTTTATGATTTTCATTCTGCTCTATTGCCCTTGCACAGCTACGATTGTGGCTATTATCCGCGANACCGGTTCTTGGCGCTACGGGGTTTTCTCGGTGGTGTATAACACGGCCNTTGCCTGGCTTGTGGCATTTGCTGTTTATCGGTTGGCATTGCTTGTTTAGGATTTATCGGGGCCTGCGGACATCATCGGCCGTTCACGGCCGATAAACTCAACGCCCGGCGTAGACTTTCTCCGCTCTCAGACTCTCTAAACTCTAAACTCTAANCTCTAAACTCTAAACTCTANTCAAGGTTGACGACGGTGATGCCGGCGCCGCCGAACTGTACGTGTTCGTCGTGGTAGGAGCGTACTCCGGTGGTGGTGTCGAGCAGAGAGCGTATGGCGGTGCGGAGAGCTCCGGTGCCCGTGCCGTGGAGTATGCGCACCTGGCCGGCGTTGAACTGAATGGCGTCGTCGAGATAGTAGGTGACGGCCTGCAGGGCTTCGTCGGCGCGCATGCCTCTGACATCGAGCTGTCGCGAAAATTCGAGCTGACGGGCCCGGCTCTGCGCCTCGGTGGCGGAGCTGACGAAGGAGGCTGCTTTGGCTGCCGTGGGTATTTTGGCCATGGTGTGGCGCAGGCGGTCGGTCTTGACAGTGGTTTTGAGCTGCCCGAACACCACCGTGGCTTGCTTACCTTTGATTTCCATCACCTTGCCGGGCACNCCTTCACCATCGAGCTTCACCACGTCGCCCACCTCAATGGGTCGCTGCTTCTGGGGCTCGGCAGAGGAGGCGGCGGTGTCGGCTTTCTTGCGGCGGCGGGGAGCCTTGCGCAGCAGATCGTGCTGGGTGCCTTCATCGGCGAGCAGGGCTTCTTTTTCCTCCTTCATGCGGCGGCGTGCGTCGAGCGTCTGCTCCTTTTCGGCTTGCGAGCGGCGGATGGAGTGGATGGTGCGTTCGATGACTGCATTGGAGCCTTCGAGAATGGCTTTGGCCTCGGCTTTGGCCTGGGAGATTATCTCCTTGCGGCGGGTGTGGAGTTCGTCGGCTTCGGAAGAATATCGTTCGAGTGTTGCTTCAATCTTTTTTTCTTTCTGTCGGATTTGCTGACGTTTATTCTCCCAGTAGCGGCGGTCGCGGGCAATGTCGAGGAGATATTTGTCCATGTTGACATAGTCGCTGCCCACAATCTGCTCCGCTTCTTCGAGAATGTGGCGCGGCAGGCCTGTCTTGCGGGCAATTTCGATGGCGAACGAGCTGCCGGGGTGGCCTATGGAGAGCTGAAAGAGCGGGGTCATGCGCTGGCGGTCGTAGAGCATCGAGCCGTTGATGAGTCCGGGAGTGTCGTCGGCAAATTTCTTGAGGTTCTGATAGTGGGTGGTGATGACGCCCCACATTTTCTGCTCGTTGAGCTGACGGAGAATGGCTTGGGCTATGGCGCCACCGATCTGTGGCTCCGTGCCGCCGCCAAATTCGTCGATGAGCACGAGCGATCGGTCGTCGCCCCGGCGCAGGAGCAGGGTCATGTTGCGCAGATGGGAGCTGTAGGTCGAGAGGTCGTCTTCGAGCGATTGGTCGTCGCCGATGTCAACGAAGATGCTGTCGAAGATGCCGATGTGGGAGTTTTCGTAGACCGTTGGCAGCAGGCCGCATTGGGTCATGTATTGAATGATGCCTACGGTTTTGAGACACACCGATTTGCCGCCGGCGTTGGGGCCCGAGATGAGCAGGATGCGATTGGCGGCGGAGAGGGTGATGTCGAGGGGCACAATCTGCTTTCCGGCGCGGGCAAGGGAGGCTTGCAGTCCGGGGTGGCAGGCGTGGTAGAGTTCGATTTCGGGTTGGGGGGAGAGATTGACCATGTGGGCGTCGACTTCGCGGCCGTAGAGGGCTTTGGCGTGGATGAAGTCGACTTGGCTCACCACGGCGCTGCTCTGCTGAATCTCCGGGGCCATGGGGCGGATGTAGGCGGCCAGGTCGGTCAGGATTCGCTTGATTTCGCGCTTTTCTTCAATCTGGAGTTCGCGCAGGCGGTTGTTGACTTCAACCACTTCGGCGGGTTCGATGAATATGGTTTTGCCTGAGGCGGATTCGTCGTGGACAATGCCGCCGATTTTGCGTTTATACATCGGCTGGACGGGGAGCACGAGGCGTCCGTCGCGCATGGCGGGGGTGGCGTCGGCTTCAAGATAGCCGGCGCTGACTGCCGATGCCATTACGCGGCGCATCACCGAGTTGATTGTGCCGCTGATGGTCGAGAGCTGTCGGCGGATGCTGCTGAGTTCCTGCGAGGCGGTGTCGCGCACTGCTCCCAGGGGGTCGATGACGCGGTTGATTTCCGAAAGGCAGGGGCGGAAGGTGGAGATGCCGCTCACCACGGCTTTGAGCTGCGGATANGGCGAGGGAGCGTCGGAGTCGGAGTCGGCGGCGAAGAAGGCGGAGATATCGTTCATCGATTCGAGCGACTTGCGCANNGTCGAGAGTTCTTCGGGGGTGAGGAAGGTGCCCTGCACTGCTATGGTGGCCAGCAGCGAGGCCACGTCGCGCACATTGTGGAGGGGAATGTCGTTGCCGCTTTCGATGATGGCTGTCATTTCGGCCACCTGNCTCAGGAGGGTGCTGACGGCGGAGAAGTCGGTGAGAAAAGTCATTTCGTCGACCAGCTCCGCGCCCTGGCGGCTGACGCAGTGGCGGCGCACGGCTGATCGCACGCCGGTGAATCCTATTTTATTTTCAAAGCTATCGGGATATATCATGCTGATGGNAGTGTCGGTAATATAATACACATTATTATATACAAAGTTACGGTTTTTTCTGCAAATGACAAAAAATCGGGCCGTCGGGGGCGAACAGTTTGAGGCGGCGAGGCGTTTAGATGATAACAAACTCTATTTAAAACAACTATTATAAAAAACAAACAGTTATGAAAACTTCAAATCTTAACTTCTGGGGCGTGACCCGCTATTGGTGGGTGGTGCTCGTAATCGGACTGTTATTCATTCTCGGCGGCTTCGCCTATCTTTTCTGGCCGGGCATCGGCTTTGCAGTGGCTTCACAGCTTTTCGGCTGGATGATGGTGGTTGCCGGCATTGTCAGTCTTTGCGTTTCAGCCGGACGCAACCGTCCGCAGGGCTGGGGCTGGTGGCTGATTTGCGGAGTCATCAACATGTTCGTTGGCTTCATGCTGGTCAGAAGCGTNGTGCTGTCTGAAGCCATCTTCCCCTATTTCATTGGCCTGGTGTTTGCCATGTGGGGTGTCGGCACGATTTTCAATTCCGTTGCCACACGCGACCGCAAATATTGGTGGGCCTATCTGATCAACGGCATTCTGATGCTCGTGCTCTCATTCCTCGTTATCGAATCGGGCTATCTGAGCGACCTCTTCATGGTCAGCCTGCTGACATCNTGCGCTTTCATCTACTGGGGATTGACCCTCTCGGTTGTCAGCTACGAAATGCGTCCGCTTAAACAATAATAACACAACACTCTTAATTACTCAAGGTCACAAAGATATTAGGCTCGCCGCCTGCATGGAGCTTCAGAAACCTCCGGCAGGCGGCGGGTTTCGTTGTGTCTGACGGAAGAAGGGGCATGCTTGATTTTGCTTGAATTTGCTTCATTTCGCCAAATTCTCGCATCGCAGGGCTGCTCTGTGCCTAACTTTGCATCATAATTATAAATCTAACACCACCGACACCATGAAAAAGACACAACGGACATTCGTTTTCAATCCATTTTGGTTTGAGGTGCTTGAGCANTTCAGCTCCGAGACACGCCTCGAAGTGCTGACGGCGATAAATGTCTACGGCTCGCAGGGCACCGTGGTCGAACTGTCGCCGACGGCGAAGATGGCCTTTTTGTTTATCAAACGCGANATGGATTACAATTCAGAGCAATATCAGGCGAGAGTTGAGAAATGCCGCCAGGCAGGACGCAAGGGGGGACTGAAACGAGTTGACAATCTCCGCAGCCGCTCTCAAACCGATGCTCCTGCTTCCGAAACAAAAGCAAGCAAAATCAAGCGCGAGCAAGCGACGCCAAGCTATAATGATAATGAATATGATAATGTAGAAGATAAATCTTCTTCGACTACGTCGACCGCAGGAGGCGCCGCTGCAGATGAGCGTNTAACCTACTGTGGAGGCTATAANCAGGGCTATGAGTCGACTCGCCTGTTAGATGATTTCTTCGCCGACTCCTCAGCCATAGCTTCGTTCTGCCGGGCCAACGGCGGCGTCGGCGTCGACAGGCTGAGGGCGGTTGCCGAAGAGGTGATAAGCCAGTGGCGACTTGCCGATACGCGCCACAAATCGCAGAGCGACGCCCGACGACATCTGATGTATCAACTTCGAATCAAACTTAAATGCTACCAAAATGAAAAACTCACTNCCCCGACCCCTAACGCCTCAACTTTCAACGCTAATCAGCAGAATCAGCTCGAAATCGCCCGACTCGTCCAATCAAAACTTGCCGACCCNTTCGCCTCGCAGCGCGACATCTCGCAGTGTTATTGAGCTGCATCAGCGGTTTGGCACNTCGTCGAAGGAGTTGATGATGATGTTCAATCCCTCCGAACAGGTGCGCTTTTGCCGCGACGAAC
Organism: Bacteroides sp.; assembly: GCA_014801655.1. Classification (GTDB taxonomy): domain Bacteria; phylum Bacteroidota; class Bacteroidia; order Bacteroidales; family Muribaculaceae; genus Paramuribaculum. Next base: position 25,578 of record JAAVDT010000059.1, read on the forward strand.
AGAGGGTGTTTTTCGGAAATGCGCCCCGCATCGGCGCCGTCAAAGCGGCCTACGGGCTGGGGGTGGCCGAATCGTGGCTGATCTGTCAGCTCAACGACCTGTCGCAATTTGCCGGCGCCCGCGACAAGCTCTCTCCCGGTCAGATTGCCGAGCTCGCAGCAATGATTGTCGAAACCTATCCCCACTACAATCTTGCCGAATTCATGCTCTTTTTCCAGCGCTTCAAACGCTGCGAATATGGTCGCTTCTATGGATCAGTCGACCCGATGGTCATCATGGAATCNNTGAGTCGCTTCGCATCACAACGCGCCGCCGCCCACACCCGCCGCCGCGAAGATGACCGCCGTCGCCTCAGCCACGCTCAAGACATTGCCCACAACGAGTTGCGCCAACGCTATGCCCAACGCATCAACGGAGCTTTCACCCCNGANGCCCCAATCACATTTCTCCAATATCAACTCATGGGCTACGACCATCTCTCCGACCTCGACCTCGCCGCCGAACTGACGGCCATAGCCCGCCGCGAAAAAACTATTCCTCGCGATGTTCGCGATTTCTACCCCGACACGGATGCCGCCTCCGACTGTTAATATGTCATAAAATGCGACGATTACAGCCCCTGCAAGTTGGCCNCCGACGCAAAAATCATTATATTTGTGGACTATAAGCGCCCGCGGCGTTAAACTTTTGCCCGCCGCCGCTGTCAAACAAACAAAACTTCATCCATCACACAACACTATCCATAACCCTCTCTAAACACAGACAACTATCTATGAAGATGAAATCTAAACTTACTTCAATATTCGCCCTCCTCGTGCTCGGCAGCTTCGCAACAGCCGCCGCGCAGGGCTACGACGACGATGACATCTACTACAACCCGTCGAAAGCNAAGAAAGAAACCACCAAGAAACCGACCGCGCCGACCTACAACGGCTACACATACTCATCGACCGCAGCCGCCGACGTCCCCGCCGCCGACACCTACACCCCGGCCGCCACTTCGGGCATAGGCATCGATGTCGACGCCTACAATCGCCGAGGCGTCTTCGCAACCACCGACACCGCCGCCCGCGCCGCCACACAGAATGAGTCGTTTGCCTGCACCCAGCAGATCGAACGATTCTACAATCCGCGCGTGGTCATCGAATCGACCGACGACGACCTGGCCCGCGTCTACTACTCCCAGCCCGAAACCACCACCGACGTAAACATCTACGTCAACGCCGCTCCCGGCTATTGGGGTCCGAGCTACTACTCTCCCTGGACATGGGGCACGGCCAGNTCATGGTTTTACTACAACTCATGGGCCTGCTCGCCCTGGGCTTGGAACTACGGCCCGTCATGGAGCTGGGCCTGGGGNCCCTCATGGTCATGGAGCTGGGGCGGATATTATCCCGGCTACTATCCCGGCTATTATCCCGGAGGATGGTATCCCGCCTACTATCCTTCGCGACCCCACTACACCTATCGCCCCTCAGGCAACTCCCGTCCTGCCTATCGCCCCGGTCAGAGCGCCGGACGCCATAACTACGGCGGCAACTATGGCAACTCACGCCCCGGCTACCGACCCTCCACGGGCATCGGCACATCGCGCCCCTCTTCCACCTCTCCCTCCTATCGCCCCGGCCAGTCATCAGGCTCAGGCTCAAGCTCAGGCTATCGCACCGGCGGCTCCAACCGCTCCGGCAGCTCACCCTCCTATCGCTCATCAGGCTCGTCAAACCGCAGCTCATCCTCTCCCTCCTATCGCAGCGGCGGCTCCGGCTCGTCGCGCGGCAGCAGCGGCGGCGGATTCGGCGGAGGTGGCAGCCGAGGCGGAGGCGGCGGCAGTCGCGGAGGTCGCCACTAATCGCCACTAATCGCCACTGCCATTGCAGATTTCCGACCGAACAATTAACCCCTCCACGGCGTTAATCAAATCAAAAACCTCAACCCAACAAACGCTCAACTAATGAAGAAATCAGCTCTCATAGCCCTGCTCGCCACCCTCCCCATCGGCGCCATGGCACAGACAGGCTTCGACGCCTACCAGCTCTCGCGCAACGACCTGCGCGGAACCGCCCGATTCATGTCGATGGGCGGAGCATTCGGCGCCCTCGGCGGCGACCTCTCCACCCTCGGCCAAAACCCCGGCGGCATCGGCATCTACCGCAAAAGCGAAGTAGGCTTCACACTCGACATCGACATGCAGTCAACCACCACCACCTCNACCATGGACAAGGTCAAAGACTCGCAGACCAAAGTCGGCGTCAACAACATCGGCTACATCGGCTCATCCGCCACCGGCTCATCCGTGCTCCCCTACTTCAACTGGGGCTTCTCCTACGGCCGCGTCAACTCCTTCAACCGACGCTACCGCGGCACCACCGACATGAACGGATCCCTNTCGAACTACATCGCCGGATTCACCAACGCGACGGCGGCATCANCTCCGNCTNNCTNACTTCCAACGAAGAAAACTANTGGGCCTACNACCANGCCCCNTGGCTCAGCATCCTCGNCTANAACTCCTANATGATCAACCCCTCCGCCGGCTCCNCCGACNCCTACAACGGCCTCTGGGGCAACGGCACCTACGGCGTCAGCGACTTCCAGGTCGAAGAGCGCGGCTACGTCGACGAATATGAAATCAACCTCGGCGGCAACCTGATGAACACCGTCTACTGGGGCATCGGCGTTGGCATCGACGACATTGACTATCAGCGCTTCGTCTACTACGAAGAATATCTCAACAACGCCTGCATCCCCGTCACCGACACTCAGGGCAACATCGTGGCCGGACAACCCACAGCCACAGCCGGCGACGTTGGCTTCGGACTCGACAGCTACAAACACATCTCCGGCACCGGATTCAACTTCAAAGCCGGCGTCATCGTCAAGCCCATCAACGAACTCCGCCTCGGCCTGGCCGTTCACACCCCGACCTACTACAACCTGACCGAATCGTCCGACGCCGTCGTTGACTACGGCTACGGCTACACCGACGGCGCACTGAAACCCGGCTACACCAGCTCACCCGCCTCCGTGATCAACTGGAAGCTCCGCACCCCCTGGCGACTCATGGCCAGCGCTGCCGCCGTGATAGGCTCCAACGCCATTGTCAGCGTCGACTACGAATATCGCCCCTACCAGAGCATGACCACCAAAACCGACGGCGGCGACAACCTCACCGAAGTNAACAACGACATCAAGTCATACTACAAAGCAGCCAACATCCTGCGCATCGGTGCCGAATATCGCATCAGCAACAACTTCAGCGTCCGCGCCGGCTACGCCTACGAATCAACCCCCACCGCCACCGAGCTTAGCGAGAGCCGCACCGTCATGTACACCTCCAACCTCGACAACTCCGACACCATGCCCTCCTACTCGACCGACAACTCCACACAATATATCACCTGCGGCATCGGCTACCGCTACAAAGCCTTCTACGCCGACGCAGCCTATGTGCATAAATCAACCAAGAGCGAATATCACCCCTACACTGCCAACGACTACACCGCCACTCCCCTCTCGGCAGAAGTCAAATCGAGCAACAACAACCTCGTGCTCAGCGTAGGCTTCAAATTCTGATCCCCCACACCCCACACACATACCATCCCCGGCAAGGACAGCCGCCGCCCACCCCGAGCGCGCCCTCCTGCCGGGGATTGCCATTTCCCCTCGAAAAAAAGTCATTTTGACATCTTGTCATTCTGACATTTTTATATGGCGGGGGCGGGACGGCGATGGCTGTCGGGGTCAGCAGGCGAGGGAGGCGATGCGGCTGTAGCGGAGGAGGTCGGCGAGGTCGGGGTCGCTGAAGTCGGTGCTGAGGTCGGCGGGAGTGTTGATGACACGGAAGAGGAAACGCACAATCAGATTGTCGGCCACCGCACAACCACATTCATGGGCAGTCAGCACCGCCTGCAACACCGGGCGCGCAAGCCGACTCTGCAATCGCCGCCAGATGCGCACCGCCCTCTCCCGGTCCGAAGCCACTCGCACCCCCTCGGCAGCAAACAAATCGGTCTGCGCCGACGCCGCACGATGCACCCCCATCGGCAGCCGTCCGCGCCAAAGAGCCTCATACACAGCCGACAGAAGCCCAACGAAGCTCCCGTCAATCACATAAAATTCATCAAATCCGGTCATAAGTCAAAATAGTTTGAAACAACGCTGCAAAGCTATCCCCACCATGCGCAGCCAGCCGACCCCCAAATGTTAAATTTAGTGAAGCCAAGCACTACTATCGCTGCCTGCCGCATAAAAAAGAGGCGTCAGGTTGGCTTGGCACGCATTTTTTTCGTAATTTTGTGAGATAATCGCAAACATATCAAATCTCAAAAAAACAGATTTAAGATGCCGAAAATCTCACAGCGTGGCGAAATGATGCCCGCTTCCCCAATACGCAAGCTCGTGCCGCTCGCCAACGAAGCGACTGCACGCGGTGTCAAGGTGATCAAACTCAACATCGGCCAGCCCGACCTCCCCACACCCAAGGAGGGACTCGACGCACTGAAAAAGATTGACCGCACAATCCTGGAATACAGCCCCTCGGAAGGNCTGCTCTCGCTCCGCCGCCGACTGGTCGACTACTACCGCACGTTCAACATCAACGTCGACGTCGACGACATCATCATCACCACCGGCGGCTCCGAAGCCGTGTTGTTCACCTTCATGGCCTGCCTCGACCCGGGCGACGAAATCATCGTGCCCGAACCCGCCTATGCCAACTACATGGCTTTCGCCATCTCCGCCGGCGCAAAAATCGTCACCGTGCCCTCAAGCATCGACGAAGGCTTNGCCCTGCCCCCGGTCGANAAATTTGAAGAACTCATCACACCCCGCACCAAAGGCATCCTGATCTGCAACCCCAACAACCCGACGGGCTATCTCTACACCCAGAAGGANATGGACCGCATCCGCGACATCGTCAAGAAATATGACCTCTTCCTNTTCTCNGACGAAGTGTATCGCGAATATTGCTACACCGGCGCGCCCTACATCTCAGCCTTCCACCTGTCGGGNATCGAAGACCANGTGGTGCTGATTGACTCCGTGTCGAAGCGCTACAGCGAGTGCGGCATCCGCATCGGTGCGCTCATCACCAAAAACAAAGAGCTGAAAAAGAACGTGATGAAATTCTGCCAAGCACGTCTCAGCCCCCCACTGCTGGGTCAGATTGTGGCCGAAGCATCAATCGGCACCTCCCCCGAATATATGCTGATGACCTACAACGAATATGTTGAGCGCCGCAAATTTCTCATNGACGGGCTCAACAAGATTCCCGGCTGCTACACCCCGATTCCGATGGGAGCATTCTACACCGTCGTCAGCCTCCCCGTCGACGACGCCGACCGCTTNTGCGAATGGTGCCTGCGCGAATTCCAATATGAAGGAGCCACAGTGTTNATGGCNCCGGCATCAGGCTTCTACACCACCCCCGGCATGGGCAAAAACGAAGTCCGCATGGCCTACGTGCTCAATCGCGAAGACCTCGCCCAAGCCCTGACCGTGCTCGCCGAAGCCCTGAAAGCCTACCCCGGCCGCACCATCTAAACCCTAAACTCTAAACTCTACTCTCTACTCTCTAAACTCTGCTCTCAAAACTCTATACTCTCCCCCACGGATGAACATCTCGCTCTACATTGCCCGACGGCTCGGACTGCGCTCCGCCGAAACCCACGGCGCCTCGCCAGGCGTCGCGGTGGGCTACGTCGGAGTGACCCTGGCCGTGGCCATCATGCTGCTTTCTATCTTCGTGGTCAGCG
>JAAVDT010000043.1 GCA_014801655.1 Bacteroides sp.
CATTTCTTCCGGTAGCAGACATTCTGCCAGCTCTATGTATGGGTTCTTCTCCATTGCAAACTATTTTTTTTGCAAAGATAAGAAGTTCTAGCTAAACACAGCTTTTTTACTATGCGCCTGATGCAGGGCTTGGTGTCGGCCTGCGCCGATGCAAATCCGGCTGCTAAAACGAGGCTGACAATGGTGGTGGCTTTGTTGAAGAACATAGCTAAACTTCTTCGTCGCAGGGTCATCCTCTTTGACAATAAAGAGTTAAAAAAACAGAATGCGTGATGACCGTACCGTCTGCTCGCTCCATGCTTTGAGGCCTTCGCAATGCCCGAATTAGTAGAACGAGCAAACACGCAGAGGCCTCACGCAAATATATGCATTGATACAATGGCAACCATCAGTGCTCACGCACCAATTGCCGCAAAATATATAATACATATCCACAAGGCATCTACCGTCTGCTTCCTTCTTGACTAATTCTGAAAGTTGCGAAGTTTCAAAGCATCAAGAAAAAGCGTCTCAGTAAACGCAATCCAAAATGTGTGTTATTTCCCGCCTCACATAACCCCCGAGGGGCCTCTGCTAAGCGAAAAATTTTGCGCTAAATTAGTAATTCTTTTCTCCCCAACAAAATTTTTCCAAATTTTTTAGTTTAAAAATAGAGTTTAGAGTGCGAATAGAGTATAGAGAATAGAGTGTATACACCCCCAAAAACACCGCCTCTACGAGGCTCGTAGCATATAGCTTGCTCTCGACCTACCCCCAGGCTCCGAGTCCCTACGGGCCTCTACGCCTGGGGTTAGTAGTGACCGGCGCACCTCCGGCGCGCCCTCCACTCTAAACTCTGAACTCTATCCTCCCTCAGGGTTCCGCGAGTTCTTGCCCGGAGAGCGAAGCGAATCCCTGCGCGTTCATTTTCAAGCGAATAAGAATTAAAAAAGTTCCGTGTCGTTCCGCTCCGTTCAGTAATTGAGGCGCCAGCCGACAATAAAGTTCCGTAGGCTTTCAAATCCCTAAGTTCCAATTCCTAAGGCCGCAGGCAAGGATCCCTGCTTTCCTATGCTGCGCTTCTTTTCTCTTTACATAATGCAAAAGGGGACGCGCGCAGCGCGTCCCCTTTTTTATCCGGAAAGAAATTCTCCGATTTAGAGAATCAGTTTGGTAGCTTTGCCATTGATCACACGGATGTAGATGCGGCCCTTGACAGGCTCAAGCACGCGCACACCGTTAAGATCATAATAGACAGCATCGCCATCAGCGTTATCAGACTCAATGTCGCTGATGCCCGAAAGGAAATCAGCCATGAAAGTAAACGACCGAGAATAGTCGCCGCGGGTAGCCGTCAGCGTAACCTCACCATTGATTGTTTCATGAATATTCACCTCATTGCCATCGACAGTCACATTGTGTGAGCTGCTCCAGTCAATGCTTCCGGGGTTACCGATCACAAGCGTATTAGCAACCGTAGAAGCACCATTGACAGGCTTCAGAGTGCCGTCGGTGTTGTCAAACAGGCAGATACTGTTGAGAAGCGCATAGTCATCGCCGGCCTGCGACTTCACAACAGGCAGACAGTAGAGATTACGCACCCAGTTCGAACCGATCGAAGCACCGTTTTCCGAAACGAGCTCCTGAGTGGTCAGAGCCTTGCCGATTGCCGACACACCTGCTTCGTTTCCGTCGACATCGCTGAAATAGAACGAGCCGTCAGAGAGATTGTACGATTCATTCCAGTTGGCAGCCATGCCGATGAGATGACCGACCTCGCCCGTAGCGACAGTCGATGAGAGCGCACCCGCATTGTAGCAGTTCAGCACCTGAGTGCCGCAAGCCGTAAGCGACGAACCCTTTGTGGGCTGGCCGGCGATACCGCCAACGTAGGTTGCACCTGAAACCTGTCCCAGATTATAGCAGTAGCTGTAAGAACCCTGTGCACGGCCTGCAATACCGCCGGCAGCGATGCCGGAGTTAACGGCAGTGTAAGCGCCGGTAGCGGTGCCGGTGGCAGTGATTGTGCCGGCATTCCAGCAGTTGGTTACAGAGGTGGATACGATTGTTGCACCGCCCAGAATACCGCCGACGCTGTTGAGAGCGGTGACGGGAGCGAGGTTGTAGCAATCGGTGATGGTCGTATAGCCGGCAACCGCGCCGGAGATACCGCCCGCAGTGTGGGTCGACGAGATGATGGCGCCCTCATTGCGGCAGCCGGAGATAATCACCGTTGCCGAAGTGCCGGGATTGGCCTTATAGAAACCGGTGATGCCGCCGACATTCTGGCAAGCCACCGACGAAACGGTGCCGGTATTATAGCAGTCCATAATCTTCGAGCCGGCATTGTAGTTGGCGAAGAGGCCTGCGGTGCCCGAAGAAGCGACGTTGGCAGTGGCAATCGATCTGATGTTGCCGCTGTTGAAGCAGTCAGAAGCTTCGATTGCAGTGCCGCCCACGGTCGTTGCCGAGTTGCCGGTCAGACCGCCCAGATGAGCCGAGCCTGTGATGTCGCCTGTGTTGTAACATTCAAGCAGAGTGAAGGAGCGGCCGCTTGTGGCGCGCAGGTTTGCGATGATACCGGCAATGCCGTTTGACTTGTTGGAGCCGGTGAGCGCACCGGTGTTGTAGCAACCGGCGAAAATGTTGGGGTTTGACTGCGCCACGATACCGCCCATGTAAGTATTGGCAGTGGTGGTCGTGGTGGTCAGGTCGCCCTCATTGGAGCAGAGAAGGAAATCAACACCTGCGGCGGCGTCAACGCAGATACCTGCAACGCCGGTGCCGCGCGAATTGATATTGCCGAGGTTGTGGCAGTCGGTCAGCGACGCACCGGCGTAGGCATAGACAGTGATGCCGGCAATGTTGTTGAGAGCGGCAGTGCTGGTCATTTCAACGTCAGTGGTCACATTTTCAATCTTGCCGTAGAGCTTGCCTGCAACAACAGAAATGTAGCCGCCGGTCTGCGAAGTGAACTTACCCTCGAATGTCACATTCTTGATCACGCCTGTGGCGGTAACAGTGTTGAACATCGCGGGATAAGATGCGGTGGTCACATTTTCGAAGCCTTTGACAGTGTGGTCGCGGCCATCGAATGTGCCTGCCCAGGGATTTGCATCGGAGGGAGAGAGAGCCTTGATTTCGCCGCCCTCAAAGTCGATATCGTCGGAGAGCACCACATAGACTCCTTCGGTGTTGAAGAGCATCATCTGCATCCAGTCGGCGAGCTCGTTCCATTTCTGAGCTGAGGGAATGACGAGCGGATTCTCGGCAGTGCCTTCACCCTCAACGGGGCAACCTGGCTTCGACGAAAGGGCGATTGACTTGGTGTAGTCGCCATAAGTGGCGGTCAGGGTGTCGGTCATTTCAGCCTCTACATCAGTCGGAGCGAGGAGCTGAGAGCCGGAGATTGTAAATTCAGAGCCATTGGCGAGCGACCATGCGAGGTTCTGCACCTCGGCAAGGGCCGATGCGCCGTGGAGGTTGGCGCGCGTGTTGCCGGCAGGCATTGCCACAACCATGCGGCGATAAGCCTCCAGCGAAGGCTCGTCGGCGAATGCGGCAAGCACGGGATACATACCCGCCTTGAAGTCCCAGACATCAGCATCGAGATCGGCGAGAGCCTGACCGGAGGTCATAGTGGCGGTTTCAGCCGCGATAAGGCCTTCGGCAGCCTTGATGCCCACCGAACCTGAGCCGACAATCTGAGTGTCGAAGTAGTTAGCACCCGAGCCTTCGGGAATCGAAGCGTTTGTGCCGAAATCGCCGGCAAAACCGCCCATGGTGGTGATTTTCTCTTTGGCTGTGCCGACAGTGCCGTAGGACACGGCGCCGACAGTAGGTTTCTTTGAGAGCCAGTTGCCGCAGATGCCGCCTGCATTGTGGGTGTAGGCATAGACCGGACCGGCGTTGAGAACATTGAGCAGCGTGCCGTCGCTCATCGAGCCGACGATACCGCCCACGTTGCCCATGGTAGTTGCGCCGGGGTTGACGGTCTTGTTAGTGATGATTGCCGAAGCCACCGCACCGGTGTTGGCGCAGTTTTCAATGTCGCCCTTGTTGGTGCCGACAATACCGCCGGCAGTAGCACCGCCCGAGGTCACGTCGCCCGCATTGAAGCAGTTGATGATCTTGGCACCGGCCTCAGCGGCAGCGGCCATCGAACCGGCATTGCCGTTGTAGACGCTGACAGAAGCGTAGTTGCGCACATTTTCGATTGAGCCCTTACACTGAGCTACGGCGATTGCACCATAGCTGTAGCGTTCGTCGGAGCAGTCGGCGGCGAAGTTGATGTTTTTCAGAACACCGTCAACGTCGAGTCGGCCGATGAAGGCCTGATATTGAACGGATGCGGTGGAGTTGACAGTGCCAAGACCGTTGGGGTCGTCGACCGGAGATTTGCCATCCTGCCAGGTGACACCATGGAGTTTCATGTTGTGGATAGTGTGACCTCCGCCATCGAAGATGCCACTGAACACGAGGCTTGCATTGACAGGCTGGGCCACGGCGATGCCTTGGAATTCGGTTTCACCGTCGAGGTCAATGTCGTTGGTCATCAGGAAGTGGATGCCATGGAAGGAGTTGTTGACTGTCACCAGCGAAGCGAGCAGCTTGAGGTCTTCCCGGTCGCGGATGAGCATCGGGCTCTCTTCGGTGCCGAGGCCTTCGAGACCGTTGCCGGTGATTTGAAGGCGAACGGGGTAGATAACCGAGCCGTTGGACACCATGAGGTAGTCAATGCCGTTTTCGGTGCCGATTTCGAGGGTATTGCCATTGAGATTGCAATAGCCGCCCTTGGTGGCGAGGTCGCCGTCGGCGAGGAGATAGAAGTGAGTGTCGCCCTGTGGATTGAGGGTGGCGTTGGCGCGCACACGGTTGGCGGTGCTGCCCTCGGCAAATTCAATCGAAGAGGCAGCCATCAGCGCGGCCTGATTGCTGTCGAGGCCTTTCAGACGGGGGAACATTCCCTTTGTGGCTGTCCAGTCGGCCGAAGCAAAGCCTGCGGGGAGCGAGCCGGAGGTCAGGGTTGAGGTGTTGGTGCGGCAGCTTGCTGCGCCGAAGTCAGTGAGGTCGCTATTAAAATATGTGTCGGTGATGGTCACCATATCCTCAAGCGAGCTGATGCCTTCAGAAGCCACGAACGAACCGACCACTTCGCGAAGCTGAGTCTTGTTGTCGAGGCCGGTGATGTAGGCAATCACCTGAGCGGTCGAGTAGCAGGAGTTGATGGTTGCCTTTGCGGTTGCCCCGGAGAGGATGTCGGTGGTGGCGTGATAAGCCGCACCTGCAAGACCACCGGCAAACTGAGTGTTGTTGCCCTGAACGGCACCGGCAGCGTAGCAGTTGGTCATGTTGCCGGCAAGCATACCTGCGACACCGCCTACATATGATTTGTAATCCTCGACAACGAAGTTGCCGACGGCGAAGCAGCCGGAGATGCTACTGTTCTGCACCGCACCACACACACCGCCAACAACGTTGGTGGCAGCCGCACCGTTGACCTTATATGTGCCGTCGATGGTGCCGGAGAAGTAGCTGTCGGAGAGGGTTGCCCAATAGAGGTTGCCGACAACGCCGCCGGCGAGGTTGCCCTGCTCGCTTGTGCCCCACACTGCGATGTTGGTGTTGGTCACCCGGCAGTTTGATATATGCGAGAGTGCGAGAGCGTTGTTTTCAACATAGGCGGTCAGCTCGCCCACAGCACCGCCGACGAAGCCGCCGAGACCGTAGAGCACAACGTTGTTGACCGAGCAGTTTTTCACTTCACCCTCGAAGAGACCGGCAATGGCGCCGGTGCCGGTGTTGGTGTTGAGAATATCGGCTTCAGCGACGTGGCAGTTGTCGATGGTGCCGTGACCTGTGCCGACGATTGCGCCGGTGTAGGCGTTGGTGGTGAGCTCGGCGTTTTCAACCGTGAGGTTTTTAATCACGGCGTTGCCGCCGATTACACCAAACACGCCGCCATAGTTGAGATGGCTCTTGAACGACTGCTTGAGGTTTTTGATTTTGTGGCCGTTTCCGTCGAAGATGCCTGCAAAGGTGTGATACTGCTCTGCGCCGACCGGGGTGAAGGGCACGTTTTGGAGGTCGAGGTCTGCTTCCAGACGGAAGTAGGTGTCGGCATAGACCATGACTGTTGACTCGCCCGGAGGGCAGGTGGTCTTGTTGACAATCGATGCGAGCGCATTGAGGTTGTCGACGGTCTTGATCAGATAAGGCTCGGCAGCGGTGCCCTTGCCTTCGAAGTTGGCGTCGAAGTCGGTCGGGTAGCTGATTTCGCCCTCGTTAAGAATGAGGTGCCCCTCGGAGTTAATGTCGAGGGTGCCGATGCCTTCGGCGAGGAGCGCCCAGTTGCCCCACGAAATCGAGGTGTTGTTGTCGGCGGCAGCAGGCTTTGAGTTAAGGCCGAATGAATAGTAGGTGATTGAGCCGGTGGTTTCATTGTACTGGAAGTCACACACCGGACGGAGTTCGAGCAGGTAGCCGCGGAAGGGATAGTATTCCAGGGGCACGTAGGGCACCGACATCGTGCGGTCGCCTCCGAGAGTAGCCTCAGTGACAAGGCCGGCGTTGGCGATATTGGTGATTTCAAGAGTGTTGACACCGGTCTGTTCGACCAACACATCGTAGGAGTAGATCAGATCGGGCTGCGCATAGGTCTTGAACTCGATTTTGGCATTGGCCGGACGCAGGCGGGTGTTGTAGTTGGCAAAGATATACTGGTCTTTGTAGGTGCCTTCGTCGATGTAGAGCGCCCAGGGAGAGGTGAGCGAGATTGAGCCGTCGGCGGCTATGGTGGCGGTGATAGGTTCATCGCGCAGCGGTGCGCCGGTGATGGTTTTCACGAGCGAAACCGGGCCGAAAGTATCGTCGGTGTAGACATACTGCGAGGGAATCGAGATTGTGGAGGTTGCAACATCGACGGTTGCTTTGACCACGAGGTAATCGGGGGTGTACTGGTTTGACCAGAAGCGTTCGATGACGATTGAATTTTCATCCTCGCCAAGGGTGATTTTGGTGGCGTTGCCACTGTCGCCCGCACTGCCGACAAGGCTGACGGAGGTCTGCACATAGCTGCCGACGAGGTCGGCGGCCGAGTTCAGAACAGCCGCGCGGCTCGGCGCAGCCATCACCGACATGATTGAGTCGGAGAGCGAAAGGGGTTGATTCATCACCTTCATCGAAGTGCCATTGACGGCATAGGGTGTTTTGGCAAGCAATTTTGCCATCATCGGAGCGTCTACGCGATCCAATGGCATCATAGCAGGCACCTCGGAGAGATCCGTGGCGGAGGCGCTGATGGCGAGCGGAGCTTGCGCTGATGTAGCAGGCATGGTGGCGGGAGCAGACTCCTGAGCCTTCGTGTCGGGACGCGAAGGCATCGTCACCAGGCCGGAAGCCAGAGCTGTGAGCCCGGCCAACGCAAGCGCTGAAATGAAGTACTTTTTCATTTGCAATAACTATTGGTGAAAATAAATGTTCTATGACTGTCTCAGTCTGATTTTAACGTGTGTTTCTTATTAAACAAACCGAAGAAACGCTAAAATGATTTGGATTCGAATTTTAATTCAAAATTCAAATCGCAAAATTACTAATAATTTGACAATCTTTTGCTAATTTTCGCTAATAATCTGCTACCATAGTTGCATTAATATGCGATTTTTGGCACTTTTTTCTTCGATTTTGCTCACTGTTTGCCGGAATTTATTAAAACATAGCGGTTTATTAGTCGCGCAGGTGTGAGGCGAGCCAGGGGAGAATGAGGTGGGATTTGAAATAGTGGGAGGGCGGATCGACGTTGGCCAGGCGGAAGAAGGTGGCGCGGTCGATGCCGGAGGGCATCGATTCGATGGGAGCGCGGTTGGCCGGGTCGGCGAATTTGGGGTAATGATGCCACTCGAAATTGTCAGGTGCGCCGGCAATGTTGTAGGCATCGCAGATGATGCGGAAGTCGCGGTCGAGACCTCCTTCGGTGCAGATCACAGGGCGCGGAGCGAGGGCGGCAACGATGTCGGGGAAGTCAAATTGGAGCAGAAACTCCGGGATGAGATGCTCGATGGAGTTGGGAAAGGGACGAGCTCCGTTGTCGCCGGGGCGATCCATTGTCAGTGCGCGCTCGCGGGTGCGGCATAGGAAGTCATTGTAGACAAACGCATAGATTGAATCGTCGAGCAGTCCGAGTGCCATCAACGGCTCTGTGCCGAGTGAAAATCCGCTTACAATCAGGCGGTCGGGGCGCATTTCGGGCTGTGTCTTCATCCAGTCGAGGATGACGCGGTCTTGCCAAGAGGTGAGCCCGAGATAGCTCCAGCCACATTCGAGCAGAAAGCGGCTTGTTTCAAGGAAATCGGCATGACCGTCGTCGGAGAGTTCGCCGAACGAGGGGTTGTCGACCGCCACCGCCACGATGCCTGCTTTGACAAAATCGAGCGCCATGGTGTTGCGGATAGCAGCCGTGTCGGCCTCACCCTCCAGAGAGTAGTTGCCGGCACGCTCGCCGGCGAGCAGCTCCTTGGTCTGACCGAAGCCGGGAATGCAGAGTGCGGCGGGCGCGGGATGACGGGCATCGACTCCGTCGGGAATCAGCACCAGAAACGGCACCACGGCCGAATCTATCGGATAGCTTTCCCAGCGTTCGATACGGTAGCCGGCGCGCTGTCGACTATCCACCCGGCGGGGCGCGGCGGAAGGAGCCTGCGGGTGACGCATCAGTCGCGCCATGGCCTGCTTCATCTCGCCTTGCCACACCTTAAAGGAGTCGGCATCAATCGCTTCAGGGCGAAATGTCAGGCGAGGCGGATTGCGTCGCATCAGAGATTCAACCACACCACGCGAGCGCAAAGCGCGACCATCGGAGCGAAGGCTGTCGCCACCGACCGAAGCATGAGCAGAGAGAGCGCACCACAATGCAAGAGTGAGCACTGCAAAAAACTCCTTTAAGTTCATCATATCATCAGGTTATAAATTTCTACAAAGATAATCAATTTTTTCTCGAATACAGTGATATAGAGAGCAGCAGTTTAGAAGTTAGAGCGGGCGCATTGGGAGGCAGGCCTGCGGCTACTCGCTTGTTTAGGATTTTGGAACCTATGGATTTGAAAGCCTACGGAACTTTTTTGTCGGCTGACGCCTCAATTACGGAACGGAGCGGAACGACACGGAACTTATTTATTCCTTATTCGCCTGAAAATTAACGCGCAGGGATTCGCTTCGCTCTCCGGGCAGGAACTCGCGGAAGCCTTAGGGAGGAAAGAGAATAGAGTGGGGATATGCGTATCAAAAAGGGAGCCTCGGCAAAGGCGAAGTATTGCCCGGCGACAGGTCTTTGCATAGCATATACACCCCCAAAAACACCGCCTCTACGAGGCTCGTAGCATATAGCTTGCTCTCGACCTACCCCCAGGCTCCGAGTCCCTACGGGCTTCTACACCTGGGGTTTGAAGTGACCGGCGCACCTCCGGCGCGCCCCTCCACTCTATATTCTCTATACCCTAAACTCCGCACTCTGCACTCTATCAAGGGTTCCGCGAGTTCATGCCCGGAGAGCGAAGCGACTCCCTGCGCGTTCATTTTCAAGCAAGGCGGAAAAAGCAAATAAAGTTCCGTGTCGTTCCGCTCCGTTCCGTACTTGAGGCGCCAGCCGACAAAAAAGTTCCGTAGGCTTTCAAATCCATAAGTTCCAATCCCTAAGGCCGCAGGCAAGGATGACAACCTCCTATGCTGAGCCTCTGCACTCTAAACTCTATTCTCTGCACTCTATTCTCTAAACTCTATATTCTTTGAGGCGGAGGGTGGAGAGGGGGCGGGAGATGGCGGCGGTGATGCGGTGGAGGAGCTGGTCGTAGGTGGCGAGGTGGGTGGCGGCGGCTTCGGAGCCGTTGAAGTTGTGGATTTCGCCGAGAAGTCGGGCTATGATGGCCCGCTCCATGAGCAGGCGCAGGGCGGCGGGCTGCGCCACGGTGGCCGGACGGAGGTCGAATTCGATGAGTGTGTCGGCCTCGGGGTCGAATGTCAGGGTGTCGATGTTGGTGTCGACCACGGCTGCCGACAGGGCGATGCAGAGCTCGGCGGCAACGCCCGAGAGCAATGCCTGGAGGGCAGATCGGCGCGAGGGGGATAGCATGGTGGAATAGGAGTCGCGGAGAGTGGCGTCGAGAGCGGCAAGGGCGTAGACCTGGAGGAGGATGTCGTTGGATGATAGTGAGATTTTCATGAGTAAGAGGTTTTAGGGATTAGGGTTTAAGGATTAGGGGTTAGTGATTAGTGATTGGTTGAGAGGCGGCGGGGAGTGCGACGGCGGCGGTGGCGGAAGATTTTTTGGGCTGTGGAGGGGGCGATGTAGAATTTCGGGGGATGACACTCCACGAGCACTCTGGCGAGGGCTTGGCCTAACGACAGGCCGAGGCGCTCCTGACATTCCTCCACATCTTTGAGCAGCGAGGCCCAGAGGCCGATGGAGTTGACGCTGCCGATTCCGAAGCGTCCGCGGGAGCGGAAGCGGGTGAGCATGCGGTAGGCGTGGTCGTAGCCCACATAGTAGGCTCGGGGAGCCATTTCGATTGCCCGGCGGGTGAGGTCGGCGTCGGAGTCTCCCGAAAACCGACCGGTTTTCAGGAGCTCACGGCAGCGGCCAACGAAGTCGGCATCGCGCAAGGCGCGCAGTGTTTCATAGTTTTTCATAGTATCGACAAATATCTTAAACAAAGTGTGTGTGATGAATAAAGAGAGTGTTGGCAAAACAACAATAGACATTGGTGTTTTTACATTGGCAAAATTACAACGCTGCTGTGCGCTTTGCCAACACCTCATTGTTAAAAAATGTGTAATCCGTTATTTACACCGATTTCATGATGCGGTTGCGGGCGGTTCGGAAGGAGTTGAACGAGTCGATCAGGTCGAGCAACGCCACGGTTGAACTCCGCAGCTGCGAGTCGAAAAGTGCCGCCGAGGTGTTGGCCTGCGGCAGTCGGCCCTGCATGGCTTCGCTGACGCCCGAAATCTGCTGAAAGAGCGAGAGCTGGGTTTCGAGCAGCCGGTAGGCACCGGAATGGTCGGCCGGACTGACCACCTGGTGGGGCTCGCTGCTGCCTGTGCGCCCGGCGCGATAGGGAATGATGGCGTTGGGCTTGGCCCAGAGCTTTGCAATGTCTTCCCAGGTGAATTCATTGACTTTCTGGTCGATGGGAAAGAGGAGCACACCCTTGGCCGACACGCGCATGATCTGGTCGACAAGTGTGATGAGCGAATTGACACACCGCTGCTGGTCAATCAAATCCTCCACGAGCGAATGGACCTCGCCATCGATCATCGGGTAGAATTTCACCACGAAGGGGTGCATGCCGTGGCGATAGGGGGAGTCGTAGTCGGCGAGGATTTCGCCGAGCGGGGTGTAGAATGTGCAGTGCCATCGCATGGAGATGGAGTTGCGGGTGTCGATGCCCTCAAGGCCGGCGGCTTCGCGGCGCAGGTTGAGCTCGGAGATGCTGCGGAGCTGCGAGGGGGAGGTGGTGAAGAGGCGTCCTTCATGGCGGTCGTGACACTTGACAATGGCCACGGAGCGGAGCGTCCACACCTCGATGACGCGACACAATCCACCCCCGGCGTGGAGAAAGCTCGACCCGGCTGAACGCCCTACGGCAGCACGCGGCGCGGGGAACTCGCTCTCAATCGCTCCATAGGCGCGGGAGATGCGGCTCATAATGGCGCGGTCGTTATTGCGTGCGAAACGCATGGTCACTTCGCGCACACTCATGGAGTGGAGCATGCCGATGAGCTGAATGTCATGGCCACGAGGGTCTTCAAAGCGGTTGACAAAGAAATTTTCGGGGCTCACATTGTCGACCCACACACCGGCTCCGGCGGGGCGGCTCTCGCAGACCACGCGCTGAATGGCGCAGCCCGATATCAGAAACTCCTCAAGCATCCGGCAGTCCATCTCGGTCAGCAGATTGCGGTCGGCCACAGGGTCGGGCGCCTTTGGCGCGGCATCCTTCCCCTGGGGCTGCAGGAGCGAATTGCGGAAATTGCCGATAACGCATTTGACCAACTGGCGGAGCAGATTGTTGGTGTGGGGCGTCTGCCCCTGGGCGCGGGCGGCATCAGCTTCGGTCCAGGAGCTCACGCGGCGGGAGTCGGCGGGGTCAGACCACTGGTCGCCATAGGTGTAGCGCTTGTAGCGGCGTCGACGTTGGCGCAGGTCGGCGAGGCAGTCGTAAGCCTCGCGGGCACGTTTGAAATTTTCCATAGTTACGTAAGTGTTCAAATTTAACCGATAGTAAGTGAACAAGAATCTTTTATACAATCTGCGACTTCTTTTTTGCCAATTCCACATTGTCACTCAGTCGCTTAGCTCGCTAAGCTCCATCGCTCCGCAGTGAAATTGCCTAAAAAATAAGCTCGCATATTGTATAAATTAAATTTGAACACTTACNTAAATGACATAATTAAGGTTCTAAACGGGGNATTCGGTCAACGAGGGCGTCGGTCATCAGATAGATGTCGCGCCGGGGCTGGATGATGGCCGGGAGGCTCAGCAGCGTGGGCTCGCCGGGTGGCGCGGGATAGAGTGAGAGCACTCCCGANGGGTCGTGGATGGCCAGGGGNGCCGAAGCGGTGGCGCGGGTGAAGGGATTGCTCTGGGCCANAGCGAGGGGATGACGGCGGTCGTTGATAATGATGGCCGGCCTCTGCCAACCGGCCATCATGACTGAAAACAACCTGACCGTGCCTTCGGGCAACACCACCGTGACCGAGCCGTCGGCCGGAGCGGGATATATGTCGACATCGTCGGCNATATCATAGACCGGGAGGACTTCCGCCGGAGCCGTCAGCAGCTGCGTGGCATACCAGCCCTCGATGCGCCTCATCAGCAGCCGGTCGAGGTCGAGCCCTTCNTCGGCGAGATTGGTGACTTTGACGCCGGCATTGAGCGATTCGTAACCCCCGAGCAGCTTCCAGAGATCGAGCATCTCGGAGGCCGACATGGTCGTTACACGCTGAGTTTTCATAATGCGCCGTTAACTCTCACGTGGGTTTTGGGATGACGGAGCACGAGGCAGGAGGCTTCTGTGGCCACGAGTGCTTCGGTGTTTCTCACGCCCGACTTTTTCAGGTCGAGATGCTCAACGCGGAAGGGGACGTGGGAATACTTGGTCATGTACTGCGGGTCGACAATCAGGCCGTCGGTCGAATGGCCACACTGGTCGAACACCTCGGAATGAATCACATAGAGCGAGCCGAATTTCGAGCGGATTTCGTTGAAGTCGATGCCCCAGCGGGTCACGGTGTCGTTGGCCAGCAACACCTTCTTGGCGTCGAGCTTGTTGAGCGCCGAAATCAGATCGGAGCCGGCAAGCAGAATCTTGCGCTGAGAGCCTGCGGCCTCGCCGGTGAAGGCCACCTTCATCATGTCGACGAGACTATCTTCCGTGAGCTGGTCGAGCAGCATATCATGCTCATTGGCAGCCTGATTCCAGATGCCGTCGGTGAAGAGCACTTCGTCGATGCCGTTGGCCGAGGGGAGGCGCATCTTGGTGCCGAAAAGGAAACTTTTCTCCATGCCCATGCGCATGTCCATGATGGCCACCTCTTCCTGGTCGGAGAATGACCAGCCCACCTCCTTGGCGCTCTGGCAAGCCACGGCCGACTGCTCTACCTGGGTTTTGAAAATCTGACAGTAGTTCTGAGCCTTGACGGGAAGTGCCTCGAACTGAGCTGTCTGCACATCGAGCTCGCCGGCAGCGCGNCCCATTCTGACCACGGTCTGACCAATCTTCAGGTCGGGCAGCTCGCCCTGCTCGGCCTCGCCCGGGGCCTGGGTCAGCGACACCACCCGCAGACCNCCGTCGCGGCCCTTGACAACCTCCAGCACATAGAGCACATGGGGCATCGTTTTCTTTTTGCCGTCGACCATCTCGTAGGCGTCGGGGATGAGCAGGGTGTCGGTCGGAGAGAAGTAGTTGTCGTTTTTGGTGTGGAGCATGAACGCCTTGCGGATGTCGTCGGGCTGACCGTCGATTGTTTCGCAGAGGGCCGAGATGGTCGATTTGATGGGGCGCGCATCGACGCTGTAGTAGTCGACAATCATTGACTTTGCGGGGCGCGCACCGATCATTCGTGAAATCTGGTCGACGGGGGTCGACATCGGGCGGATGCGCACCACTCGTTCGTCGACTTCGTTGAGAAGCAGCTCGGGAGATGCTTCGCGGATGGCGGTAGTGGTCAGCGGACCGTTAACAACGTGGTTCACACCGTTCTGTGACTGGATAATTTCTGTGTTCATCATGTTCTTAAATTGTTTTGNTTTAAAGTGAATAAAAGAATAAAATAGGATGGTTTGATTTCCGGAGCCGACGCGGTGGGGCGAATTAGTCCCACACGCCGGGACGGATGTTGGTGAGGAAGCCCGATGTCAGTTCATCGGCAGAGGAAGCCGGCTCTGAGGCAGGCTGATCGAGGCGCGCCATGTCGGCATANAGTTCGGGGCGGTTGAGCTCACGGCTGAGCTTCTCGTTGAGTCCGCGCTTATAGCCGCGCTCTTCGGCTTCGGCTATCAGGGCTTCGATGTCGGTTTGGGNTTCTTGCATAGCATTTTTAGTTAAGGGTTAGACACTTAAGGGAGTTTAGGGAGATTTAAGGAGGGTTAGGGATGGGTTAGGGACTTGGGCGACGCCGACGGGGGCAGAGATGATGGGGTGTCGCCGATTGACACTGCAAAATTACAACCGCCGCACCCCCTCTTTTGCGAGAATTTGGCGAAACGATGCAATTTTTTTTGAAAATTTTGCNCTCCCCNCCCCTCGGGTTTTCATGCCCTGCATCCACTCTTTNTAAGGTACGCGCGCAAGGGATTCGTGCAGAAAATGTGAGCCTCCGCACATTTTTCGTCCATAAAATGTGATTATCCCCACACTTTTCGTCCATAAAATGTGAGGCATCGCTTGACTTTCGTCCATTTTTTGTGTAAATTTGCAATTAAATAATAAATCTCGACACCGATAGCCTATGAAACGATATGCTCTGAATCAACTGATTAAGTGGAAAGAGTCGCGACGCCGGAAGCCCCTCATTGTTGAAGGAGCGCGCCAGGTGGGCAAAACATGGCTCGTGAAGGAGTTTGCCGCCACCCACTATAAGAACCTCGTCTACATAAATTTCGAGGAGCAGATTTTCATGCGCAATCTTTTCGAGGGCGATTTCGACATCAAAAGAATCCTTGATGCGCTCTCCGCTGCCTCGCATCAAACAATCACACCCGGCGAAACGCTGATTTTTTTCGATGAGATACAGGAGGCCAANAACGGCATCACCGCACTGAAATATTTCATGGAGAATGCGCCTGAGCATCATGTGGTTGCAGCAGGCTCTCTGCTCGGCCTCGAACTCCACAGCCAAACGTCGTTTCCCGTCGGCAAGGTTCAGTTTCTGAATCTCTACCCGATGAGTTTCATGGAATTTCTCGACGCTCTCGGCGAAGAACCTCTTTCAAAGGTGATTACAGAGCAAAACTGGACCAACATCAACCTCTTTTCATCGCGACTGAAGGAGCTGCTGAAGCAATATTATTTTGTTGGAGGGATGCCTGAAGCGGTGTTGTCATTCAGCGAGTCGCGCGACTGGAAGGAAGTGCGTGAGATTCAGAATGATATACTTGAAAGTTACGACCGCGATTTTTCAAAACACGCGCCGGCCGACATTGTGCCCCGCATCCGTCAGCTCTGGCAGTCGCTCCCCTCGCAGCTGAGCAAGGAAAACCGCAAGTTCATCTATGGCTTGATTAAGGAGGGTGCCCGCGCACGAGAATATGAAATCGCACTGAGATGGCTGTTTGACAGCGGATTAATCTACAAGGTGTCGAATGTCACAGCCCCACGGATTCCTCTCCGGAGCTATGAGGATCAGTCGGCTTTCAAAATTTTCATGGTCGACATCGGNNTGCTCGGCGCAATGTCGGGTCTCGACTCACGCACAATCATTTCAGGCAANGAAATATTCACCGAATTCAAAGGCGCGCTGACAGAGCAATATGTTCTGCAGCAACTGATTCTGCGCCACGAGCCATTCTATTTTGCAAAAGCTAACTCCCGCCTCGAAATTGATTTTCTGATTCAGGAGGAGGGGCAGGTGATTCCGATTGAAGTGAAAGCCGAGGAAAACCTGAAAGCCAAGAGTTTGCGCCAATTTGTCACCGACAATAACTCACCGCAGGCCTACAGAGCCTCGATGTCGCCCTATCGCCGGGAGGAGTGGATGACAAATATCCCGCTTTACTGCATTCAAACAATTTAAATCAATGACACTAAGGACTATGGAACNGAGNNTACGGTTTTTACTGCGGGCGGCTTCGACTAACAGTTATTTGACTGAGCGGGCGGCCGAGATGGAAAATGGTGAGGCTGCCGTGGCTTTTGAGCAGACTGCCGGGCGCGGCCAGCGGGGCAATTCGTGGGAAAGCAGGCCGGGGGCGAATCTGACGCTTTCGGTGTTGCTTCGGCCTGAGGGAGTGGATATTGCGCGGGCCTTTCCGCTCTCGGAGGCGGTGGCTATGGCGGCGGTTGATTTGCTCGTGCGGCTCATGCCGGAGATGAAGGAGCGAATCGCCGTGAAGTGGCCCAACGATATTTATGTCGACAATCTGAAAATAGCCGGAATATTGATTGAAAATTCTCTCTCGGGGCGCATGATAAGCCGATCGGTTGCAGGCATTGGCGTGAATATCAATCAGAAAGAATTTGTGTCGGATGCTCCGAACCCGGTGTCGGTGTGGCAGTTGACCGGGCGGGAATATCCCATCCCCGTTGTGGCCACGATGTTTCTTGACTCGCTCGACAGGATGCTGCGGCTGATGCAGAGCTCACCGGCGCAGCTTCATCTGCTATATATGAGCCGGTTATGGCGGGGCGAAGGAGTGTATCCCTTCCGCGATGTCGCCTCGGGCGAAACGTTTGATGCGCAGGTTGATTCGGTTGCCGAATCGGGCCACATCACGCTGACCGACAGCGAAAACCGTCAGCGCACCTATGCCTTCAAAGAGATTGAATGGCTAAAGNCCTAACCTAATGCAGTTTACTCAAGGCGTGATTAAACCTTATAGGGCTCCCCTCTCTTTGTAGGGACGCACCCTGGTGCGTCCACAACACACTGATTATCAATTCGGACGCACCAGGGTGCGTCCCTACAATTCGGGTAAAACCCGAATGAAATCAACCTCTCTTGATTAGTTAAGTAAACAGCATTGGGTCCCAACTCTAAACTCTAAACNCTAAACCCTAAACTCTACNCTCTCNTCTCTTCTGACCGGCAAGCATGCCGCAGGCGGCCATGATATCCTCGCCGCGCGAGGCACGAATAGTGGCCGTTATGCCGTTGGCATTCAGGCGTTCGCGAAACTCCACCATGGTGCGTTCAGAAGCCGGNCGGAGGTCAACATCGGGGATGGCGTGGAAGCGAATCAGATTGACGCGCACATCCATGCCGCGCAGCAGGCGGCAGAGCGCATCGGCATGGCGACGGTCGTCGTTGACCCCGCGCCAGATGATATATTCAATCGACAGGCGGCGCTGATGAGCCCAGTCGTAGTTGCGGAGCATGTCGAGCACCGAAGTCAGCGGCCATGCACGCTCCACGGGCATCAACCCCTCACGCTCCTCGCTGAAGGGGGAGTGAACAGAGATGGCGATATGGACCTGAGTGTGCTCGATAAGATGGCGAAGCGTGTCTAACTTGCCTATGCTTGAAACGGTTATGCGCTTCGGACTCCAGGCCAGACCCCATTTGGCGGTCAGCACCTCGATGGCCTGCTCAACGGCCGCAGCATTGTCCATCGGTTCGCCCATGCCCATGAACACGAGATTGGTGAGCCGGGCCGATTCGTCGACCGAAAGCACCTGATTGATAATGGCCGAGGCCGAAAGATTGCCATGAAAACCCTGGCGTCCGGTCATGCAAAACCGGCAATTCATCTTGCAACCGGCCTGCGAGCTGACACAGAGCGTGGCACGGTCGCCGTCGGGAATCATCACGGCCTCAATGTCGCGGCCGCCAACACCCTCAAAGAGATATTTGGCAGTGCCGTCGACCGACACCGTGCGCAGCTTCGGCGCCTCACGGCCAATGCAATAGCTCTCCTTCAGCCGCTCGCGNGAACGCAGCGAAAGGTCAGTCATGGCGTCAATGTCGGTGACGCGCTTCTCGTAGAGCCATCGCGCCATCTGCTTGGCAGCGAAGCGGGGCATNCCACATTCGGCGGCAACTGCCGTCAGGCCGTCGAGCGTCATGCCGATCAGGGGAGTTTTGCAATCAGAAGTTTCCATAGGCGGGAGAAATAAAATACTGTGATGCAAAATTACTCAAAATCCCCCAATAATTAAAACCGNCATCTTTTTNCCACGAAATCAACCGATTAAACCCCGTAGCGGGCAGAATGTTAAAATCGGCATTTAGATATTTTAAAATCTTTTTGCATTGAGACTATTGCTAATCAAATGTTTAAAGTGTAATTTTGTACTGCAATAATCTATAATCGACTCTAATACCCGAATCACCATTATATTTTATCGCCCATTGCCGGCTTCACCTAAAAGATTATAGGGTTGGAGCGAGGCAGCTCTTATTGACATCAAAAACAAACAGATTTTGATATCAACCCCGTGTGTCGCATCCATTTGGCTCACGGCATGAAAAACAGAAATCCAATGTTTTGTTAGACAATATATATACTTGAATTTTGGTT
This sequence comes from Bacteroides sp., assembly GCA_014801655.1. Classification (GTDB taxonomy): domain Bacteria; phylum Bacteroidota; class Bacteroidia; order Bacteroidales; family Muribaculaceae; genus Paramuribaculum. The sequence goes on from JAAVDT010000043.1 coordinate 18,710, forward strand.
ATGAGGGAGGTGCGCTTCTGTGAAGAAGTGCATCTCATTTTTTATACCCTTGCGAAAACAGAAAAATCGGAGANTCCCGATCGGTNCGGGGCTCTCCGATTTCTATGTCNGANAGTGNTTTAGTTACTTCGACAGGCGGTCGATGGCTTCCTGGAGATGGTCGACCACGGTGGAGGTGGGATACCAGGGATTGAGGGCGCCGGTGCGGATGGGCAGCAGGGCGCGTTCGAGCTGTTCGAGGCGGTCGAGGTCGCGGGCGGCGGTGAACTCCTCGCGCAGNAGGCGAATTTTTTCGCTCATCTGAATGCCTTCGACCATGCGTTCGTAGCGCACGGAGGAGCGNCCGTCGGGATAGATGAAATATGTGTCGCCGGGAGCAAACATATGGAAGCGAGTGTCTTCCAGCGGATTGTCGGTCCAGTTCATGTATGACCAGTGGAGATAGCCGTCGTGGCCGGTGGCGGTGGCGTAGACAGGCAGATAAGCGCCGTCGGCCGGGTCGCTGTTGGTAAACTGGCTCGGNGCGGGNGTGGCNCAGCAGGTGTACATCAGAGTGGTGAATCCGCGGTCGTGGCGGCGGGCCATCACGTCGTCGGGGAAGAAGTCGCCTTTAATCAGAGTGTAGGTCTCGAGGCTGTCGATCAGCTCGGGATGATAGCTGCCGGCGAGCGACATGCGGATGCCGGGCACAGCCTTCTGGGCCACGCGGCGGGCGTTGAGCATATCGGGCAGGCCGCGCTCGTCCATCACGATTGTGGTGCGGTCATACCAACCGCGATTCTTCATGTGGGCGGCGAGTTTCTGCAAGAAGTTGGTCCACAGGTCTTCATAGGCCGGGTCGTCGGTCTTGGCTTCAAGAAATTCGTAGGCGCCCTTAGCCTTGTCGAAATAGCGGAATTTCATCTCCCAGGGCACCATCGTGAAGCAAGAAATGTCGCCGTTGATGCCGAGCGAGTCCATNTATTCGACATAGCGGTCGAGCACGGTGTAGTCGAAATCCCATGAACCGTCGGGCATGCGGATGGTTTCCACCATCGGCTCAAACTTATCGTTGCTCTGCTCGCCCCAGGGTTCGTAGAAGAGAATTGCGGTGACGGTCTTCTGGCCTGCGCGGGCGAGTTTTTCCATATAGGGGCGCATCAGGTCGAGATGCTCCTGACTCCAGGGTTTCACGCCATAGTAGCGCGACACGGAGTAGGGCTGCTGCCAGAGNTCGAGATAGAATGCCATGTCGGGGCCGGCGGGGAGCGCGCGGCGGTTGACATGGAGGGTCAGGGAAAGCTCACCCACCTTCTTTTTCTTCTTCACATCGCTGACTGTCAGCGTCATCTGATAGTCGCCGGGGGCAACGTCGGGCACTTCGACCGTCAGCCAGATGGGGCGCACGGTCTGGGCAGGCAGAGCCACCGTGGCCGANGGGAGGTCNATCATGTCGGGGCGAGTGTGGACGGGCAGAGTGTCGGAAGGATAACCACATGCTTTCCAGTCGCTTGCAAGCACATAGCGCATGAAAGCGGCTTCACTGCCGGGAGCCTTCACCGATTTCTTTCCGCTGCGGAGGTCGGAAATCTCAACCTTCAGTTCGGGAGTGGCTTCGGGGGCAATGAGCAGCGCTTCGAGGCCGAGGCGTTCGCCGCGCCAGCAGTTGACGGCGGTGTCGGTGACCTGAAACATCGGGGGCGTTGCAAACTGGCGGTAGACGTCGTTTTTCGACGCCCATGTCAGGCGCACGGGGCCTGACAGCGAGCTCCATCCGGAGCGGTCGACGGTGGCCGTGTCGGTCGGTTCGGTGTAGCTGTGCACTGTGTTTCCGGCTGCAAATGAGGCAGCGGGCAGCAGCAAGAGAAGCGAGGCAAGGCAGTGATTTAGTGTCATAATAAGGTAAGTAATGGTATTTTGAGGCAAAGATAGCGCATTTTTGAAGATTTTTCGCTAAGTTTGCATAAATAAAATAAACGTATCGAACGAATGAGACTGGTAATTCAGCGTGTTGCAAGAGCTTCTGTCAGCGTCGACGGGCAGCAGGTGTCGGCCATAGGGCCGGGACTGATGGTGCTCGTTGGTGTGGAACGCGGTGACACTCAGGCCGATGTCGACTGGCTTGCCGACAAAACGGCCGGCCTGCGCATCTTCTCCGACGAGGAGGGNGTGATGAACCGCTCGATTCTCGACACCGGCGGCGAACTGCTTGCTGTCAGTCAGTTCACGCTGACGGCCTCNACCCGCAAGGGGAAGCGCCCGAGCTATTTCCGCGCCGCTCCNGGCGAGGAATCGGAGCCGCTTTACGAGGCCTGGTGCCGGCGCATGGAGTCGCTGCTTGGTCGCCCCGTNGGACGCGGAGTCTTCGGCGCCGACATGAAGGTGGAACTCATCAACGATGGCCCCGTCACCATCATAATCGACTCGCGACTGCGCGAATAACCCTCCAACTCCCCTCCCCGAGCCTATGACCGAAGCAGAAACCACATTGACCGTCAGCCAATTTCAGCGCATNGTCGACGAATGGATACGCACCGTCGGCGTGAGATATTTCTCGCCGCTGACCAANATGGCCATTCTCGCTGAGGAGGTGGGCGAAGTGGCGCGCATCATGGCGCGAACCCATGGCGACCAGTCGTTTAAGCCGGGCGAGCAGCCTGACCTGGCCGACGAGTTGGCCGATGTGCTCTGGGTCGTGGCAGCCATNGCCAATCAAAACGGCATCNATCTTTCGGAAGCCATTGCGAACAATCTGGCCAAGAAAAACATTCGTGACTATGAGCGCCATCGCCTCAACCCGAAGCTCCGNGCTCCGGCAGAAACTGAAGATAACTGAAATTCAAACAAATAAATACATCCTACTATGGCAGACAAATATCATGACACCGTGGCCAAAAGCACAGTTTTGACCGACGACGAGAAAGTGAAGGCCGAAGTGGCCAAGATTCTTAACGACGAACTCGAAGCCAACCGCAGCCTCGACGTCTATAAACTGCTCTTCAACTGCATTGACCTGACCACCCTCAAATCGACCGACTCTCCGCAGTCAGTGGCAGCTTTTACAGAGCGCGTCAACGCCTTTGAAGAGGAACACGGCGACCTCCCCAACGTGGCCGCNATCTGCGTCTATCCCAACTTTGCCCAGGTGGTTCGCACGGTTCTCGAAGTGTCGGAAGTCAACATTGCCTGTGTGTCAGGCGGATTCCCCTCATCGCAGACCTTCCCCGAAGTGAAAGTGGCCGAGACGGCTCTGGCAGTTGACGGCGGCGCCGACGAAATCGACATCGTGCTCAACGTCGGCAATTTCCTCGACGGCGACTGGGAAGAAGTGTGCGACGAAATCGCTGAGCTCAAGCAGGCTTGCCGCGACGCTCACCTGAAAGTAATCCTCGAAACCGGCGCGCTGAAAACAGCCGAAAACATNCGTGCAGCCTCNATNCTGGCAATGTGGAGCGGAGCCGACTTCATCAAGACTTCAACCGGCAAGGAATATGACGGCGCATCGCTCGAAGCAGCCTACGTCATGTGTCAGTGCATCAAGGAATANCACAAACAGACCGGCCGCAAGGTTGGCTTCAAGCCCGCCGGCGGTGTGCGCACAGCCGACGAAGCACTGGCCTACTACACCATCGTTCGCCACGTTCTGGGCGAAGAATGGCTCGACAATGAATACTTCCGTATCGGCGCAAGCGGTCTGGCCAACAACCTGCTCGGCGTAATTCTCGGACAAGAAACCAAATTCTTCTAATGGACTACTGGATAGCTATTGACAAACAGAAAATCGGACCGCTGAGCCTCGAAGAGGTGCGTCGCCGCCGACTGGCGCCCGACACTCTGGTGTGGCATCGCGGACTCCCCACTTGGCGTCAGGCCGGTCTGCTCCCCGAGCTTGCCGGCTCCCTCTCCACCGACCCGGAGCCGCAGGCCGAAGCCGCCAATCCGGTTGAGCCGCAGCAGTTTGAGCCGCAGACTCCGGTGAATCCCGCGCCACCGACACCCGGCTATCGTCCGGCGCCGGTGTTCACCATTCCCTCAGCAGCTGCTCCCGGCCCTCAGCAGCCTCAGCCCGTGCCTGAAAAGCCCACCACCTATCTGGGCTGGAACATCGCGGCAATCATTCTCTGCTGCTTCATTCCGGCCATCGTGGGCCTCATCTACTCGCTGAAAGTCAGCTCACGCTACGACAGTGCCGACTACGAAGGTGCGCGCCGCGCATCTGAAACCGCCGGCATCTGGCTGCTCGTTTCGGTGGTCGTGGGGCTGGTGATGCTTCCGTTCCAAATCCTGATCACCATCATTGGCAACTGACACTGAAAATAAAAGAAACTTCCGACGCCCGGCCATCGTTCTGACGGTGGCCGGCGTCATTATTGCCATCATTGCCATCTATGCGATTTTCGATCCCGCCGAGGGCTTCTTTCCCCGCTGCCCGGTGAAGATGCTGACCGGCTTCGACTGCCCCGGATGCGGATCTCAACGCGCCATCCATGCGCTGCTCCACGGCCGGATAGCCCAAGCCTGGAGCCTCAACCCCCTGCTGCTGATTCTCGCGCCCTATGCCCTGGCCGTCGTGGTGCTTGAAGCGATGCCGACGCGAATGGTGCGCCTGCGCCGCATCCTGACCTCAACTGCGGCCATCACGGCAATCCTCCTCGCCACAATCCTCTGGACCATAGCAAGAAACCTTTAGAANNNCAGCTAATCTTTAATAATCTGAGAAAATCTTCGGCTTGATGACCAGCCCCACGCGCAGCATCGAGTGAAACTCCTTGTAGGCCAGCATGCCTTCGCCGAAGCCATTGTAGTACTGAAGGAAAAGATACTGATTGTCGCGCTTGAAGAGGCGATAGTTGAGCTCCACGGTGGTGTTGTAGTTCAGCTTCCAGCCGCGACGCTTCACCAGCGTCACCGAAGCTCCCCACCGGCGGTCGGGCGAAAAGAATGATGTGCCCACCTGATAGATGCCCATATAGTCGAGGATATCCTTATTGTACATGCCGTCGACAATCGGAATCCATGCTTTGCCGTGGACAATGAAGTTGGGGTCAATCATGATGTTGGCACCCACGCTAATCTTGTTCCAGGAGCGCGACTTGACGCCGTCGCGACCGTTGCTCTCATGCTCGGCGAGCAGAAAGAGCTTGCCGATGAAGCGGTTTTTGACAAACAGCGGCTTCACCAGACCGATGCCGGGGTTGAAATTCAAATCGGTCATCGGCATAGAATTTTCGAGCACGTTCCAAAACACCTTCTGCGTGTAGAACAGAAAGAGATATGTGTTCCAGGGCAGTGTGCTCTTGGTCAGACGCTGCGAAATCGAAATCTGAAACTTGATGTTNGTGTTTTCTTTTGTGGGCTTATANCCGATCGGCGCGCCGAAAATGAAGTAATTATCCTTATACAGACCGAAATAGGGCTGATTGTCGAAGTCGCGGCGAAGGCTGTCGCTGTCGATTTTCTCACCCTCCTCAGTCACAATCTGAGCGAAACAAGGAGCGGCGGCGCCAAAAAGCATCGCCAGACACAGCAGCATTTTCTTAATGATCGGTTTCACACTGCAAAGATAAGAACTTAGCTCCGATTTGCCTCATTTTTCAAAAGAATTTTCATCGGTGCGGCACACCATATTTGTATAGCTGCGATAAGATAACTACCTTTGTAATCATATCAAAGAACCAAACCCATGTCAACGAAAACCATATTCACCCCGCTCATCATCCTCCTGGCCCTCATAACCTCCGCCTGCTCCGACGACCGCGACTTCACCATCGAAGGCACCATCGAAGGCGCNTCGGCCCAAAGCGTCACCCTGACCTACTTTGCCGACGGNGGCCTGAAATCTGTCACGCAATCGGCTCAGGCCGGCACATTCCTATTCAAAGGCGAATCGGCCGCACCGACCATGGCCGTTATCACCGTGGCGCCGGAAAACACCCGCATCGCCACACTCGTGGTGTCGAACGGCGACCGCATCTCCCTGCGCGCCAACCTCGAAGCTCCNCTCGCAACAAAAGTCGAAGGCAATTCCGACTCCGAAAAAATAGCCCGCTGGGTCACGGAAAACATGGCCACCCTGCAGCGAGCCAATGCCCTGGAAATCAATAATGCAGTCAGCCGCTTCGTTGAGTCAAANAAAAAATCGCTCGCNGCGCCGGCAATCCTCGCCTCCTATTTCCAGGCCGACGGGTTCGCCGCTCGCGCCGACTCCCTCATTCAGCTCCTCGACCGCGACAAACGCTCGCCCGAACTCATGCAAGGCTTCGCTGCGGTCGTGACCTCCTTCCGCGGCACCGAAAACTCTGACCCGGTGCCGTTTCTCGCGCTCTACTCCACAATCGATTCGATGATTCGCATCAACCCCGCTCACCATAATGCCACCCTNCTCTGCTTCCTCGATGCCGACNGAACTCAGCGCGACTCCGTAGCCCCCCACCTGCGTCAGCTGACCGACAAATATCCCTTCTCCCGGCTCGCTGCGGTTGAAATCTCAACCGCCCCCGACTCCGCCTCGTGGCGCCAGTCNCTCGGCCGCGACTCCGTCAGCTGGCCCCAGACATGGGTCCAGGGATCNGTGGCGGCANCCCCCATACGCAAGCTCGCCATTCGCCGAATCCCCTATTTCATAGCCGCCGACTCGACGGGCCGACCCATCTACCGTGGCCCATCAATCTCCGCCGCATCCGCCGCNATCAGCGACCATCTCAAATAATCCCCTCCCAAACTCCCCCACCCCTTCGAANCATGTTAGTAAAAACCTATGGCGCAGCCGTTCAGGGCATCGACGCTATCACCGTCACCATCGAAGTGGCAGCATCCGTCGGATTTGCCTACCATCTCGTCGGGCTACCCGACGCTGCCGTCAAAGAGGGCTACCAGCGTGTAGTCTCCGCCCTGACCCAGTGTGGCATCAACTTCCCAAAACGCCACATCGTAGTCAACCTCGCCCCGGCCGACGTCAAAAAAGAGGGCGCGGCCTACGACCTGCCGATTGCCATAGCCATTCTCGCAGCCTCCGAAAAGCTCCCCGCCGACCGCCTCGGCCGCTACATGATCATGGGTGAACTCTCGCTCGACGGCTCCCTCCTACCCATCCGCGGCGCTCTGCCGATGTCGATTCTCGCCCGACAGCTCGGATTTGAGGGGATGATTCTCCCNAAAGCCAACGCCACGGAAGCTGCNGTGGTCAATCGCCTGAAAGTCTACGGCGCCGACAATCTTCGCCAGGTCATCGACTTCCTTTCCGGCACGGCCGACATTGAACAGACCATCGTTGACACCCGCGCCGAATTTGCCGCCCAGGCCGACTCTTTCGATTTCGATTTTTCCGAGGTCAAAGGGCAGGAAAACGTTAANCGCGCCTTTGAAGTGGCCTGCGCCGGAGGTCACAACATCCTCCTCGTCGGCCCTCCCGGATCCGGCAAGTCAATGATGGCCAAGCGACTCCCCTCGATTCTGCCACCCCTATCGCTGGGCGAAGCTCTCGAAACCACAAAAATCCACTCCGTGGCCGGCAAGCTCCCCCGAGGATCGCGGCTGATGACACGCCGCCCCTTCCGCTCGCCCCACCACACGGTGTCGCCGGTGGCACTCGTCGGTGGCGGCAACAACCCGATGCCGGGCGAAATCTCTCTCGCCCACAACGGCATACTTTTCCTCGACGAATTTCCNGAATTTTCGCGCGCCGTGCTCGAAGTGATGCGCCAGCCGCTCGAAGACCGCACCATCACCATTTCCCGCGCCAAATACACCGTTGACTATCCCGCCGGATTCATGCTCGTGGCCTCGATGAACCCCTGTCCGTGTGGCTACTACAACCATCCGACCAAAGCCTGCGAATGTGCTCCCGGAGCCGTGCGCAAATACCTCAACCGCATCTCCGGGCCGCTGCTCGACCGCATCGACCTGCAGGTGGAGATCATGCCGGTGGCTTTCGACCAGATAGCATCGCAGACNCCGGGCGAATCATCCGCCGCAATCCGCGAGCGAGTGGTGCGCGCACGCCAGATTCAGATGCAGCGCTACGCCTCCGAACCCCATATCCACTGCAACGCCCAGATGAACTCCCGCCTGCTCAAAGAGCACGCCCAACTCAGCCCCGACGTTCTCGACATTCTGCGCGACACCATGACCCGCCTCGACATGTCGGCCCGCGCCTACGACCGCATTCTCAAAGTAGCCCGCACCATAGCCGACCTCGACGACTCCCCCACCATNCTCCCCCACCACATGCACGAAGCCGTCTCCTACCGCAACCTCGACCGCGCCTCCTGGGGCGCCACCTCCTCCCTCCCCCTGCTCTAACCGCCTCCACCACACCCCTAACTTTCACCTTATTCAACCACCCAAAGACAAACAGCCTCAACCGATGAAACCCGACCAAAAACCCACTCTCGCCTCCCCGGCAAGTTGTTTGTCTTCGGGTGGGTCGCTCCCCCGCTATCATCAGCGAGCCTTTGCCCATAATTATCACGCGCCCTTCATCTATCATATCATCCTTAAAAAGCAACAAATCACAGAACGCTTCGGCAGCGTCAGAGGCAATGCTTTAATTGCTCCCGGCCAGCCGGGCTGCGCCTATATCGAAGAATCTCAATTAGGGAAAATAATCGCTCGCTCAATTATTGGAATCCANCGGCAGTTTGCAATTCTTCAGATCTATCAGTTCAGTGTAATGCCTGACCATGTCCATATTCTTCTGAGAGTCAAAGACTGGTCAGAAAAACACCTTGACTTCTATATCGAAGCCCTCCGGGTCAATATTGCTACCGCCTATTCAAAGGCCACCGGCAGGCAAACCGCTTCGCTTGACATCTTCCAACCGGGCTATTGCGACAAACCACTGCTGCTCAACCGGTCGCTGGACACGCTGTTTCGGTATGTGCGGGAGAATCCGCATCGGTTGGCGGTCAGGATGCAGTTTCCGCAGTTTTTTCAGCGGAGGAGGTGTGTCAGAGTTGGCGAGGAGGAGTTTGAGGCATACGGTAATCTCTTTCTACTTCGCAATCCCGACAAGGAGGCGGTCAGAATCAGCCGCAGCTTTTCGGAAGAGGAGAATGCCCGGAAGAAAGCCGACTGGCTCTATGCCGCCGCCCGCGGAACCATACTCGTCTCTCCCTTCATCAGCCCTGCGGAGAAGGCCATCAGAAGCGAAGCCGAGGCTCTGGGCGCAAAAATCATCCTCATCACCCACGAAGCCTTCACCGACCGCTTCAAGCCATCTGACCATGACTTCACTCTCTGCTCCGAAGGCCGCCTCCTGATTCTCACTCTCGGCAGGGAGGAGTCAGGCGCTCTATCGCGGGCGACCTGCCTGCAGATGAATGATTTGGCANGAGCTGTAGCTGAAAATTAAATGGTGTTATAATANTGCTGCCGGAGGGGTTCCGGCAGCGNGTGTGGTAAGTTTCTTTGTGTAAAGTGTGAAGGACGGGAGGAGGAGAGATGGGTGCGTCGTTACATTTCGAGGCTAACGACGTATTTCACAAGGCCGTCGTCGGCCACGAGGTTGGTTTTTGTGCCGANGAAGTCATATTCTTCGCCATTGCTGAAGCGCACGGCAATCTTGAGGTCATCNCCGTTGACGGTGCCGCTGAATGTGCCGCTGAGCGAGTCGTTTTCGGTTTTCAGCACGCAAGTGCCGTCGGGGTTGAATGTGATTTCACACCACNGGCCCGAATCGTTGGGCACACGGATGCGCTCGCCGATAAAGCAGTCGCCAATCGAAGAGGGCACATATTTCTGACCGGCCTCGGCCACAGCCTGTTCAGGCNCGGGGGCGGAAGTGGTGTCGGTTGCAACAGTGTCGGCCACCGTGGCAGCCGAGTCAGTGGTGAGTGAATCGGTCTGAGAAGCGTTGTCGGAGCTGCCACCGCAAGATGTCAGTGCGCCGCCAATCAGCAACGCTGCAAGAAGATGATTGATTTTCATAACTGTAGGCATTAAATTCATAACTATTTGCGAGCCTTCGCGACTCGATGCAAAGATAGTCGGAAATTCCGGGCCTACAAGCGCTGAAGTGTGACAGATAATTTCACACTTTGTGTAAATTTTGGCGACAGTTTCTTAAACAATCAGCGGACAATGAATTTTTCGGTCTTGGGTCCCTGGCGGCGGATGTAGATGCCGGGGGTGAGGGATGAGGATTTGATGCGGCGGCCGCTGAGGTCGTAGATTTCAACGGGATAGGTGGTGGAGTCGCCGTCGGCGGAGATGTCGGTGATTCCGGCGAGGAGCTCATCATAGCCGAAGAAGCTGTCGAGCTTGGGGAAGCGGGCTTTGAGNTAGGACTTGACGTTGTTGATTTCGCCCTGATAGGATCCGAACACGCGCTGACCTTTCTGCACCGACTGGTTGAGTATTGGCCAGCGGGTGAAGTTGAGTCGCTGCGACTCGTCGAGTTCGGCGGCCCATTGGTCGATGAGTTGGTCGAAGTATTCGTAGCTCAAAGTGCCGTCGGAGCGAAGTTCAAACCAGAGGCGGTTGAGCTGAAACGCTGCGAGCGGGTCTTCCTTGACGATTCGGCTTACGAAACGCTCCATGCCATTGGCCTTGGAAGCGTCCTGATGGGTGTAGAGGAAGTCGCTCATGTTGTCGACCGGATAGGGAGAGCCGTAGTTCTGGAAACCGAGGTCGACATCCCACACGGGGCCTACGTGGAAACGTTCGTCGCCACGCTCCTTTTTCATATATGTGCTCCAGAAGGAGTCGAGATTGCCGTCGAGCTCGCAGATGATGAAATACTTGAGGAAACTTTCGAGGTCGAGATAGCGNCGGTAGCCGAGCTCCTCGTCGGTAAAGTCGGAGGAGAAGAGGGCCGATTCGAGTTTGTTGAAATGGTCTTCGATNTAGAGNGACTGCTCGCGCACGATTTCATCTTCGTCGGGGGTCTTGATGGTGACGGGGATGCCGCCGGCCGATGTGAACCATGATTCCTCCTGGTTGGCATAGGCATCGATTTCAATGAAATAGCCACCGGTCANAGCGTCGCCCTCGATATCCTCGGGGAGCATCTCGGTCAGCTCCACTCGACCCGACTTGGCTTCAACCTGGTCGCAGAGCTGATAGCNGCCTTCATATTCGCCATTGTAGATGACGTCGACAAAGGTGCAATAGGGGGTGTATTCCATGCCGACGACGCGACTCATTTCAAAAGCCACTTTGTTGCGCATCAACGTGCGGTCGCCGTAGTTGTTGATGAGTGTCCATTTCTTTGCCTTTGCGGGTGCGTCGAGCACGTTGGTCTTTTTGTTGAATTTGATCTGGAACGGCTTCTTGGGGAAGGTCCATGAGCCATTGCCGCGACCTTTCATCTGGGCGTCGCCGGCTTCAAGAATTTTGGTGCCGCCGTCGGACACAATCGATATGTAGCTTCCGGGGTGTTTGTCGTCTTTCGATTTGATTTCCGCCATGCCGGGGGTCACGAACGACACCAGCGGCAGGTTGGTCATCTGATAGAACTGCGAGTCGTCGCCCTGGCCGGGAGTGCCTTCAAAGGAGATTTCGGCCCAATAGCCCTGGGTGTTGGTGGCCACCACACGCACATAGCGGAATCCGCGTGAGGTGTTGATGTCGAGCCAGTTGGTGGTGCCGTCGACGAGTGCGTCCTTGAACACCATGATGGTCAGCGCATCGGAGAAATCTTCGGTGTTGGCCCCCTGCACCACCGCAAAGCGGCTGGCCGAAGCCGAACCCTGAGCCGGGCGGATGCCCACGCGACTGATAACATGGCTCTCTCCGAGATCCAGCCCCGCCCAGTTGCGCACATAATAATAGGTGCTCGGATAGCTTCCGATGAAATAGGTCTGGTTGTTGCCGTCGAAACAGCGCGCAGCCTGCTGAGTGTCAGAACCCATGGGGGTGCCGGAGAGGGTGTCGGCAGAGGCTGAGAATGAACCGAGCAGCAATGCAGCCGAGAGAAGAATTTTGGTGGGGTGGAATTTTGCCATGATAATAGATTGGTTTAATACGTATCGGCAAAGGTAGTCTTTTTTTCGCTGCCCCACAATTAAATAGGATTTATTTTTTTGAAAGCGTGCCGTCAGGGGCTATGCGGAGAGCCGACTGCGGGAAGTCCTCGCGCGACATGCGGCTGATGAACTGTGCCGCCCGATTCGACGGATCGGCCACCGGGCCGCGTCCGCGCTGCTGAATGAAGGAGTGAATCTTTCCGCCGACAAACCGGCCTTCGGCGTCGATTGTCACCTCGGCCAGCGGCGCATAGCCGGAGGTGCCGGCGATGTTCATGCGATAGGGTGTGCAGAAATTGCCTAATGAATAGAAGATTATGTGGTCTTTGTAGAGCTCGGCGGCGCGGGGCACATGCGGGCCGTGGCCATAGACCAGGTCGGCTCCGGCATCGATTGCCGCATGGGCAAAGGCGACCACATCGCCTCTGTTTTCACCCANAAAAGTNTCCTNNGCGAAGGGCACATGGCAATGTTTCGCCCCTTCGGCGCCACCATGAAAGGCCACAATCACNAGGTCGGCCTTTTCGCGCAGCTCGCCCACNACCCGGCGCAGCTCGCTGAGATCAGTCACATCGAGGTTATTTCCGCCGTGGCCAAACTGAGTCAGTCCGATGCGACGTCCGGCGCGCTCGATGATAGCCGTCTCACACCTTCCCTTCAGTCCGGCATGAGCCAATCCGGCATCGGTCAATGTTTTGACGGTCGACGCGCGACCCGGTTCGCCGAAGTCATTCATGTGGTTATTTGCAAGTCCCAGAAAATCAAATCCGGCCTCGGAAAGATTGCCNACATAATCGGTCGGCATCCTGAACACGAAATATGTTTCGGGATTCTTCATCAGTCGGCGCCGCCCGGGACCGTCGAGCAGATTGCCTTCCAGATTTCCGGCGGCAACGTCGGCACGCAGCAACAGGTCGCGGCAATCGTCAAAGAGATTGCGGCCGCCATTGCGAGGCAGGTGTGATCCGCCGACGGAATCGGGAAACGTTGTTCCCATCATGATATCGCCCACGAGCGCCAGCGTCAGCAACTGAGGCTCCGGCGTGGAGAGGGCCGTGTCGGCCGACTGCGGTTGGCCGTCGTCAGCCACCANTTTCTCCGACGCCTTGACACTTCCGCCGCTACAGCCCGATGCAATCAAAGCCGCAGCAGCCACAAAAAGACACTTAAAACCACTGATGTTAAATTTCATAATCTGAAAAAATTGAGAAATCGANCGCAAAATTAGAAAAAATCATCGAAAAAATTTGCCCGAATAAAATAAAACCCCTACCTTTGCAGCGCAAACAACCACCAAACGGGGTATTAGCTCATCTGGCTAGAGCGCGACACTGGCAGTGTCGAGGTGAGCGGTTCGAGTCCGCTATACTCCACCAAACCAATATCACACGCAGCGAGCAGAACTCAGTTTCCGCTCGCTTTCTTTTTATCCCCACCGGGGGGATGGCAGGGCGAAATGCTGTTTACTTAAGCCAAGATANGGCCTCATAGGGCTCCCCTCTCATTGTAGGGANGCACCCTGGTGCGTCCGCAACACGCTGATTATCAATCGGACGCACCAG
>JAAVDT010000060.1 GCA_014801655.1 Bacteroides sp.
CTTGGTGTGGTAGTTCAGCTGGTTAGAATACCTGCCTGTCACGCAGGGGGTCGCGGGTTCGAGTCCCGTCCATACCGCCGAGGAGAGAGGAGAATGAGTAATTTTTAAACTTCGGTTTAATTGTTGCTCATTCTTTTTTTTATGTGCATTTTTACAGGAGTGCCCCCATCGCTTGTTGGTTGAATGATGAGCAAAATTGACGGGTGTTGAAAAATATTTGAAGAAAAAATGCAAAATGATTTGGAGAAACGAAAAAGTTGTATTAACTTTGCACTCGCAAACGGCAAGAGAGCCGCTTGAAATANATCCAACTTGGTGTGGTAGTTCAGCTGGTTAGAATACCTGCCTGTCACGCAGGGGGTCGCGGGTTCGAGTCCCGTCCATACCGCCGAGGAGAGAGGAGAATGAGTGATTATTAAACATTTTGTTTAATTTTTGCTCATTCTTTTTTTGTATCCTTTCTGAAAAAAGATAGGGGAGGGGATTTAGGCAAGTTGTGTGAGGCCGAGGGATAGCACGGAGATGCGGGCCGAGGGAACGGCTTTGTGGATGGCTTCGCAGCAGGAGGTGATGGTGGCGCCGGTGGTGATTACGTCGTCGACCACGAGAATGTGCTTTCCGGCAAGAGATTCCGGATTTTTGACGCGATAGGTTGTTCGGGCGTTGATCCATCGCTCCATGGCGCTTTTGCGGGTCTGAGTGGCGTGGCCTCGAATTGCCTTGAGGTTGTAGGCAATCGGAAGGTTGGTGACGTCGGCCAGGCCGAGGGCGAGATGGTGGGTTTGGTTGTAGCCTCGCCGGAAGCGCTTGAGTGTGTGCATTGCCACGGGCATAATGCAGTCAATCGATTCGAAGAATCCATCTGGCTTTATTTCCATGGCGAAACTGGCGGCAAGTCGTCGGATAATACGCGGCCGGCCTCGATATTTGGCTGACAATATGAGGGATGTGTATGGGCTTTGCCTGACATAATAGAAATAGGCTGCGGCGCGTTCAATCGGCACATGACGAAGCATGCGCTGATGAATGGTGTTGAAATCATCTGTGTGAATGCGACATCGCGGCAGCTTGTAGCTACATTCCAGACACATGATATCTTCTCCCTCAATGAGTTTTGTGCCGCACACTTCGCAGACCGCCGGAACAAGGGCGTCGGCCAAATCCTGTCCTATGCGGCGCAATTCATCGCCCACTCTGCGTATGAGATTCAGCAATTCCATAGGCGGCGGCTTTCTATGATTTTTATTATCAGGGATGTTTCATAGCCGCGGCTCACGCCATAACGCAGCAATCGCGTGCGTTTCTCGATTTGAGGCATCTCCTCAGGCAGTGATTTCAGTTTTGCGGCCACGAGCTTGAAGGCGTTGGCGGCATAGCGTCGCACCTCGATTTCGGAGAGAGCTTCGTCAATCGTGGCTCGGTCTATGCGCTTGGCATATAGCTGACTGACAATCTTGTTGCGGCCCCAGCGCTGAAAGAGATATTTCTCGCGGACAAATGCGCGGGCAAAACGCTCATCGTCATAAAATCTGTTTTCGCGGAGCGACTGAAGAATGCGTTCGGCCACCGAACCGGGCACTTGCCAGTTGCGCAGCTTCGTTGCCAGTTCAAAGTGGCAGCGTTCGGAACGTGCGCATAGCGATTCGAGTCGGGCGAGGGCGGTTTCCTCAGTCATAGCGTGTTTCATGATTTCGGGCGTGTGGCTGAGATGAAACGATAGAGTCCCTGCATATCGCGAACGGCATCAACATCGAGCCAGCCGTCGGCCTGCATCTGCTGCTTCAACTCTTTGACATAGATAGGGTTGATTTCAAAATACAGCCTGCCGCCGGCGCGTAGTCCGGTCATGGCGGAGCGTGAAATTGCTGTGTAGAACCTCAGCGGATCGGAGTCGGGAACGAACAGGGCCAGCTCCGGCTCATAGTCAAGAACGTTTGCGTCCATCGTCGTGCGCTCTTTCTCAGCAATGTAGGGCGGGTTGCTGACAATTATGTCGTAGCTCCCGGCAGACAGTTGCAGCTTCAGTGCATCAGCCTGACTGAATGTTATTTTGGTTGAGGTCAGTCGGGCATTTTCCTTAGCAACTTCTAATGCGTCAGGGCTTATGTCGATAGCCTCAACCCGGGGGAAAAGCAGATTTCGGGCAAGGGCCACGGCGATGCAACCTGAGCCGGTGCAGATGTCGAGCACACGCAGGTCGCTGCGACCTGCGGCGTCGTTGATAACCATTTCAACCAATTGCTCCGTTTCAGGGCGGGGAATGAGCACGGCCGGCGACACTTTCAGCTTCAAGCCGTAGAATCTCGTTTCTCCGAAAATATATTGAATCGGCTCATGATGAAGCAGTCGCTCAGTCACGTCATCAACCTTTCCGGCAATGAAATCGCTCACTTCGCTGTCGGCCTTCATGATAAGGTCAGTCTGCGAATAGCCCTTCAGTTGCTCGAAAATGATGCGTGTCATCCATTCGGCTTCGCTGCGCGGATAGATGGCCGTGAGGCGTTGAACTGTTTTTCGGCGACATTCTTCCAGAGTCATAAACTGATTGTTTTTGTGCTATATATAATAATGTGTGGCTGCGGGGTGTCAAGCATTTGCAAATTTAATCAAACAATCCAAAATTGGCAAACGGGAGTGAATTTTGTGTTTGATAAAATTAACATCTATTTGTTAAANTGNAGATTTTTTTGAGAAAAATAGTTTAAATCACAAAAAGTTACTATATTTGTGGGAATTTATATTTTTATACNGACATTCGTATTTTTTAACTTCTAAACCGGAAAAACTAACTGACATACAAAGAAAAGAGAAAAATTATCTATAAACCATCGCTCCCCCCTGATTAATCACATCTTGCAATTTAAAATCAAAAGAAATAAGAAATTCTTTACCTTATGCTAAAACCAATCAAATCAGTAAGCAAGCTAATTTTTGTCGCTTCCTTGATGGGTGCAGTGGCGGCTCCTGCTATCATGCACGCGGCGCCTGTTGCCGTGGCTGCTCCGCAGAGCGCAACAACCGGATCGACTGCAACCGGTGTCATTAAGGATGAATTAGGCGACCCGATGATCGGCGCTACTGTCAGAGTGGTTGGCAATCCCTCTCAGGGTTCTGCCACCAACATCGACGGCGAATTTTCGATCAAGAATGTTAAGAACGGTACCAAACTCCAGATCACATCCGTTGGCTATAAGCCGGTAGTGGTTGTGTGGAATGGAACTCCGCTCGATATCGATATGGAACTCAACACTCAGCAGCTCGACGAAGTGGTGGTGACTGCGATGGGTATTCAGCGCGAAGCAAAAACCCTGACCTATGCAGCCCAGACCATCAAGAGCGATGAAGTGACCCGTATTAAGGAAACCAACTTCGTCAACGCACTNCAGGGTAAGAGTGCCGGTCTGACCATTACGCCCAACAACTCCGGTGCGGGCGGCGGTGCTTCTAAAATCGTGCTCCGTGGTTCGACCTCAATTCTCGGCACCAACCAGCCGCTGATCGTGCTCGACGGTGTGCCGATGCAGACCAACCAGGGCACTCAGCAGGGTGTCGACGGCATTATCAACGGCGGTGGTAACAGCGGCGATGATATTCTCTCGACAATCAACCCCGAAGATATCGAAAACATGACCATCCTCAAGGGCCCGAATGCTGCGGCCCTCTATGGTTCAGCCGCCAACAACGGTGTGATCGTCATCACCACCAAGTCAGGCTCGGCCGGCGAAGCCAAAATCGACATCTCAAGCTCTACGTCGATCGACCGCATCGCCATGTATCCTGCCATTCAGACCCGCTACGGTGCAACTTCTCAGCTGCTCACCGGCGAATCAAGTGTGCTCGGCGCATGGGGTCCCGTGATCGGCACCCGTCCCGCCGACCAGGTGGCTTCGAAGCCCTATATGCTTAACTCCGCCCGCAATGGCATCGCCGATTTCTTCGAAACCGGTGTGACCACCAACAACGGCGTGACCCTGACAGGCGGTAACGAATTTTCACGCACATATTTCTCTTACAACAACACCTACCAGAAAGGCGTGATGCAGAACAACAAGTTCATGCGCCATAACGTCATGCTCAAAGAATCCTTCTCGCTCTTCAACAAGCGACTCAACATCTCTGCGAGCTTGAACTGGATTCATCAGAAGACCAACAATCCACCGAACACCGGTAAAACCCTCAGCGCACTCCACGCTCTCTACCGTATGCCGGCCGATGTCGATGTGCGTTACTTCAAAAACCACTATCAGCATCCCGGTACGATGAACGACATTATCGTGACCGACCCTGAAGAAGGTAACATCAAGCTCCTCGGCCAGCCTGTTCAGACCTGGGACTGGTTTGACAAGTCGCTCAACAACCCCTATTGGGTCACCAATATGTATAATAAGGAGACCAAACGCAACCGACTCCTCGGCAACCTCACCGCCGACGTTGCTATCTGGCAGAACATCAAATATCAGACCCGACTCAGCGTCGACGTGCTGATGGATGAATCGCAGAACGAAACCTGGGCCGGCATGTACGATGCAGGCTGGTTGACCACCGGCGGTTCCTACAGCTCCGGCAACTCCTACTCAAGCGATATCTACAATGACCACATGGTGACTTGGAACGATCGCTTCAACGACAAGTTTGATGTCAACGTGGCTGTNGGCGGCAGCTTCTCACGTCACTACGACCGATCAAAATCTGTTGGTGTGTATATCGACACCGTGGGCGTGCCTAATGCATTCACTGTCAGCAACAGCTATCGTTGGGTCAAAGCTCCCGACGGCAGCCTGATTAAGGTGTCTTCNCCCGCAGCTTCCGACTCTTGGGGCTACAAAGACTGGAGCGCCGCTCTCTTCGCAACAGTTTCTGTCGGTCTCTACGACAAAATCTATCTCGACGGTAGCTANCGTCTGGAATGGGCTCAGTCNTTCCAGCAGTTCACCCAGGGCACAGGCTACAAATCGTTCGACTACTATTCGGCAGGTGCCAACGTGTTGATCGACAAATTCCTCCCCCGCGTGGATTGGCTCGATCAGTTGAAATGGCGCGGCAGCTATTCTGTTGTGGGTAACCCGATTCCCAACACCCTCTTCGCCCGTCAGACCCTCAACTTCGGCACAGGAGCTATCTCTTCACGTCCGCCGACATTTGAAAACCCCCGTCCCGAAACCACTACCTCGTTTGAAACCGGTATCGACATGTGGATGTTCAACAACAAATTCAATGTCGACCTCACCTATTATAATTCTACTCTCAAAAACCAGTTCATGTACATCACCACCGCCAGCGGCGAAAGCAAGCCGGTCAACACCGGTAAGATTCGCAACTACGGTTTCGAATTCTCCGCAGGCTATCGCTGGGTAATCAACCGCGACTGGAACTGGCAGACCAACATCAACTTCTCTTGGAACGACAACAAGATTCTTGAAACCTACAACCCCGGCGACGGCCGCGACTACACCGTTGAAATGGGTAACAACGCTTTCCGCATCAAATACATCGAAGGCGGCAAGTATGGCGACCTCTATGTCAACTCATTCGCTCGCGACGCCGAAGGTAAAATCCGCGTTTCCGGCACCGGCCTCGACGCTCGTCCCGCAATGGAATCCGGAACATACTCAACCTATGTNGGCAACACCACTTCTCCCTATCGCCTCGGTTGGAACAACACCATCAACTGGCGCAACCTCTCGCTCTACTTCCTGATCGACGGTCGCATCGGTGGCAAAGTGATGTCATACACCGAAGCCGAACACGACCTCTTCGGTCTGTCGCAGCGCACCGCCGACGCTCGTCGCGCAGCTGAAAACAATCCTGAGCTCCAGGCCTTCGACGCTGCCGGCAACATGGTTCCGCTGATGTATCTCCCCGACGGTTCGGGTCGCACAATCCCCGTTGAAAACTACTTCACCACAATCGGTTCCGCTCCGATGGAAGACCACGTCTACAACGCAACAAGTTTCCGCATGCGCGATATCTCGCTCAGCTACATGTTCCCCAACCTCTTCGGCAAGAGCAAAGCGCTGACCGCTCAGTTCTCAGTGAAGAACGCCTTCTTCATCTACAAGGATTCTCCCGTTGATCCCGACATCTCAATGTCGGCCGCCAACGGCCTCCAGGGCATCGACGTTTACGCCCTCCCGACAATCCGCAGCTACGCTATCACGCTGAAACTTAACTTCTAATCAATCTCTTATCGCATTTTCAACATGAAAAAGAAACAGATTATATATGGCTTTATTGCCGGACTTTCCATTCTTTCGACTGGAGTTCTGACCGGTTGCGGCGACAAGTTTCAGGAAGAGTATCCCTGGCTCGTCGGCAATCAGGAAGAGCAGGACAATGAAGAGGAAGATGGTGCTGGCCGCTACGACATGGAACTCCTTGAAAAAGAGCTCCGCGGCGCTATCCCTTTCATGATCAACTACTCACATGAACCCGACGGCTCATGGCAGCCTCACAAATATCAGTATCAGCGCGCCAACAACATCGACAACTATGCCGGCTATTGGACAGTGTCGAAAGCCACATTCGGTTTCGGTGGCGCTCTCCCCACACTCTACACCTATCCCAACGACTATCTCGGTGGCCCGATCGACAACACCGTGTTCGTGCAGTCCTACAATGCGCTCCACTATGCCATTGACATGAAGGACAAGGATGATGAAACGAAAATCATCGCAAGCCGTCCCGAATGGCGTGCAATCGCGCTCATCATCCAGGCCTATGTGGGCCACGAAGTCGTTGACTTCATCGGCGCCGCTCCTTTCAACGACTGGCGCAACCGCGTCCGCAGCCGCTCGCTCGAATATGAACCCGGTGCCGACGTCTACAATCAGATTTTCGACGACCTCGACGAAGCTGTTGAGCTGCTCAACGCCACTCAACCCTCGGCCGACGACCTGCGTCGCATCGAAGATATCGAAAACGACAAAACCATTTCCTACGGCGACTGGCGCCGCTGGGTGAAGTTTGCCAACTCCATCAAGCTCCGCATGGCCATGAACATCGTGAAATATGACCCCGTTCTTGCCCAGACCAAGGCTGAAGAAGCTGTCAACGACCCCATCGGTGTGCTGACCGAAGGCGACCGCGANATCGCTTACTATCANATTTCCGGTGGCGGTTGCGCTCTCTACTTCATCGGCAACACCTGGTCTGACTGCCGTCTGAACGCCAACATGGAAATCATTCTCAAACACTTCAAGAACCCGCTGCTGACAGTGTGGTTCGATACCAACCCCTATCCCATCAAAAACAAGCTGACCGGAATCGATGCCCCGACCGATGTCTANGGTATTCGCGCCGGNATCTCCATGACCAACAAGAACACGGCAGCCAAGGATAAAGGCGGCTACAGCCCCTTCGCCACTCTTCAGGTTAAGGATATGCCCCAGGCCTTCATCAAAGTCAACGAAGTGCTCTTCCTCCGTGCCGAAGGCGCTCTCCGCGGCTGGAACATGGGTGGCGACGCAAAGTCATTCTACGAACGCGGCATCCGCAACTGCTTCCAGGAATTTGGCCTCGACGCTTCTCAGGCCGATGAGTATCTCGCTCAGACCAATCTCCCCATTGTTGACTACGCCGACCCCTACGATTCTGAAAACGACTGCCCCGGCCGAGTTTCAATCGGTGTGAACTACGATTCATTCCAGACCAACGAAGAACGTCTCGAAGGCATCATCACACAGAAGTGGATCTGCAACTTCCCGATGGGTGCCGAAGCATGGACCACTTATCGCCGCACCGGCTACCCCCGTCTGATTCCCGTGAAAATCAACGGTATGGCCGATATGGGCGTTGACACCGAACTTCAGATTCGCCGCATTCCCCAGATCGTTTCAACCAACAACACCGCTGAAATGGCCTCACTCGGCACCGCTATCGGCGGCGACCAGAAAGACCTTTCAATCCGTGTGTTCTGGGACGTACCGACCGAACAGCGTGGCGCTGTCAACCCCGAAAACAATACTCCTTACGTTATTCCTGTCAACTTTTAATCTTTTCGAATGAAACTCTTTAATAAACTACATATTCTGCCGTTTGTAGGGTTCGCGGCTGCAGCTGCTTTCGTTGGCTGTAGCGAAGACGCCACGCTCGATGGTGCGAAAGCGGTCTATATTGAGCTGACACCCTCTTCAAACATCACTCTTCATCTCGAAGACACTACCCGTGTCACCGCTCGTGTGACCAACGTCAACGGCGACGTCATCAACACTCCCATCCATTGGAGCATCGACGACGATTCTGCCATCAAACTCATTGAAGACTCCGTGCCCGGCTCTACGCTCATCACTTGCGGTGACGGTGCTCAGGGCAAATCGACCACCCTGCGTGCAACTCTCGAAAACAATGACTACGCTGTGACCACAGTGACCGTGGTTAAAAACGCTCCTCTCGGCGTCAATGCCGTTGAAGAAGATGGCACACTGCTCGCTGAAAAGCGTTCATGGGACACTCAGCACGACTCTATCATCTTCGCCGTCGAACCCCGTCAGCTCCTGATGGACTTCGAGCCCACCTGCTCTTTCGACGGCCTTGAGCCTTATGGTGCCGATGGCGGCATTGCGATTGACCGCAAGCATGGTCTTGTCACACTCCACTTCTCGACCGGCACAACCTATGGTGAATATCATCCCTCAGTGACTGTTGGCGAAAGTGCTGTTGCCAAGAGCGGCAGCTGTCTCGTNCGCATCATTCCCCCGCTCGAAGGCGCCTCGTTCTATGGCCCCAGCTACGCCGGTCTGCCTTACATCGAAGGCCGTCCGCCG
Source organism: Bacteroides sp. (assembly GCA_014801655.1). Taxonomy (GTDB): domain Bacteria; phylum Bacteroidota; class Bacteroidia; order Bacteroidales; family Muribaculaceae; genus Paramuribaculum. The sequence goes on from JAAVDT010000060.1 coordinate 8,763, forward strand.
CAGGGCACACTCTCAATGTGGTATGCCTACACCTATGAAAATACCATCGACGTCAACTCAACCGACGAAGTGCGCGTGGCGTTCAACATCTCCACCGGTCTGCCCAACGACATCGAACAGGCCTATAACTGCTACCGTTGGGAAGTGGTTGAAGGAAGCTCAGTGATGAAAATCAAAGATGACCACGAATATGTTGAAGGCAACGGTTTCGACGCCGTGCTCGCAGTTCGCTCCGGCCTCCAGACCGGCACGACAGTGTTCCATTGCATCACTCCCGACACAGTGCTCGTTGCCACATTCAATGTCCGCAACTTCAAGGAAGAATTCCCCGTCAATCAGATTACTTGCTCCCACACCTCAATCGAAACCGGTGTCGGTGTCAACGCNGCTGTTGAAATCACCATGGGCACAGTGCCCGCCGCTTCATTCGGCTACCATAAACCCGTGGCTAAAGTCGATGATCCCACCATTGTCAGCGTGAGCGAATACAATGGCAACAACCTCGAAGTCGTTGGTCTCCGCCCCGGCACCACCAACATCCGCTTCACATCCAACGAAGCTCCCGAGCTCGTCATTCCGGTAACCATCACCGAAACTTACAGCTCGATCGTGTTTGACCGCTCCGACGTTCAGAACGCATTCGCCGGCCAGACTCTCATCTGGAACGCCAACGTCACAACCGCTTCCGGTCTGCCCAACACCGTGCAGGTTAACTTTGAATCCGACAACAATTCAATCGCCACCGTGGCCAATGTTGCCGGCGTTCTCAACCAGGTTTCTGTGACCGGTGTCGCTGCCGGACGCACTGCCATCAAGGCTTCGATCGGCGGTGTTTCAGTGAGCCGCAATGTCAACGTCGTTGCTCTCCCCGACAATCAGACATTCACCTCTCCCACCGGCCTCTCGCTCAGAAAAAGCGGCACCAACCTCCGACTCTACGTTTCCACCTCTGCTTACGTTGAGTTCACCGGAGCTTACAATACAGCCACCGGCTACATCGGATCATACTCAACTTCGCAGTATGACGCCAAGTACACCGTGAGCAATGCTTCAGCCCCCGTATCGTCGGGCACACTGACCATTGCCGAGGGCACTGCGACCAATAAGAAAGTGGTATCGTTTAACATCACGGTTGAATTTGCCGACGGCATCCGCCGCACATTCACCGCCAACGACCTCGAAATCACCAGCTACTAATCGAAATCGTTTCAATCAACCATAGCAGCCGGGGCTCCGATAGGGGAGACCCCTCGCGAAGCCCCGGCTACTTTATTTATTAACCTCTAACCCACCTTAATATTCACGAACCGGAAAAACTCTACACATCATTACCCTCAAATCTCACACAGGAAAAGACTTTTTTACTTTTACCTTGCTAATCACTACAAAAAAATCGCAAAAAATTAAATCTAACCTTCAATTTATGAAAAAAGTTTTCTTAGCTCTTTCAGGTTGCGCCCTTCTTGCTTTAGGTGCTTCGGCTCAGCAGCTTAAGGATGGCTACATCACTATGCCTTCCGGTGCTAACCTGCACGATTTCGCTAAAACGTGGAGCAAATCCAATCCTAATCTGACGACTGTGGATGGAACAGCGAATGGAGAGACCTGGGACGACCAGAACTTCTTCATCTCTCGTGTAAAAATCAAACCCTACTTCAGAAACGCAAACACTCAGGTGTTTGACAACATCACTGAATCCAACGACAAAAAGCTCCTCTTCTGGGTGCCCGCAGGCGACAACAATGTGAACGGCGTTCACACCGGCGCTCTCCCCAACGGCGTTTACGACTCAGAAGTATTCTCCATGTGGCCCTATGTCACCTACTTCGGTGACTGGATTTCACCCTTCGGCTTCATCCCCGGCGGTTTTGCTGACGCTGCTCACAAACACGGCACTGCCGTAGGCGGTCAGGCTTCAATNCCCAACGCCTCCCTCTCAGGCAACTGGTACACCTGTATCAAAGGCATCGGCGACCTCACCGACGCTCAGGCCGATAACCTCGCCGACTTCCTCCACTATCATGGTGTNGACGGTCTGAACTGTAACTCAGAGTTCAGCACCACTCAGGCCATCGTGACCAACCTCACCAACGTGTACGGCAAGGTCTACAAACGCATGCACGAAGTTTACGGCAACGACAAGTTTGAAAACATCTGGTACACCGGCACAGTTTCCAGCGGTAGCATCAACTTCATGTCGGCGCTCCACAGTGGCAACACCTCAATCTTCGGTACCTCCTCCAATCCCAAAACTTCGCTCTTCGTCAACTACGAATGGCTCTCTTACATCACCACAACTGCCAACAGCCTTCCCTCAACCGGCCGCGACGGTCGCGACCTCTATATGGGTATGAACATGCAGGCAGGCTGTAAGCAGGATGGCGAATGGCTCCGTCACAAGCAGACCAACTACTCTATCGGTCTCTGGGGCGCCCACGACTTCAACTACCTCTGGGCTCCTCGTGCCAACAACGGTAGCTCCGACGACAGCAAGCAGGTTTACTACCAGCAGCGTCTCGAAGAATGGTTCACCAACGGCAACCGCAACCCGGCCAACCGCATCGACGTTTACGCAACCAAAGTTCTCGGTCCCTCCGCTGAATGGTTCGGTATGTCGCAGTTCATGTCGGCTCGCTCTACTCTGAGCTGGGATCTCGCCGACGAACCCTTCGTTTCATTCTTCAACCTCGGCAACGGTAAGTTCTACAACTGGAAAGGCCAGCGCAGCAGCAACACTCCCTGGTATAACATCGGTGTTCAGGACTACATGCCCACATGGCGTTTCTGGTTCGCAACCTCTGTGCTCGGCAACACTGCCGCTGACGTTGAAGAAAACGGCCTCAAAGCCGAATTCACCTGGGACGACGCCTATGTTGGCGGTTCTTGTCTCCGTGTTCACGGTTCTTCTGCCGACGAATACCTCCACCTCTTCAAAACTCAGTTCACCCTCTCTGAAGGCGACGTGATCACCGTACGCTACAAACTCCTCGAAGGTCACTCNGATATCAACCTGCTCCTCACCGCCGAAGGTGGCGAACAGTTCCCCCTCGCTGAAGACTACCTCTCAGTTGTTGGCTACGACGACATGGCCGACGACGGCGAATGGTATGTTAAGCAGTTCACAGTGACCGACGACCTCGGCGAGCTCATCGGCTCAACCGTGGCTCTCGCCGGTTTCCACTTCCAGAACTCTGATAACCTCGACCTCCTTCTCGGCGAATTCTCCATCAAGAAAGGCAATGCCACTGCAACTCCCGCCGCTCCCGTTATCGACAAGACCAAAACCAAGGTTCTTGCCAACAACATGTCGGGCGTTGACGGCAAAGTCATCTTCAACATGCCCAACACCAAGGCCTCAGGCGAACCCGTCTACAACGTTGACGTGAACGCTTCGATGTTCAAACTCTACGCTCAGTTTGAAAACGGCGCCATCCAGAACACCGGCATCACCTCTTCTTGGGCAGGCATGTACTTCGCTGTTAAACCCGACGTTGACAATACCAACGCCAAGGTTCGTTTCGGTGTGAGCGCAGTTTCTCTCGACACTGACTCCGAATCTGAAATCGCATGGTCTGACTACATGTCTCTCACCTCTTACGAAACCACCGACGGTATCGAAATCGACAAGCAGGTAATCAAACCCGGCGAATCATTCACCGTTAAATACACCGACCCCCGCCACGCTGCAGGCACATTCACCATCTACAACTCTCAGAACCAGAAAGTGGCTTCTTCAAATGGTGAAGTTGTTTCCTACACTTGCGAAGGTCTCAACGACATCGACGGCTACGACGTGGTTGTCAACGAAGGCAAAGCCGACGCTCACCGCTACGTTTACCTCATTCAGGTATCTCCCACCTCGATCGGTGCCCTCCCCGAAATCGAAACCCTCACAGTCAATGGCGTTGACGCTGAAGCTGACAATGCTGAAGTGAAATTCAGAATCAACGACTCATTCAAGCTCGGCTACACCGGCCGCGAAGCCAACGGCTCATCTTCTCGCGGTGTCAAGATCGACAACAACTTCGTTGGCGGTCCCATCAACCAGCTCGGTCTCACCGGCGGTGCCAAGAGCTTCTCTGTTGCTGCTTGGGTGAAATATGANTATCCTTCAGGTTCATCTCGCATGTTCGGTATCGAAGACCGCACAGGTTCTTGGCCCTCCAACAACTGGGGCTGGTGCTGGTTCAACGTTTCAGGTGCCGACACCGAAACTCCCGGCGCAGTTGAAAACCTCACCTTCCGTTCAAGCTTCANCAACGGCTCTCCCGAGCTCAAGTACACCTACAACACTGTTGTTCCCCAGGGCGCTTGGACTCACATTGTCTACACCTTCGAATGGAACTCNTCNAACCAGTTCCGNGCTAAATTCTATGTCAACGGNGTTCGTCAGGTTCCGACCTCTGTAAGCTACAATGGCTCAAACGGCAACGAAGACACCTTCTGGAGCTGCACCAACAAAGCCGTTCTCACCAACGGCATGTGGTTCTACCTCGCAGGTGGTGCCGGTTCATCTCCTGTCTACAACGACGGTGTTGTCGACGACGTTGTCATTTGGGATGGCGCTATGACCGAAGCTGAAGTTCAGCAGGTAATGAGCGGNGTTGACGCTTCCAACTCTAAGGTTATCGGTTACTGGGATTTCGAAACTGACGCTGCTGCCAACAACACCTTCAAGGCCAAAGGCACTAAGTCAGGCGCTGAATTCAGCAACTTCGCACTCCTCGCAACTGAAAACGAAGGCCAGGCAACCCAGACTCCCGTTGCTCCCAACTACGAAGCAGGCTCACCCTTCATCTCCGGTACTGCCTACGTTGTAGAAACCACTCCGACCTGGACTGCCCGCCGCATCGCCACCGTTGAAGACGCAACCGGTAACGACAAAGCAGGTTCTGTAAACGTTTCCTTCCCCCGCGAAGGCAACTACACCGTTAAACTCGCCCTCGAAAACTCCTACGGCTCTGACGAAAAAGAATACCCCGTATTCACTATCGACAACGGCCTCATGGGCATCGAAGACGTAGTTGTTGACGGCGAAACTCTCGAAGCCTACACCATCGACGGCACACTCTTCGTTGAATTTGCTGCCGACGGCAACTACACCGTCAACGTTTACGGCGTAAACGGCCAGCTCGTAGGCAAGAAAACCCAGAACATCGTAGCCGGCCAGAACATGTCGATCACCCTCGCCAACGCAGGCGTCTACGTAGTCAATGTGGTTAAAGACGGCAAAGTTCTCCGCAACATCAAAGTCCTCAACCAGAAATAACCCCTGATTCCCAATCAACCCCCATACCAAAGGCGGGGTGTCTCCCACAGAGACACCCCGCCTTCCCTTTCCCCAAAAACCAACCGTCCCCCCCCCCAATCACTAAACTCTAAACTCTAATCTCTAATCTCTATACTCTATCAATGGTTCCGCGAGTTCCTGCCCGGAAAGCGAAGCGAATCCCTGCGCGTTCATATCCAAGCAAACCGGAAAATACAAAAAAGTTCCGTGTCCTTCCGCTCCGTTCCGTAATTGAGGCGCCAGCCGATAAGAAAAGTTCCGTAGGCTTTCAAATCCAAAAGTTCCAATTCCTAATGCCGCAGACAAGCTCAAAAGCGGCAAGCCGATGACCTTGCCGAAAAAAATCCCTGCTTTCCTATGCTGCGCCTCTCCACTCTAATCACTAAACTCTAAACNCTAATCACTAATCNCTATATATAATAAGGTGTACTAATTCGACCAGTGAAAAAAGTATGTTATAAAACATATTTTCTCCTCTCCGAAATGTTAAATAATTTAAATTAGATGTTAAACCGCAAAATTTTCATTTTTGTTGGCTTAATAATGTTTATTTTTGTACGTTTGAAAATTTAGCATGGACGAACTACCCGTGACTTTACCCATGAGAAACGTGTAATCAACCATTGAAAACATAAACCAATTCATTAACATAACACAAAAATTTCTATGATTCGTACAGTAACAAGACTCTTTGCCTTGATTCTGATGCTCTGCCCCTTGGCTATGTGGGGTCAGCAGCCGGTCACCGTAACTGGTACAGTTACCGACAACACCGGCGAGCCTCTTATCGGTGTAAGTGTTCGTGTTAAAGGAACCCAGCAGGGTTGCACGACCAACATCGATGGTGAGTACTCCATCAAAGCTTCAGCAGGAAGCACACTCAACTTCACTTATGTCGGCTATGCCGATCAAGACCACAAAGTGCCCGCCAACGGCAAACTCGACGTCGTGCTTGAAGAAAACGCTACTCTTCTCGACGAAGTCGTTGTGACTGCAATGGGTATTAAACGTAAAGAAGCATCTCTGACCTATGCCACTCAGGAGCTCAAAGGCGACGACCTCATGAAAGTGCAGGACGCCAACTTCGTCAACGCTCTCAACGGTAAGGTTTCAGGTGTGACCATCACTCAGTCGGCCGGTGGTGCCGGTGGTACTTCGAAGATNCTTCTTCGCGGTAACAANTCAGTTATGGGTTCCAATGACCCGCTGATCGTTGTCGACGGTATCCCCATGACCAACCAGGCTAAAGGCACCTCCAACTGGAACGAAGGTAGCTCTCTCGACTACTCAAGCTCCTCTGAAGGTGGCGACGCTCTCTCGCTCATCAACCCCGACGACATCGAAAGCATCAACGTGCTCAAAGGCGCAAACGCCGCNGCNCTCTACGGCTCGGCNGCTGCCAACGGTGTGCTCATGATCACAACCAAGAAAGGCAAACAGGGCAACATCTCGATCTCCGTTAACTCNAACGTGACCTTCGACCAGGCCCTCACCACTCCCAACCTCCAGTATCTCTACGGCTCCAAGCTGATGTACAACGCCGACAAAGACCCCATCGGTATGTCAACCGGCGCATGGGGCAAACGCATCGGCACCTACACCGACCAGGATCTTGCCTACACCGGAACCAAGCTCCGCAACACTGCCTCNGACAATGTTGACGACTTCCTCCGCACCGGCACAACCTGGAACAACTCTTTCGCAATCTCCGGCGGTACGGAAAAAGTGCGTAACTACTTCTCTTACGCCAACTCCAACTCTAAAGGTATGATGCCCGGCAACAACTACAACCGCAATACCTTCTCTTTCCGCCAGAACTACTCTCTGCTCGACAACAAACTCCGTCTTGACCTCTCTATCAACTACGTTTACGCCAAGACCAAAAACCGCCCCGGTGGTGGTACAGTCATGAACCCCCTCTACGACCTCTATCGTACTCCGGGCAACATCGACATGGACTACTATCGCAACAACTTCTATGATCCCAACGGCTCTTGGCAGTCAAACCTCATCGAATACGTTGGCGGTGATGGCAAGAANACTTCCGGCTACGCTCAGCTCGCAGGTCCCGCTCAGGTTTGGGCTTACCCCAACACTCCTGACCGCAACAACCCCTACTGGCTCACCGGCATGAACCGCTCTCAGCAGGTTGAAGAACGTGTCTATGGTTCTGCTGTCGTTAGCTACGACATCATCGACGGCCTCACCGTTCAGGGTCGCTTGAACGTTGACCGCTCAAAACTCTCGGGCGAAACCCAGCGCTTCGCTACCACTCAGAACGTTTCTCAGATGGAACCCTTCGGTATGTACGGTCTCAACCGCTACACCTCCAACGACTGGTATGTCGACGTGATGGCTTCCTACAACAAGACNTTCAACGAACTCCACTCCGTATCTGCTTCTACCGGTTGGGTNGGCCACACTGTTAAAGGTACCTCTTGGTCACAGTGGGTTAACGCAACTTACTTCGATCCCATGTATGGCAAACTNCCCGAACGTGTCAACTTCTTCACCACTGAAGCTCGCTTCGGCGCCAACGGTGTNAGCCAGAGCACTTCTTCNAACTGGGACAAAGGTTGGTTCATCACCGGTCAGTATGGCTACAACGACTATGTGTTNGTTGAAGGTAGCTACCGTATCGACTGGTANCGCGCATTCCGTCAGTTCGCCGACCGTGGCACTCCCGACCACTACGGCTACTGGTCAATCGGTGCTAACACTCTCGTTCACAAATACGTTCAGCTCCCCACCTTCATGACCCACCTCAAGGTTCGCGCTTCTTACTCTGAAGTAGGTAACTCGATCCCCAACCAGGTGTTTGCCAAAGTTTCTCAAAACCTCAACTCAGGCGCTCTCACCGCTCCTGCCTACGGTTACTTCGCAAATCCCCGTCCTGAAACTTCCAAATCTTTCGAAGCNGGTTTCGACGTGTCNTTCTTCAACTCGTCACTCAACTGGGACCTCACCTATTATAATACCAACNTGACCAACTCTTACTTCCTCGCCGCAACCACCGGCGGTAAGAGCCTCCCCGTCAACACCGGTTCTATCCGCAACCAGGGTATTGAATCAACTATCACCTACGACATCTTCGGCGGCCGCGACTTCTCTTGGCGCACCGGCTTCAATATTGCCTACAACGACAACAAAATCAAGGAAACATTCCTCGACGAAGATGGCAANCCCGCTAAGATGGAACAGCACATCGCAAACGGCGCATTCACNGTCCGCTACGAAAAAGGCGGTTCCTACGGCGACGTTTATGGCTATGACTTCAANCGCGACGAAAACGGTGCAATCGTTGTTGACCCCAACACCGGTCTCGTTTCCAAGTCTGACGACATGATCTACCTCGGCAACATGAACTCCAANTGGAACCTCGGNTGGTCTAACACNTTCCGTTGGAAAGACCTTTCGCTCTACTTCCTCATCTCAGGTCGTGTTGGCGGNAAGTTCATCTCTCTGACCGAAGCCTACCTCGACTACGAAGGTATGACTCAGCGCACCGGCGACGCCCGCGCTGCTGCTGAAGCTGCCGGCATCTACGCCCCCAACGGCGCTCTCGGCATGTANCTCCCCGGCGTTGANACTCCCGTCTCAATCGAAGACTTCTACAAGACTTCCGGCGGTCAGCGCATCGGTTCGCAGTACATNTACGATGCCACCAACTTCCGTCTCAGCGAGCTCTCGCTCTCTTACTCATTCCGCAACCTCTTCAAAGGCGCTATCAANAACCTCTCGCTCTCATTCGTGGGCCGCAACCTCTTCTTCATCTACAAGAAGGCTCCCTCCGATCCCGATATCGCCCTCACTACTGCCAACGGCCTCGGTGCATTCGACATCTTCAACATGCCCTCTTGCCGCTCCTATGGTATCAACCTTAAACTCGAATTCTAATCATTCGTAAAAACCATTCAACTTACATTTCTATATGAAACTAAAATCACTCTTATATATCGCGGCATCGTTCCCTATGCTCGCCGGTCTCTCGGCCTGTATGGACTTCGACACTCCCTCCGATGAGTTCGCCGAAAACGAAAAAAGTGTCGACGTAACGGTTTTTAAAGGCATGCCGGACTCACTCAATTATGAGTATCAGCCCGACGAAGAGCGTGTCAACATCGCAGTCGATAGCCTTACCGACTGCTTCGATCAGATGATCACAGCAATGTACTATGTAGTCGGTGGTAAAGATGGCGCTCTGCCCCAGGAACACCAGTGGCAGTACATCTACGCNCTGTCAACCGACAACTACTGCGGCTATCACTGTCTCATCAACTCCAAGTTCATGCAGGGTATCATCAACAACACCTATGCCTACGAACGTTGCTACTCCGAAGGCCCCTACGGTCGCTACCTCTCGATGAAGGCCTATTTGGGTAACCTCCTTAACCATAACTGTTCAAACAGTGTTGTTGAAATCAAGGCCATTGCCCTCCTTCTTTTCAACATCGTGGCTCAGGAAAACACCGANATCTATGGTGTCATCCCCTATGTTGACCACCGTGGCAACAAGGAAAAGAACCCCTTCGCCTTNAACAAAGGCGCTGATACCTACTACACCATCATCGACAACCTCGATAAGATCATTGCAGTATTCGAAAACTTCAACAATCGTCCTCAGTGGTATAAGGATAGAATCCAGGANCTNCTTTTCTGGACCGACATGCTGAGTACCACTAAATCAATCGACGAATGGAAACGTTGTGCTGCNTCAATCAAACTCCGCATGGCTATGCACCTCGTGAAATACANTCCCGAAGATGCNAAGCGCTTCGCTGAAGAAGCTGTTGCCACCGGNGTTGTTTCAACCATCGATCAGCAGCTTGGTGTAGGTACATTCTCCGGCCTCATCACCATGCACCCCCTCAAGGTTATCTTCAACGACTGGAATGACTCTCGCTTGAATGCTTCATTCATCTCAATTCTCAAGTCNCTCAACCACCCCTACCTCGAATATCTCATCGGTAAGAACTCCAATCAGATCNTCAACGAAAAGACCNNTGCTGTTATGGATCCCCANACTGACATTGTTGGCGTTCGCGCTGGTCTGATGATGGAACCCTCGCAGCAGTATTTCTCCAACATGCGTGTTGCCTACTCTCAGCCCGACATGATGTGCGACGACTTCCTTTTAGGCCCGGAATATGTGGTTAAGCTCGCNGAAGTTGAATTCCTTCGCGCTGAAGGCGCTCTCCGCGGCTGGAACATGGGTGGCACTGCCGAATACTTCTACAATGAAGGNATCCGTCATGCCGACATGAGCGACCCCGGTATGTTCTCTGANAACTACAGCTCACGTGTTGACGACTACATGGCTCAGACCTCTGCAACTCCCTATACCTACGTTGACCCCATGGACGATGCCAACAACATCGCATCCGTAACTAATATTGGTGTNAAGTGGGATGACAGTGACGACAANGAGACCAAACTCGAAAAAATCATCACTCAGAAGTATATCGCCATTTACCCCAACAGCTACGAAGCATGGACAGANCTTCGCCGTACCGGTTATCCCAAGATCTTCCCCGTGCTCAACCCCACTGTTGACAACGACGGCTCACTCGCCTTCGGCGACCTCATCCGCCGCATGCGTCTGCCCCACGGCGACCTCGAAGCCGGTAAAGCCGACATNACCAACACCGGTCTTGATGCCCTTGGTGGTCCCGACGTAATCGCCACCCGNGTATTCTGGGACATCCCCACCGGCAACTTCTAATCCCGCCTTTTCATAAGCTCCAATACCCCCAACCGGGTGCAGTCCCCCTGCACCCGGTTTTTTTCATCCANCCANCCCCCCCACGCCCCAATACTGTAATTTAAGTCGTGATTAAGCCTTATAGGTCTCCCCTCGAATTGTAGGGACGCACCCTGGTGCGTCCGCAACCACCTGATTATCAAATCGGACGCACTAGGGTGCGTCCCTTCTATGTTGTGGTGCAATAGGCGAAGGTAATTTTAACTTTATTTTAACGTTTGTA
>JAAVDT010000030.1 GCA_014801655.1 Bacteroides sp.
CCAAATANNNCCNCCAAANAAANCCNCCCAAGAGCCGGATGTTAAGTTTATCGGCCGTGAACGGCCGATGATATCCGGATGGCCGGATGGCCGCTCCCTCGCAGATTTCAGTGCGGCATCAGCGAGATGTGGGTGCGCTGCGACGGGAAGCCNAGTGTNTCGCCTGTTTCGGGCGAACTGAACACGATTTTATTCAACACCGTTATGTCGACATCCAGGTCGAGATGACGGTGTTGTTCATTTTCCCCATCAACAATCTCGCANCGCCCTCCCTCGCAGCGATATGTGTGGTTGTTGCTCTCAATCANCCGGTCATGAACNCTGATGGTTGNCTTCCACTTNGGATTGGCTTCGGCAGCCGCGCTCAGACACANCCCGGCATTGACGATGCGCGCCATTCCNCGCGAATAGAGGTGGCGGTGNCCCGGAGTNTCGGCCGGTGCGAGATAGCGCATCGGGCGGTCGGGGAAGCGTTCGCGCAGTTTGCGCATGGCTCCCAGTCGGGCGTCGTCATCAACGCCAAGCAATTCGTTGACCTGAAGAATCTCGCCGTCGCCGTAGGCCCACACCATTGCTGCCACCGGCTCATCCTCGCGTCCNACNGCAATGAACGTGCCGTCGGTGCGCATGGCATAGTCNTCGAGCAGATTCACGAAGTCGCGCCGAGAGTGNAGCACACCGTCGCCGCGCTGTCGCTCCATCCGGGCAAATGCTTCATAGACGGNATCGGAGTANGAGTCGTCGACCACCGTGTAGTCAATTCCGCTTGTCGANGTANACTGATGAGCCGAGGTGAACCGTTGAGTGTCGCTTAGAAACACGGTCGAAAAATCAAACCGGTCGAAGTAGAAATANAGCCAGTCGTGGGCCGGAATCAGAGCNACGAGCAGGTCGCCGCGCTCGGCTGCCTGACTGATGGCATCGGTCAGAAGCGTTGACATNTAGCCCCGTCCGCGGGCCTGACGGCGNGTTGCGGCTCCGGCAATGTAGGTCATCGGCAGNTCGCGGCCTTGATACTGAATCATATANGGTTGCGCGAGCAGGCTGCTCACGGTTTTGCCNTCATAGTCGATGGTCGAAGCATCGGCGTCGCGATAAATGCGGTCGAAATACATGTCGAGATACTCATCCGAATCGCGGAAACATTCCTTCCAGAGGTGGCGTATGTTTTCTTTTTTGCTCATAGTCGTTAAGATAAACGGTTCATTGATATAACGCTCCCCCTCGCCCCAATGTTTAGAAAAAAGATTAAGCGCCCCGGCCGGCNGACGGTCGGGACGCTTAATGAATGGGGGAAGATATTCTTTGCTTATGCCTGATGGACGGGGCGCAGCAGGTCGTTGACNGTCTTGACGGGGTTGAAGGTTTCGATGGGCACTTCAACGAAGGCTGTGTTCCAGTCGCTCATCGCGCCGTTCCAGAGGCCGGGNAGCTCCATTGCGCGAAGCTCTTTGCCGTGGCTCGACTTCGAGGAGATGAAGCCGGTGGCGGGGTCGACATATTTGGGAAGATCGAATTTCTTGCCGTGGCGATCTTTGATGTAGCACACCAGGTCTACGGGATTGAAGTGGGTNGCGCCCTGAAGCATGCGGGCATAGTCGGCGTTGGCCGGNTCAATCTGATTTGATTCGAGAATCTGGGGCGAAGCGGAGCCGTCGGGGTTGAAAGCGATGAACGGACCGCCGCCCGGTTCGCCCTCGTTGCGCACCATGCCGCAGACGCGCAGCGGACGCATCAGTTTTTCGTGGATGTAGACAGCCAGGTCGGTGTCGTTCATGCCGTCGATNTTGCGGTCGGTGATGCCGAGGCGAGTGTGGAGGAATGTCACCATCTCCTGCAGGTGGCCGCGGGTGTANTCGCCCTTGGCGAGTTCGTCGAGATAGNGTTCAATNGTGTCATGNAGCTGCATGAGATAGCCGGCGATGACCTGNTTGTATTTCACTGTGGCATCGCGTCGTGAGTCGGGCACCACGTTGTCAATGTTTTTGATGAACACAACGGCCGACTCCATGTCGTTCAGGTTGCGGATCAGAGCGCCATGTCCGCCGGGACGGAACAGCAGGTGGCCATCCTCGATGAAGGGNGTGTTGTCGGGGTTGGCNGCGATGGTGTCGGTCGACGGCTTCTGCTCCGAAAGGCTGACATTGAATTTCACTCCGCGCTCCTTGCTGATCTGCGGAATCACTTCATTGAGTTTCTGTTCAAANAGNTTACGGTGGTTGGCCGAAACNGTGAAGTGGAGATTGACCACACCCTCGGAGTTGGCAGCGGTCTGTGCNCCCTCAACGAGCTGCTCCTCAATCGGAGTGCGCGCGCCCGATTCATAGTTGTGGAATTTCAGCAGCCCCTTTGGCAGACCGCCGTAGTTCAGACCTTCGGGAAGGATGATGGCCGAGATGATATCTTTGTAGCGGCCGGCGTCGCGCAGGGCGAGCACATCGAGGCCGTGGAGTCGCTGAGTGGCGGCGTTGAGGTCGGCGAAGAAGGCGGTCTTGTCGATGTCGGCAAGCAGCTTTTCAACGTCGGAACCGGGCTTGGGAGCATCGGCCTCGCCNTCGACAAACTCAAAGAGAGCCTTGAACATGCGGGAAGCCGCACCCGACGCGGGCACGAATTTNCACACCTCGCCTCCGTCGGCGAGATACTGCTGCCAGCGTTCAACGGCAGCCTGCTGCTCCTGCTCGGTCAGGATGGTGATGCCGTGGCCGGTGCGGGCAACGTCGAGAATCTTAAGGTAGGGAAATCCGGTTTCAAATCGTTTGAGCTGGGCCTCGGCCTGCTCCGGCGTGATGCCTTTCTGCTCCAAAAGAGCGAGATCTTCTTCGCGAAACATAGTGGGTCAGGGATGTTTATAGGTTATTATTAGTTTTCATGGACAGGGTAGGGGAGGAGAGGAGAGTTGAGAGGANNTCAGGAGCATCCGGTTTGGAACTGCCATGAGAATCCTCGCCTCAAAATTAACAATAATATTTAAGAAAAGTCGCGCCGCGGGCTAAAAATATTGCCGGCTGTTGCTGCGATTTTTTAATTTTGGATTATCTTTGCACTATGGAAAAGGAATTATTCAGAAATGATGTGGCCGCCGCTGTCAAGTGCATGCAGCAGGGCGGAGTCATTCTCTATCCCACCGACACNGTGTGGGGCATAGGNTGCGATGCCACCAACTCCGAGGCCGTGCGCCGCATTTTTGAAATCAAACGCCGGGCCGACGCCAAAGCGATGATATCNTTGGTGGGCTCTGTGGCTCAGCTCGAACGCCATGTGCGCGACATTCCCGAGCCCGCCTATGAGATTGCCGAACTGGCCACATCGCCCGTAACCATTGTCTACGACCATCCCTTCGGTCTCGCCCCCGAGCTGCTTGCCGCCGACGGCAGTGCAGGGCTGCGNCTGACCTCGGAGGCCTATAGCCGCGCGCTCTGTCTCGGGCTGCGCCGTCCNGTGGTGTCGACCTCTGCCAATATCAGCGGAGAGCCCACGGCCGCCCTNTTCCGCGAGATTTCCGATGAAATAATCAAAAGCGTTGACTATGTGGCATCTTATCGCCGCNACGANAGNGAGCGTTCNGCCTCATCGTCAGTAATCAAAATCTCCTCCGACTGCTCGGTCAAGNTTCTCCGCTCCTGATTTTTANCCTGATGTCCGTTAGATGATGAACGCCGAAAACCGAATCCGAATGCGCTATGTGGTGGCCGACCTGCTGTCGACCGCGCTCGCCGTGCTGCTGTTTAACATCTATCGCTATTTCGACCTNCCGTCGGCCTACAGTTCTTTCAACACACTCGGNCAGTTNCTGCGCTCCCCGATGGTTTTGGCGGGGCAGCTTCTGTTTCCTCCGGCCATGCTGCTTGTCTACTATCTGTCAGGCATCTACAGTCGCGTTTATATGCGATCGCGCGTGTCGGAGCTGCTGACCACGATTTCCACCGCCGTCATNGGCACACTCGTCATCATCTTCGTGGCNCTGATCAACGACCTGACGCTCGAACGCTACCACGACTATTCGATGTTTCTCATGGCCCTGGGGCTGCTGACGGTGATAGTCTACATTCCGCGNCTGCTGCTGACCTGCCGCATGCAGTCGCGCATCAGGCGGGGNGATGTGGCGTTCAACACCCTCATTGTCGGCTACGGATCTCATCCGGAGCTGTTCACNGAGCAGCTCAACCGCCTGATTCCCAACCTCGGTTTGCGTCCGGTTGGGTTTGTCGATGCTGAAAACATCCTCTCGTCCGACGCCGTGCCTCCGCTCCCCATGTCGGCCATCANTGAGATAACCGACACAATCAATCAGCTGAATGTCAGTCGAATCATGGTNATTCCAAATCCCNNAAGCTGGGAGCGCACCGTGGGCATNGTCAGCTCGCTTATTCCGCATGANCTCCCGATTCTGATTCCGGCCGAGTCGCTGCCGTCGTTCATGTTCTCCGCATCGATTGTCAATCTCAAGTCCGACCCCTATATCGACATCTCCTCAAGCCGTCAGCGCGCCAGCACGATGAATCTCAAGCGGGCGCTCGACGTGGTGGTGTCGGCGCTGGTCATTGTCGTGACCTTCATCCCGGGCTTGTTGGCAGCTCTGGCCATCAAGATTGATTCGCGCGGCCCGGTGTTCTACACCCAGAAGCGCGTGGGGCATCATCGCCGGCTATTCACCATCATCAAGCTGCGCACCATGCATGTCGACTCCGAGGCCGATGGCGTTGCGCGCCTGTCGCGGTCGGGCGATCCGCGAGTGACCCGAGTGGGCCGCATCCTCCGCCGCTACCGCATCGACGAGTTCCCGCAGTTCATCAACGTGTTGCTGGGCGATATGTCAATCGTGGGCCCGCGTCCGGAGCGTCCGCAATTTGTTGATGAGATTCTGCGCCGCGAACCGGCCTACACATTCGTGTTCAGCGTCCGCCCCGGCATCACCTCCCTGGGCATGGTCAAGTATGGCTATGCCTCAACGCTCGACCAGATCATGCGCCGCACGCGCTATGATATGCTCTACATCGAGCACCTCTCCATCATTAACGATTTGAAAATCATTCTCCACACAATCAACACCGTGGTTAGCGGCAAGGGCGTGTGACACATTTGTATATATAGAGTATTATTCTATGCAAACAACTACTTCCACTCAACCAACCGACAGCGACAAGGCTCCCGAAAACGCTGCCCCCACTCCCACCCACAGCGGCGGCGGATGGTTTCGCAAGGTGCTTCTCTGGCGTGAACGACATATTTCCGAAAAGGCATTCGTGGTCATTCTGGCTCTTGTGGTCGGAACCCTCGGAGGCTTTGCGGCGCTTCTGCTTAAAGGCTGCATCCACATCATTCAGAAGGCGTTGACGGCCGATGTCAGTATCACCGACGGCAATGTGCTGTTCATCATCCTGCCGGCGGTCGGAGTGTTGATCACACTGCTGTTTGTGCGCTACGTTGTCCGCGACAATATCAGCCACGGCGTCACGCGAGTGCTCTACGCCATATCCCAAAACAAGTCGCGCCTGAAGCGCCACAATATGTTCTCCTCACTGATTTCCAGTTCGGTTACCATCGGCTTCGGCGGATCGGTGGGTGCCGAGGGGCCAATCGTCATGTCAGGGTCGGCCATCGGGTCGACCATCGGTCAGCTTTTCCGCATGTCGCCGCGAGTGCTGATGATCATGGTGGGCTGTGGCGCGGCGGCAGGCATCGCCGGCATCTTCAAGGCTCCCATTGCGGGAATGCTTTTCACACTTGAAGTGCTGATGATTGACCTGACCACGGTGTCAGTGATGCCGCTGCTCATCGCCTCTATTGCCGGAGCCGTTGTGGCCTATACGTTCACCGGCTATGAAGCCGAGTTTTTCTTCATGCAGAGCGAACCTTTCGTCACATCGAGAATACCGTTTGCAGTGTTGCTCGGGGTGTTCTGCGGACTTGTNTCGTTTTATTTCACCCGCGTTATGAANATGATGGAGAGCATGTTCAGCCGCCTCTCCAACGTGTGGGTNCGCTATGGCATCGGCGCGGTGATACTCTCCTCGCTCGTGTTTCTCTTTCCGCCGCTCTATGGCGAGGGCTATGGATCGATCGTGTCGCTGCTGAGCGGTGACACTGAGGCGATTCTCGATGGCTCGATATTCTATTCGGTGCGCGATTCGGTGTGGATGATTATCGCATTCGTNGCCATGCTGACACTCACCAAGGCATTCGCCACATCGGCCACCAACGGTGCCGGAGGNGTGGGCGGNACATTCGCTCCCTCGCTATTCGTGGGCTGCATGGCAGGATTTCTGTTTGCCTACACCATCAATCATCTTTTCGGCCTCGACCTGTCGGTCAAGAACTTCGCCCTGATGGGCATGGCCGGTGTCATGGCCGGCGTCATGCATGCTCCGCTCATGGGCATGTTCCTCACNGCCGAACTCACCGGCNGCTACAATCTGTTCCTGCCGCTGCTNATCGTGTCGGCACTTTCCTATTTCACCATCAAGATTTTCGAGCCTTACAGCATCTACGCCATGCGACTTGCACAGCGCGGCGAACTGCTGACCCATCATAAAGACAAGGCGGTGTTGACGCTGCTGAAAATCGAGAACGTCATTGAAAAAGANTGCAAAGTGGTGTCGCCTGAAATGGANCTNCGCCAGATGGTTAAGGTCATCTCACAGTCGTCGCGCAACCTCTTTCCGGTGGTTGACCATCGCGGCTATCTGCTCGGNGTGGTGATTCTCGACGATATCCGCAACATCATGTTCCGCCCCGACCTCTATCGACGCATGCATGTTGAGAAATTCATGAGCACACCGCCCGCGCAAATCGACATCAATTCCTCCATGGAGCAAGTGATGAAAGTCTTCGATGACACCGGNGCNTGGAACCTCCCNGTGGTCGACAACGGCCGCTACGTAGGCTTCGTTTCCAAATCCAAAATCTTCAACTCCTANCGNCGCGTNCTCGTCCACTACTCTGAGGATTAGCAACCTATAATCAATAGGTTGAAATAGCCAAGAAANGCTGTCATCGGCCGTTCACNGCCGATAAACTTAACATNCGGCCGNTCGGNAATTTTGTTTTCTCTGCAAAGTTACTATCGTTTGCAGCCCGGTTTTGCGAGAATTTGGCGGAATGAGNGCCGGATTGGGCGTTTTTTTTGATTTTTATGATTTTCGGAGAGTTGTAGTTGGGCGATAATTATTAATTTTGCCGATTATGAATAAGACTCGATTACGGAAACCTGTCATTATCATCGCGGCTGCAGGACTGCTTGCAGTCGTCGGCTGGATTCTCTACAAAGTGCTGACGCGTCAAACACCGCAGGCCGATGTGCCGACCGTGGCTGTNGAAACTGTGGAGACGGATAATATTAATGTGTATGGTGAATATGTGGGCCGCATCCGCGCCCATCAGTTTGTTGAGGTTCATGCCCGCGTTGAGGGNTATCTTGAGAAGATGCTCTTCAAGGAGGGTTCATATATTGAAAAGGGTCAGACCTTGTTTATAATTGACCCGCGTCTCTATGAAGCGCATGTGGAAAAAGCTAAGGCACAGCTAAATAAAGCTCAGGCAATTGCCAAGAAAGCTGAACGTGACCTGAACCGCATCCGTCCGCTTTATGAGCTGAATGCCGCTTCGCAGCTCGATCTCGACGACGCCATTGCCGCCTATGAGAGTGCAAAGGCGGAAGTGACAATCAGTCAGGCCAATCTCACACAGGCAGAGCTGACGCTGGGCTACACTCGCGTGTGCTCCCCGATTTCGGGATATATTTCGGAGCGCGTGGCCGATATCGGCACACTCGTGGGACCCTCGGCGGGTAAATCGCTGCTGGCCACCATTGTGAAGAGCGACAGTGTGAGAGTTGACTTCTCCATGACCGCTCTCGACTACCTTAAAAGCAAGGAGCGAAATGTCAGGCTCGGAGCGCAGGCCGATTCGGCAAAGTGGGATTCATTCGTGACCATCACTTTGCCCGACGGCACCGTCTATCCCTATCGCGGTTTGGTGGATTTCGCCGACCCGCAGGTCGACCCCAAGACCGGAACTTTCTCAGTCAGAGCTGAAATGCCTAACCCTGACCACCGACTGCTGCCGGGCGAATTTACGAAAGTGAAAGTGCTTCTCGATGTGAGAGAACACGCCGTCAAGGTGCCCGTGAAGGCAATGGTGATTGAAAAGGGGGGTGCATATGTCTACGTTGTGCGCCCCGACAGCATTGTTGAAAAACGCTTCATCGAAACCGGCCCCGAACTTGGGCGGGATATAGTGGTTGAGCGCGGATTGGCAAGCGGTGAAAAGATTGTGGTAGAGGGAATCCATAAACTCGTCCACGGCACCAAAGTGCGCCCCGTGGCTCCGGCCGTAAAGTCTGAAAATGCAGAAACCGAGAGCGATGAAAGATAACTTTTTTGTCAGCCATTCGGTCTTTTCAATCGTAATTTCGATTGTGATTACGCTGGTGGGCAGCATCGCCTTGTTGCTGCTGCCGGTCGACCAGTATCCCGACATAGTGCCTCCCGTGGTCAGAGTGTCGGCCTCCTATCCCGGAGCCGATGCGCAGACCGTGACGCAGGCCGTTGCCACCCCCATCGAGCAGGAGCTAAACGGCACTCCCGGCATGATTTATATGTCGTCGACTTCGTCGAACACCGGCGGCTTCAATGCGCTCATCACATTTGAGGCTGAGACTGACCCCGAACTGGCGGCCGTCGATGTTCAGAACCGCGTCAAGAAAGCGGAGTCGCGACTGCCGGCCGAAGTGGTGCAGAACGGCATCTCGGTGTCGAAAGAAACGGTCAGCAAGCTGATGACCATCACCATATCGTCAGACGACCCGAAGTTTGATGAGGTGTATCTGAGCAACTACACGACGCTCAACGTCGTTGACCCGCTGCGCCGCATCCCAGGCGTGGGAAGTGTCAGCGCCGTGGGTGGCCGCTACTACGCGATGCAGATCTGGGTGTCGCCCGACAAGTTGGCCGACCTGGGGCTGACCGTGCAGGATATTCAGAGCGCATTGAAAGACCAGAACCGCGAGTCGGCCGCCGGCGCATTGGGGCAGGCTCCGGCAAAGGATGTCGATGTGACGATGCCCATCATTGCGAGAGGACGATTATCGTCGGTGACTGAATTTGAAGATATCGTAATACGCGCCAGCTCCAACGGATCGCTCATCAGGCTGAAAGATGTGGCGCGCGTGTCGCTTGAAGCGCAAAGCTATCAGACAGAGAGCGGTATCAACAAATCAAATGCCGCCGTGCTCAACATCTTCATGCTCCCCGGAGCCAATGCCGTCGATGTGGCGGAGGCAGTGCGCGAGGAGATGGAGCAGATAGCCGCCGGATTTCCCGAAGGAATCAGCTACACGATTCCGTTTGACATGACCACCTACATATCGGAGTCGATTCACCACGTCTACCGCACCTTCTTCGAGGCTCTGCTGCTGGTGATTATCGTGGTGTTTTTCTCGCTTCAAAACTGGCGGGCGACGGTGATTCCGCTCATAGTCGTGCCGATTTCGCTGATAGGCACATTTGCCGTGATGCTGGCGTTTGGTTTTTCGCTCAATATGCTGACTCTGCTGGGTTTGATTCTGGCCATAGGCATCGTGGTCGACGATGCTATCGTGGTGGTGGAAAATGTTGACCGCATCATGAACACCCACCGCGTCTCGCCCCGCGAAGCCACTAACATGGCCATGAAAAATCTGGGCAGCGCATTGGTGGCCATGTCGCTGGTGCTCTGCGCCGTGTTCGTGCCTGTCAGCTTCCTGCCGGGCATCACGGGCGCGCTCTATCGCCAGTTTACAATCACCATAGCCGTGTCGGTCATCATCTCCACCATCGTGGCGCTGACCCTCTCGCCGGTGATGTGTTCCAAGATTCTTCGCCCGGAAAAGCGACATGAGAAGAAGCCCAAGCTATTCCGATATATCAATCTGTGGCTCAACCGTGGCAACCGATTCTATTGCCGGGTGATAAAGCGCGCCATCAGTCATCCGCGGGTTATGACGGGAATATTCGTTGCAACGATAGCCGTCATCGTGGCTCTCAACTATTTCCTGCCAACGAGCTTCATGTCGCAGGAAGACCAGGGCTATTTCACCGTTGAGCTCGAACTACCCGAAGGAGCCACAATCGAGCGCAGCCGCGAGGTGGCCGACCGTGCGATGGACTATCTGATGACGCTGCCCGACGTGGAGCACGTGCTCAATGTCACCGGCTCCTCGCCGCGCGTGGGCACCAACCCGGCCCATGTGGCCCTGACCGTGATTCTCCGCCCCTGGGATGAGCGCAAGAGCGACCACATCAAGAGCGTGGCCGAGCAGGTGCGTCGCGACCTGTCGGAATATGCCGAAAGCAATGTCTATGTGTTCATGCCCGCCGTGGTGCCCGGTCTCGGGTCGTCGGGCGGTTTTGAAATGGTGCTCGAAGCGAGAGCCGATGCCTCATATGAAGACCTGCAGCGTGCCGTCGACACCCTGCGCCGTNTATGCCGCCGANTCNNNTGCCATNNCCNNNCTGTCNACNTCGATGCAGGCCGACATTCCGCAGCTATTCTTTCAGGTTGACCGCGACCGCGCACGGATGCAGGGCATTCCGGTCAGCGACATNTTCTCGACCATGAANGCCTTCACCGGCNCCATCTATGTCAACGACTTCAATATGTTCAACCGCATCTATCGCGTCTATATTCAGGCCGAAGCCGACTACCGCTCGAGCCGCGACAACATGAATCTNTTCTTTGTCAGGGCCTCAAACGGTTCGATGGTGCCCATCTCGTCGCTCGGATCATCGAACTACACCACCGGCCCCGGCACCATGTCGCGATTCAACATGTTTAACTCCGCCACCATNTCCGGTCAGGCAGGCGCGGGCTACAGCACCGGTCAGGCCATGGANGNACTGAGCCGCATCGTGNCTGANCACCTGCCGGNGAATATCGGTGTGGAATGGAGCGGCCTCTCCTATCAGGAACAGCACGAGAGCGGCAACACNGGTCTTGTGCTCGGGCTGGCGCTCATCTTTNTGTTTCTCTTCCTGGCTGCGCTCTATGAGAGCTGGACCGTGCCGCTGGCGGTTATTCTCTCGCTCCCCGTGGCGGGACTCGGCGCCTACACCGGCATCTGGATGTGTGGACTGGAAAACAATGTCTATTTCCAGATCGGACTGGTGATGCTCGTCGGGCTCGTGGCCAAAAACGCCATTCTGATTGTTGAGTTTGCCAAGGAGGAGGTCGACAAAGGCACCGNTGCAGTCAAGGCTGCCCTGACNGCCGCGCGCCTGCGNTTCCGCCCCATAGTCATGACTTCGCTGGCATTTATGCTCGGCCTCGTGCCGCTGCTGATAGCCACAGGTCCGGGGTCAGCTGCCCGGCGCGACATCGGCACCGGAGTGTTCTTCGGCATGTTGGTGGCCATCACCGTCGGCATTGTGTTCGTGCCTTTCTTCTTCGTGATGATTGAGCGCATGACCTCCCGNCGTTTCGGCGGCAAGAAGATGTTTCACAAAATGTGGTTTAAGAAATGAAATATAGACTCCTTATTATATTATCACCGCTGATGCTGCTTCTGGNCTCATGCTCGGGAGTGAAGAATCTGAACAAGGCGCAGGTGGAGNTGCCNCAGAGCTACAATGCGCCGACGTGGGCCGACTCCGCATCGATTGCCGACATGGAATGGTGGGCCTACTACAGCGACCCTGAGCTGCGATCCATCATTGAACACACGCTGGCCAACAACAAAGATTTTCTCAAGGCGGCTGCCAAAGTGGANGAGGTGCGNCGGCTCTACGACATGGAGAAGGTGAATCTGACTCCGACCGTGAGCGGCATTGCCGGCGGAGATTATGAAACCAACCGCTATCGGGGCGGCGACCTGTCGAAAGACCCCGAGACCGACCTGAANCTCTCCGTGGCCTGGGAAGTGAATCTCTGGGGCGCACAAACGTGGGCGAAGCGTCAGAGCAAGGCGCGCTATCTTGCCTCGGTGGAGGATATGCGAGCAATGCAGATGACCCTCGTGGCGGAGGTGGCTTCGGCCTATTTCCGCCTGCTGGCACTCGACAATGAGCTGAGCATCGTGCGCCAGACGCTCGCCACCCGTCGCGAGGCGCTCGAACATGCGCGCCTGCGCTATGAGGGCGGTCTGACCTCCGAAACCGTCTATCAGCAGGCAAAGGTGGAATATGGCACCACGGCTTCGCTCGTGCCGAATCTCGAACGCCAGGTGACCACGCTGCAGAATGCGCTGACGCTGCTGATGGGGGAGATGCCAACCGAAAATCTCAATCGCGGAACGCTCTTTATCCACACCCATCTGCCGGAGAAAATGCCGGTGGGGGTGCCGTCGCAACTGCTTGAGCGCCGNCCCGACATCCGAGCCGCCGAGCAGCGTCTGGCTGCCGCCATGGCCGGGGTGGGCGTAGACTATGCCAATCGATTTCCGTCGCTCCGCATCAACCTNTCGGCCGGTCTGGAAAATGACGGNCTNGTGAAATTTTTNCAGTCGCCATTCACCTATGCGCTGGGCAATATCTCCGGCACTATTCTTGATTTCGGACGCCGCAAGCGGAAATATCAGGCTTCGATNGCNGCCTATGAGCANGCNCGACTTGACTATGAGAAGTCGGTGCTGACGGCGTTCACCGAGGTGAGCGACGCCATNGCCACCTATCAGAAAGTCTATCAGAGCACTGCGCTGAAAATGGAGCTCCGCGACGCCACGGGCAAGTATGTCAACCTCGCCACGCTGCAATATCGCGCCGGAACGCTGCGCTATCTCGAAGTGCTNGACGCGCAGCGCCGCTATTTCGAGGCGCAGATCAGTGTCAGCAATGCNCTGCGCGACGAGTTTTTCGCCCTNATCAACCTCTACAAGGCTTTGGGTGGCGGATGGTGACGTTTTTGCATTTGGAAATAGCGCATATTCGCGAAAAATGAGTAAATTTGCAGAGTAATCCAAAACAGATTATTGATTTCAAAAAAAATATATAGCAATGAAGAAGCACAATTTTTATGCAGGCCCGTCGATTCTGAGCCAGTACACAATCCAGAAAACTGCCGACGCTATCATCAACTTCGCCGACACCGGTCTGTCGGTGCTCGAAGTGTCACACCGCAGCAAGGAATTTCAGGCCGTTATGGATGAGGCCGTTGCCCTTGTCAAAGAACTTCTCGAAGTGCCCGAAGGCTACTCGGTGTTGTTTCTCGGCGGAGGCGCCAGCCTTCAGTTCTGCATGGTGCCCTTCAACCTGCTGAAAAAGAAAGCCGCCTATCTCGAAACCGGCACCTGGGCCGTAAATGCCATCAAGGAAGCNCGTCTGTTTGGCGATGTTGAAGTGGTNGCTTCATCGAAAGATGCCAACTTCAGCTACATTCCCAAGGGTTATACCGTGCCCGACGATGTTGACTATTTCCACTTCACCACCAACAACACNATCTACGGCACTGAAATGCGCTTCGACCCCGACGTGAACGTGCCTTTGGTGGCCGACATGTCGTCTGACATCTTCTCGCGCCCCATCGACGTGAAGAAATATGACCTCATCTATGCCGGCGCGCAGAAGAATCTCGCTCCCGCAGGCGTGACCATCGTGATTGTCAAGGATGAAGCCCTCGGCCACGTTGACCGTCCCATCCCCACGATGCTCAACTATGAAACCCACGTCAAGAAGGGTTCGATGTTCAACACTCCTCCCGTGCTTCCCATCTACTCCGCGCTGATGACCCTGCGCTACTACAAAGAGCTCGGCGGCGTTCGCGAAATCGAAAAGATGGACAAGGCTAAAGCTCAGAAACTTTATGACGCAATCGACTCAAGCCGCATGTTTGAAGGCACCGTGACCGATCCCGCCGACCGCTCGATCATGAATGTTTGCTTCGTCATGAAGCCCGAATACAAAGAACTCGAAAAAGAGTTCATCGATTTCTGCTCAACCAAGGGCATCGTGGGCATCAAGGGCCACCGCTCAGTTGGCGGTTTCCGCGCTTCGCTCTACAATGCGCTGCCGATGGAAAGCGTTGAAGTGCTCGTCGATGCAATGCGTGAATTTGAAGCTAACCACTAATCCTGTCAGCGATTCAGAACACTATGGCAAAAGTATTGGTTGCAACCGAAAAACCCTTTGCGGCGGCTGCCGTTGAGGGCATCAGAGAAATCATCGAATCTGCAGGCTATGAGTTTGCACTTCTTGAAAAATATGGCTCGAAGCAGGAGCTGCTCGATGCCGTGGCCACAGCCGAGGGGCTGATTATCCGCAGCGACATTGTCGATGCGGAAGTAATTGAAGCCGCTAAAAACCTGAAAGTTGTGGTGCGCGCCGGTGCAGGCTACGATAATGTTGACCTTGCAGCAGCAACGGCCGCCGGAGTGTGTGTTGAAAACACTCCCGGTCAGAACTCCAACGCCGTTGCCGAGCTGGTGTTCGGCATGACGGTGATGGCTGTTCGCAATATGTATGACGGCACTTCCGGCACTGAGCTCAAGGACAAAACTCTCGGCATTCATGCCTTCGGTCAGGTGGGTCGCAACGTTGCCCGCATCGCCAAGGGATTCGGCATGGAGGTGTCGGCCCTCGACCCCTATTGCCCCGACGAAGTGATAGCCGAAGCCGGTGTGAAGCCTGTTCACTCGGTCGATGAGCTCTATAGCGGCAACAAATTCGTGTCGCTCCACATTCCTGCCACTGCCGAAACCAAAGGCTCAGTGGGCTATGACCTGCTGATGAAACTCCCCAAGGGGGGCGTGCTCATCAACACCGCCCGCAAGGAGGTGATCGACGAAGAAGGTCTTGCCCGCGCATTGACCGAACGTCCTGACCTGAAATATGTTGCCGACGTTAAGCCCGGCAATGCCGCCGAACTCGAAGAGAAATTTGCCGGCCGCGTGTTCTTCACTCCCAAGAAAATGGGTGCGCAGACAGCCGAAGCCAACATCAATGCCGGTCTCGCCGCAGCCCGTCAGGTGGTGGCATTCCTCTCCGAAGGCATTGACCGTTTCCGCGTCAACAAATAACGAAGAACCCGGCAAGCGATGGATTACGACGATCAGTATCATTTCCGGATGCCGCTGCGGGTGCGCGACTACGAAGTTGATTCGCAGGGTATTGTCAACAATGCCATCTATCTCCACTATCTTGAGCACACCCGCCACGAGTTTTGCCGTCAGGTCGGCACCTCATTCCGGCAGATGCAGGCCGAGGGCGTGGATCCGGTCATCAGGTCGATACAGATTCAGTATCTCACCCCTCTGACGCTCGGCGAAGATATGGAAAGTTGCCTGTCGCTGCGCCGCGAAGGAGCGCGATTCATCTTTGTGCAAGACATTTACCGCCTGCCCGACCATCGCCCCGTGGTGAAAGCCGAGTGTACGGTTGTCTGCCTCGAAAACGGCCGCCTCACCCGAGGCGACATCCTCGCCGGCCCTTTCGCCGCCTACCTCTGACCCCGCAATTCCTACAATAACGAATAAAGTAATGGCGATGTCCTGCCCCAACGCAGCGACACCGCCATTACTGCTTGATATAAACAAATCGTCATGCGGGATACGCTAACGGTCAAATTTTCCCAATCGCATTACAATAGATGTCTGGGTGCGTCCAAGTTCTTCTGCGATGTATCGAATACTTTTCCCTTGACTATGGAGTGACAATAGAATCCTATCTTCGCGTTTCGTCCATTTTTTCATTCTGTTAGGATGTTTGAGGTAGGTTGTTTCTGTGATAGTCTCAGGATTGATAAATTCCTTAACAAAAACTGATTGATGATTTTCTTCATAGAGAACCCATGTTTTTACTTTTGCTCGCGTAATTGCAACGTAGAAAAGTCGCCTCTCTTCGCTGTGGGGAAAGATGTCGTTATCAGTTAATAGATATTGAATTGATGAGTCATCTGTAACGAGTGATGGAAAGCCATAGGTTGCTCGATTGCATTGCAGTAAAATCACATAGTCTGCTTCAAGTCCTTTGGATTTATGGACTGTAAGGAATTCTATTTTTCGATTGCCTATTATATAGTAGAAACGATTTCCTTCCTTTACACTTTTGAACGAAAGGGAGAGAAAATAATCATCAAATGAATAGCGTCCTAAAAGGAATATGGATTTATCGGTTGGAATGGAAGCAATGAGTTGCAGAATTGTATCACAATAACGCGCTTGATTGTAGGATACGAAGGACAGTTCTGTTTTTGCTTCTTTGCTGAAAGGACGAATATTTTTTTTGATTTGATTTGAGTTGTTCTGTATAAATTTCGATGATTGGGAAACTAATGGTTCGCCAAAACGGTAGGTAGTTTCTATTTTATTAATCTCTGTTGGACCAAAATATTCAGAGAATTTATTAAACAAAGCCATATCGCTTCCGGAAAATCTATAGATAGATTGCCAGTCATCGCCAACGCAATATAGTTTTGCCGGCTTTGCTTCTCCTCTCAAAGCCTTTAAAAAGTTATATCTATCCATTGAGATGTCTTGAAATTCATCTACTATGATAAAATCATATTCATTTGGATTAAACTTTCTGCAGATTTCGGTTGCTTGCAAAATGGCGTCGGTGAAATCAATATTATCACTGTCATGGAGAGTCTTTTCATAGAGACGGTAAACAGGGCGAAAAATGTATTCAATTAGAGATTCGGATTTTTCATCATCAGCATTTCTAACCTGACTAAGCACGTCAGTTATGGAGCGACAATTTGATTTTAATAGAGTTACAAATGTGGCAATCAGTCTGATGAATGCTTTTTCGCGATTGCTGCCTTTGGGGATAACTAAATTAAACAAATCATCATCACTATATTCTGTTATGGGAACACCTGCCTCGATAAGCTGTTGTTTGAGGCGTTCTTTAATGGTTCCGTATTTAAAAACTGCGCTGGATGTTGTGAGTAATGTCGTTCCGAATTTTTGGTGTGCAGCTTTTTTCCATGCAATACCATCGTTATAGAGCTTATTTGCTTCTTCGTAGGTTAAGCTCATATCTTTTGCAAACCATTGGGGAACGAGGCTGTGGTCGTCAACTCCGAAGTGTTCTAAGTAGATACGTCGTGTGCGACCATTGACTTCATAATAAATTGAGAAGTCTGGTTTGTATTGAGAGTGCATAGAATCGGCAACCGGATGTTCATATGCTTCCTCATATCTGAATTTTACGCCAAATGATGATAATAAGAAACAGATGGTCTGCTCCTGATGGCTCCTCACATAAATCTGGTGGCCATCCATATCGGGAAGTATCGCTTTTAGTCTGGTGCTCTTTTGTTCTGACAGATTTTGGCGTAATTCATTCTCTTGACGGTCAGATTCTGTTTCGTGGGATTGGAAGTCAATAAAGTATTCGACAATGTGTTTACAGAACTGCGCATCGGTTTGTAATTCTCTGTAAATCTTAACGAATAGCGCATCAGTATTGTCGCATATAGAGGGTTTTACTCCCGTTTGCTGCCCAATGATATCAAGTGCAAGTTTATGAAACGTGTATCCTCTGAGGCCATCAATATTCACTCGCTCAGTCAGCTCTGCCGCAGCTTTATTGGTGTAGCTGATGAGGAGGATGCGCTTAGGATCTATGCCTTTCTTTTCAATAAGATACTTTACTTTTCCGACAATAGATGAAGTCTTTCCACTGCCTGCACTGCTGACCACCAGGCAATTGTCTTCTTCGGAAATAATAGCGCGGCGTTGTTGGTTATCTAAGGGATATTTAAGGCACTTGTCAAAAAAATCTTTATTGGACCGGAGTATTTCTTTGAAATAATGATCGTTGTGTGTTTTGATGATTGTATCAATATTTTCAAAATCACTAATCAGATTCATTATGTCATAAGATTGTGTGATGAATAGTTTTTCGAGCCAGAAGGTGAGTTTAGATGCTTCAAAATATACATCGGTATATAAATCTCTGATATAATCCTTGTTGGTAAAACTGATGTATTTGTTTATGAAGTTATTATTGATATACCCTTTGATATCCTCGGTTGTCGTAAGCTCCTTTGTAAGTCGATTGGCTTTTATTATGACGACGATTCTTGCAATGATTGCTGCAATAAAAAGCAACGCAATAACGAATGATATAATGATTGGTGAGTTCAACATGCTGTAATGATTGTGTCACAAAGATAGCTATTATTGCTTTTTTGAACAAGAAGGATGTCCTGATTAGATTATTTCATGGGTGGTGGGTTTTGATTTGCGGGGATTATTTGTTAATTTTACGGGCGATAAATTGTTTATGACTGAGGAGCTGACATATCAGATTGCTTTTGCGTCGATTCGCGGAATGAATCGGCTGATGGCTGATGAGTTGCTTGCGCGCGTTGGCGATGAGAGGCGCTTTTTTGAGGCGTCGCAGAGCCAGCTCGGAGCAGTGATGGGTGCGCCGAACAGGATTTTTGATGACCGATACAGGGCGGAGCTCGTGGAGCGGGCTCGCCGTGAGGTGGAGTTTGTCAGGAATCATTCGGTGAAGACGCTCTATTTTCGCTCGCCTGACTATCCTCGCCGCCTGACGGAGGCGGAGGATGCGCCGTTGATGCTCTATTCGCTCGGGCCGGCCGATCTGACGGCGGGCCACATGCTGGCCATTGTCGGTACTCGCCATGCTACGCCCTATGGCTGTGACTTCGTGCGCCGTCTGATTGAGGAGCTGCATGAGCGGTTGGCTAATCCGCTGACCATTGTGAGCGGGCTGGCGTTTGGCATCGATGCGGCGGCTCATGATGCGGCTCTGAAGTGCGGTGTGCCGACAGTTGGTGTGCTTGCCCATGGATTTCAGACCATTTATCCGGCGCAGCATCGGTCGATGGCGGCTTCGATGGTGAGAGGTTCGGGCGGATTGCTGACGGAATATGGCCACGAGGCTCCGATTCATAAGGGTAATTTTGTGGCCCGCAATCGCATTGTGGCCGGTTTGTGTGACTGTCTGGTGGTGGCCGAGTCGGCTTCCAAGGGTGGTGCGCTGATCACGGCTGATCTTGCTTCGGGCTACAGTCGCGATGTGTTTGCTCTGCCCGGACGCATTTCCGATCGCTACAGTGCGGGGTGTAATGCGCTTATCGCTTCAAACACGGCGGGTCTGATTACGGGTGCCGATGACCTTATCCGCGCCATGGGTTGGCCGGAGAAGGATGCCGCCGAAGTGGCTCAGCCGAGCTTGTTTGAAAATCTCTCGGAGGAGGAGCAGGCTATCATAGACTACCTGACTGAGCATGGCGAGGGGCAAATCAATGTGATGACCGTGGCGCTCAACCGCAATATCGGGCGACTGATGGGGCAGCTGATCGACATGGAGTTTCGCAAGCTGATTCTCTCTTATCCGGGCGGAAAATATCGTCTGGCCTAATCAAAATCGGCCATTCGCGCGTTACTATATATAATAATGTGTAATCACTCCTTTTTACCTAATAATCGAATTTCAAGATATGGAAAAGAAAATCATAGAACCTTCTGAGCTGATTATCAACCCCGACGGCTCGGTGTTTCATCTTCATCTGCTGCCGGAACAGCTGACTGACCGCATTATCCTCGTGGGCGACCCGGGACGTGTTGACATGGTGGCTTCTTTTTTCGATACAGTTGATTTTGAGGTGTCGTCGCGCGAGTTTCACACCATCGGCGGCACTTATCAGGGAAAACCCATCATGTGTCTGAGCCATGGCATCGGCCCTGACAATATCGACATCGTGGTGACGGAACTTGATGCGCTGGCTAATGTGGATTTCTCTACTCGCGAGGTGCGCCCCGAACATCGCACGCTCCACATGGTGCGCATCGGCACATCCGGCGCTCTGCAGCCCGAACTCCGTATCGGCACACCCGTGATTGCCGAAAAGGCTATCGGCTTTGATGGCGTGCTCAACTATTATGCTGGTCGCAATTCGGTGGCCGACCGAGAGTTTGAAGATGCATTCTGCGAAGCTGTGGGCTGGAACCCGCTGTGGGCGAAGCCTTACATCGTGGACGCTGATTCTCATCTGGTCGACTTGATTGGTCGCGATGACATGGTGCGCGGCAATACGATTTCGGCCGTCGGCTTCTATGGTCCGCAGGGTCGCGAGGTGCGCCTGCCACTTGCAAATCCCGACCTCAACCGCCGCATCGAGGAGTTTCGATTCAAGGGTCGCAAGGTGACCAATTATGAAATGGAATCGGCACCGCTTCAGGGACTAAGCCTGCTGATGGGGCACAAGGCCATGACCGTGTGCTCAATCATTGCCAACCGCATGAACCATGAGGCTACGCCTAACTACAAGACGGCAATCCATGACCTCGTGGGCACCGTGCTTGACCGAATCTAAAACGGCTTACGAATTTCACTGAATATTGGTGGATATAAGCAACTTGAAACTTTATGCTGCTCCGCTCCAGGGCTTTACCGAACGGCCCTGGCGCGAGGCACATGCCACCATTGCCGGTGGCGTTGACGAGTATTTCGCCCCTTTTTCGCGTGTCGAGAAGGGGGCGGTGCGTTCGCGTGATGTCAGGGAGGTGGCCGGCGAACAGGATGTTGTTGGGCAGGCGATATTTCGCGATGCCGATGAACTGCGCCTTGTTGTAGAGTCACTTACCGGTGCCGGAGTCCGGAAAATAGATTTGAATCTCGGGTGTCCCTTTCCTCCGCAGGTGAAGAAGGGGAGGGGAGCGGCTATGATTGAGCGGCCCGACGAACTGTTGCAGGCCTCGGCTGTGATGGCGGAGTTTCCGGAGGTGAAATTTTCTGCAAAGATGCGGCTCGGAGTGAGTGATTGTGTGGCGTGGCGCGGCGCCATAGATGCGATTAACGCGATGCCGCTGCGGATGCTGACTGTGCATCCGAGAGTTGCCGTGCAGCAATATTCCGGCGATCTGCACTTCGATGAGTTTGCAGCACTGCTTGAGGAGAGCAGGCATCCGGTGGTGTTCAACGGCGACATTGTTTCGGCTGAAGATATTTCCCGCGTGGCCGATAGATTCCCGGCGATAGAGGGGGTAATGGTCGGTCGCGGACTGCTCGCGCGTCCGCTGCTCGCCCGAGAGTGGAGGTCGGGTCAAATAGCATCCGATGCCGAGCAACTAACTGCCGCCCTCGCCATCCACGACCTCATACTCGCCCACTATCGCGCCACCTTGTGCGGCGACAGTCAGATACTCCAGAAAATCAAACCCTACTGGACCTATCTCGCCCCAATTCTCCCCCACCGCACCGCCAAAGCCCTCCACAAATCCCGCACCCTCGACGCTTACCTTGCAGAGGTGAAGAGTTTAGGGTTCTCTTGAAAAAAGTTTTTGGTGGAAAGTTTGGTTAAGTGGGCGAAAATCACTACCTTTGCAGTCCGATTATATCCAAAAATCAATCANNNACACGNGCCGNGGNGNTGCCTTTGGCCGGGCATTTCTGCGGTNAGTGTCNGAATTAATTAACTNNTTATCAATTAATTTAAAAGTGGATACTTTAAGNTACAAAACTNTNACNCNCAACNCTGNANAGCGTTGAAAANCAGTGGCTCCTCATCGANGCCACCGACCAGCATCTTGGTCGTCTTTGCTCTAAGGTCGCTAAAATTCTCCGTGGCAAGAATAAGCCTTCTTATTCTCCCAACATGGAATGTGGCGACAATGTGATCATCATCAATGCCGACAAAGTGGTTCTCACCGGCAAGAAGTGGACCGACCGCGAATATCTTTCGTACACCGGCTATCCCGGCGGTCAGCGTCACGCCAATGCTGAGATCCTCATGAAGAAATCATTCAACAAACACATCAAGCCCGGTATGCACCCCCTCTTCATCAAGGTTATGAAAGGTATGCTCCCCAAAAACCGTCTTGGCCGTCGTTTGATTGAAAATATGCACGTGTTCAATGGTCCCAACCATCCTCACGAAGCTCAGAATCCCGTAGTATTTGATATCAACAAAATGAAATAAGAGCAGGAAGTATGGAAACAGTTAATTCAGTAGGCCGCCGTAAGGCCGCCGTGGCACGTGTGATTCTCAAAGAAGGCAACGGTGCCATCACAATCAACAAACGCCCTCTGGAAGTTTACTTCCCCTCTTCAATTCTCCAGTATATCGTAAAGCAGCCCCTTCTGACTCTCGAAGCTGCTGAAAAATACGATATCCACGTTAACCTCGACGGTGGTGGCTACAAAGGCCAGGCTGAAGCACTTCGCCTCGCTATTGCCCGCGCACTCGTTAAGGTGAACCCCGAGGACAAGCCCGCACTCCGCGCCGAAGGCTTCATGACCCGCGACCCGCGCTCTGTTGAACGTAAGAAACCCGGTCAGCCCAAAGCACGCAAGCGCTTCCAGTTCTCGAAACGTTAATCAGCTTATCAAGAGTGGCTTGATGC
>JAAVDT010000031.1 GCA_014801655.1 Bacteroides sp.
CATGGAATTATCAAGCTATTATTCTTATGGTGAGCCCGGAGATTCTGATTACATAGAACCGACATTATTTAAAATGACAATCGAATGTAAAACCGACAGTGTTGTGGCAAGCCTACCCCGCACAATGATGGGAGAAACCCTAAACTTTAATATTTATCAGTCAGGGTATAAAAACGTTCACTGGGCTTCGCTCTCGACATATTTGGGAGCTATATCCTACCGGTGGTACATAGATTCTTATCTTGAAGATCATCTAAATGAAAACTGTACGATCACATTTCCAAATGTCACTAATCAAATATTCGAAATGATGTCTCTTGAAAGGTTTTGTGTCCCATACAATGAAGATGAATTTAATTTCTGTACATGGGGAATGGTGAAAATTTCATCGGATTTTGTAAGGCCCCGTAAAGAACGACGCCGTCTTTACAATGATTACAAATTAAAGCACCCATTTTAGCTCTACAAAATCCCGCAATTGTGATAGATAAACATAAACATAATTTTAGAGTATGCATATATAAAGGAAAGGCCATTGATAATCAGCTCATCGGACTATCCGAAATCGCGCCGACGGTGCTGCTCGAAAACTCCCTCGACATGCCGCAGGGCCACTGGCCCTCGGGCTTCTACTACGACCGCAACGGTAACCAGATCTCCGACCCCTCACGTGTCATCTTCGCCATCTACTACAATCCCCTCAACCTCCCGACCGGCATCACAATGAATTCAGGTGCCCGCTTCGACTACCTCTATTCCGCAGCCGGCACCAAACTCGCCGAAATCATCTACGAACCCGACGCCAGCACCCCCACTGTGCGTCGCGACTATGCCGGCATCTTCGAATTCGAAAACTCATCCCATATGAAGACAAAGATTTCTAATCATTAAATTTAATCGATTTATGCAGAGATTATTAGCCTTGACTGTATGCTTGTTTTCCTTAGTGAAAGGTTATACGGAAGATATATTGGACCCTTCACATATAATCGGTATTGAAGCAATTCAAGAACCAATGCTTTTCGACGCAGATATTCCAAGACGTGCACATGGGGGCGACCACATAGCTATTACGGGAGAACAAGATATCCGGCGGATATGTGAACACCTCAATAAGTTGGAGGAGCATGATTGGCTTAACCATACACCATATACTGATAGCGAGGTATTTAAAATTTCGTGGATCGGTTGGCTTGTTTCATACATATCTCCGGCTAAGCAATCTGATTTATCCCTGACAATATACTATGATGACGGTCGCCTACCCGAAGTATTTTGGGATAGCCATTATAAATCGTTTAGAAATAAGCTCTATGATGCAGATTTGAAATGGAGAATGGCTTTGCATTCATTGGTCAAGGATATCGGACAGGTACAGACCTCAGACAGTTTGGTTAAAGAGTGGATGGATTGCAAAATAGACACCGACGACATTAATTGGATATTTTTCAATCTTCTGCCACGAAGCGAGCAGAAACATTACGACAGAAGCAGTGCCATATACCGCCTGACAACAGATTTCGTGAAACTCGGAGGCATCCGAGGCTATCTGACAGATAAAACTAAAATCCAAAATTTCCTAATACTTCTCAGAAATTTACCTTACCGCAAGACAAATTCGTACTCTGTTTTAGAGACAGGATATCAAGCCGGGATCAGCCATTCTGAAGGAGTAGTGTGGAATAAAATTGAAGAGGATGTGTTGGGTTTCATTGTTATCAGCCGCGATAATAAAGTAGATAGGCTTGAAGCCATCTGGATCAACGACAACGAAACAGTTGACCGGGGCTATTTCAACTTCGGATTTACTGACGAATTCAAATCTTATCTCAACCAGATCTACGAAAAAACGATTTTTGATCCCAAACCGAAAGGTGTGCCTATGCCGCAGTGGGGTAAAGAACGGCAGGTCAACTAACCACATACTTACCCTGAACATCTACTCATATTAATTCTTCCATATATTTGCCATCCAACCCAAAAATACCTAACTGATGGCACCGTTCATCTGTACTTTTAAATAAATGCCATGAATAAGTGTTTCCTTCTTTTAGTTTTAGCAGTGCTGTCCATCGGGTGTCGGCATGTTGAGGACTCTGACACGAAAAAAGATGATGCGCCCGCGACTTCTGACTATCGGTTACGTCTGCCCGACGACGTTATTCAACAGCGGCAGGAGGAACTGAATCAATGGATTAAAGAACATAGCGTCGACTTTACTGTCAGAGCGATAAAGCTAAATGACTCAATGAAAGATGTATTGAAGTTTGATGTCATTCCTTATCTCAAGAGTATGAATCTGAATCCCCAAAAATATGCAATATATCTTTATGAAGAAGGCTACACTTTGCATGGCGACGAAGCTATCTACGATATTATTTTTCAATCGAAGAATTTCCCGAAATTGACAACGAAGAATGGCGCGGATATTGCTATGTCGACGGCTTTACATGCTTTGCAAATCATTCACTGGTACGCGATTTTGCCAACACAACTGAAACGACAAAAAAGTTTAGGTGCATCCCGGCATCTGACGTTAAAATAGCCGAGCGTCAATGGATATATCGTTTGGTCTATAACTTTGCAAACAATGTAATTGATTTATCAAAAATATCTGAAACAGAATCAGCTTCCAAGATTGCAAAAATCAATATGATCTTGGAGGTAGACTCATTCGACAACCCGCGATTAGATGACGATATAGAATTTGACAGCCTATACGACCCAGCTATATGTCGGCAAACTCTCCCACCAATAAAGCTATAATTCAAAACGCTAAAGATCAAAAATCGATGAAACTGACCAATAAGTGCGAATTAGTTCGCTTATTTCTCATGTTGATTACCGTTATCGTGTTAATTGTCAAGCCAGATTTCAGTATAGCCATGAGCAAAAGCAAATGGAATTCTATTCAAACCCGTTTAATCAACAACCTTCTTTTAGATGACTCGATATCGTGTAAAATCGGGCATTATCGAGGGCTCCTCTTTGCAGGGACGCACGGTTCGTGCGTTCGGCTGAAAATCAATGCGTTATCAGTGGACGCACGAGTCGTGCGTCACTACACATCGTGTATATAGCCTCATCTGAGGTTTTTAGCACCCGCGGGGATGGGTGAAAGTTTTTGGGGGAAGAGGGGGCGGGGGTGATGATTTTTTTGTACTTTTGCATTTGCTTAAGCTGTTTGCTTTTGCATCTGCTTGAGTTTTTTTGCCAAGTTTTTGAACTATTTGCCAAGTTTTTGAACTATTTGATTTATGAATTATGCAATCATAGCTGCCGGAGAGGGCTCGCGCCTGCGCAATGAGGGCGTGGAGGCTCCGAAGCCGCTCGTGCCGCTCAACGGAATGCCGATGATCGGCCGACTGATAGATATTTTCATCAAGTGCGGGGCCGAGACGATTTCGGTCATTGTCAATGAACAGATGACGCAGGTGCGCGACTATCTCGAGCAGCTTGCGCCGACGCTGCCGGTGGAGCTGAAGCTGGTGGTGAAGAGCACTCCGAGCTCCATGCACAGCTTCTATGAGGTCAGCCGCCTTTTCGATGGCAAGCGCTATATTCTGACCACTGTCGACACGATTTTCCGCGAAGATGACTTCCGCCGCTATGCCGAGGCGTTTGAGCGGGCTGAGTCGATCGACGGCATGATGGCCGTGACCGACTATATCGACGATGAAAAGCCGCTCTACATTGAGGTCAATGACCAAATGCGCATCACGGCTTTCTGCGACGCTCCTTTCCCCGGGGTGAAATATATCTCGGGGGGTATCTACGGGCTCGACGGACGCGCGCTTGAAGTGCTCCGCGAGTGCATCGATTCGGGAGTGAGCCGCATGCGCAATTTCCAGCGCGCGCTGGTGGCCGCCGGGCTCAACCTNCAGGCCTATCCGTTTGGCAAAATCATCGATGTTGACCATCAGGAAGATATCGCCAANGCNGAATCATTCATCTCGCAGTAACACTGTCTTCCCCCTCCCCCCCCTCCACTAAACCAATCTCACGAAAAGAAATGTCAGAAATCAAAATAGCAGCGGTGATGAGAGCGGGCGCTTTCTCACCCAACCACATCGGCAACGATGCGGCCATTCTCAACGCCGTCGTGGAGCATCTGCGCAAACGCGGCTGCCAGGTGAAGGTCTACTCAGAAGAGGAGCTGATTGCCGGCGAAGTCGGCGAGCCGATTATAGTCAATATGTGTCGCGAGCAGCGGTCNATCGACCTCCTTATAAAATATGAAGAGGAGGAGGGTCGATTGGTAATCAATTCNGGCACNGGCATTGAAAACTGCACCCGCGAGCGCATGACCCGTTTCCTCATTGGCCACGGNATCCCCTACCCGGAGAGCATNGTGGTTGACACCGATGAAGTGGTGCGTCCGCGACTTGAAAAGGCAGGATTCACCGGGGCNTGGATCAAGCGCGGCGACGGTTGCGCCATGCACAAAGAGGATGTCAGCTATGTGCGNCACCCCGAAGAGGCNCAGGAAGTGCTTCAGGAATATTTTCTGCGCGGCATCAAGCGCGCCGTCATCAACCGCCATCTCGTCGGCGACCTCATCAAATTCTACGGCATCTCCGGCTCCGACTATTTCTTCTGGTTCTACCCCTTCGATGAGGGCCACAGCAAATATGGCCTTGAAGCCATCAACGGCAAGAGCCGCGGCATCCCCTTTGAGATTGACCGCCTGAAAGAAATCTGCCAGCGCGCGGCCGATGTGCTCGATGTCAAAATCTATGGCGGCGATTGCGTGGTGAGCGACGACGGCGAAATACGCATCATCGACTTCAACGACTGGCCCAGCTTCGCGCCCTGCCGCGCCGAAGCCGCGCCCCACATTGCCAAGTGTATCCTCCAGGCCATCAAAAACCGAAAGTAATCAGCTTCTTATGCAAGACAATAACAACACCGCCNCCAATAGCTCCGCCTCTGCCTCGGNCACCTCNTTTCAGGCAACGCTGAAATCAATGGACACCGAAGAGCACATTGACCTTTGGTTNTACCGCCCGATAGGCTACGCATGGGCCCGACTCGCGGCCCGACTCGGCGTGACGCCNAACGCCATCACCATTGCCTCGATTTTTCTCGGCATCGGCGCCGGCATCTGTTTCTACTATCCGCAGATGTGGATCAACNTCATCGGCATGCTGCTGCTCATCTGGGCCAACTCCTTCGACAGCGCCGACGGTCAGCTTGCCCGCATGACGGGTCAATACTCNCGCCTGGGTCGCATTCTCGACGGCCTCGCNGGCGATCTCTGGTTTGCCACCATCTATGTGGCCATCTGNCTGCGCGAGGTTCAGACCTCAGAATTTTTCGCCGCCCACCATTGGGTCATCTGGACTCTGGCCGTGGNCACCGGCTTCTGCCATGCCAAGCAAGCCTCGATGGCCGACTACTATCGCCAGTTCCACCTCTTCTTCCTCAAAGGCAAAGAGGGCTCCGAACTTGAAAATGTGTCAGACCTCGAAAAGCGCAACCGCGAGACCCCNTGGAAAGGCAACTTCTGGNAAAAACTGACCCTGAGCGTCTACACCAACTACTCCCTGCAGCAGGTCAAGACCACTCCGCAGATGCANCTGCTGCGCAANACACTGATNGAACATTTCGGCACCGGNGCCATTCCGCAGGCATTTCGCGACGACTTCCGCACCATGAGCCTGCCGCTGATGAAATACACCAACATCCTGTCGTTCAACTGGCGNGTGATTGTGCTTTTCATCTCCCTCTTTCTCCGCATGCCCTGGATTTACTTCGTGTTTGAATTCACCGTTCTCAACGCTCTGATGATCTATATGGTCGTGCGCCACGAACGCATCTGCCGAACAATGACAACCCGACTCAACGATGGCTACTATGATGGAAAAAATTAAAGGTATCATTTTCGACTATGGCGGCACGATCGACAGCCATGGCGACCACTGGAGCGAAGTGATTTTCGACGGCTACCATGCCGCCGGGCTCGACATTGACCGCGACGAGTTCCGCACCTCCTATGTCTTTGCCGAACGCGCTCTCGCCCGCACCCGNTACATCCTGCCGCAACACAATTTTCTCGACCTGCTGCGCATCAAGATGCGCCTCGANCTGGGCGACCTTGCCGATCGAGGACTCATTGACCGCGAGCTGATTGAGNCTAAGGCTGAGGAGATNGCNCAATACTGCTACGGTCGCGCCCGCAGCTGCGCCGACGAAGCGCGNCCCGTCATCGAAACCCTCTCGAAACACTTTCCGCTGATGCTCGTGTCAAACTTCTATGGCAACGTAGAGTCAGTGCTCCGCGACATGGATCTNCGTCAATATTTCCAGGGCGTGATTGAAAGCGCCGTTGTCGGTGTNCGCAAACCCGATGCCCGCATCTTCATGCTCGGCGTCGTGGCCCTGGGACTGAAGCCGGAGGAAGTGCTGGTGGTCGGCGACAGCTTCCGCAAAGACATCGAGCCCTCGCTCTCCATCGGCTGCCGGGTNGCATGGCTCAAAGGCAAAGGCTGGACACCGGAAGAGGATGCCCAGACCCACCCCTCACAGATNGNTTCNCTCGCCGACCTGCTCTCCCTGCTCAATCTGAACTGACACCTTATATTATATAACTGACACCTATATTATATATATGTGGGTATTGCTGGCGTTATGCTCTGCCACCGGGCTGGGAGTCTATGACATCATGAAAAAACTGTCGGTGCGTTCAAACAACGTGCTGATTGTTCTCATGCTCAACACCCTGTTCGGCATGCTGCTGATGCTGCCCGTCATCATCATCGCGGNCATCCATGGCACCCCCGCCTTCGGAGGCTCGGCCACGGGCCATCTGCTGATACTCATNAAATCATTCATAGTGCTCGGCTCGTGGATTTTAGGCTACTTTGCCATCAAACACCTNCCGCTNACCATCCAGGGACCCATCAATGCCTCGCGGCCGGTGATGGTGCTCGTGGGAGCCGTGTTGATATTCGGCGAGCGGCTCAACCTGCTNCAATGGGCCGGCATCANNCTCGGCTTTGCATCGCTCTTTTTCATTTCGCGCATCGGCAGCCGCGAAGGCTACTCGCTNCGCGGGTCGCGGTGGATATGGATGTCGGTCGGCGCGGCANTGCTGGGCGCCGTTTCCGCGCTCTACGACAAACATCTGCTGCGNCTNTACGCNCCGCTCGAAGTGCAGTCGTGGTATTCGCTCTATCAGTTCGTCATCATGTCGGTCACCATTCTGCTGCTTCGGCGCCTCTGCCCTGCGCAGGCCGCCGTGGCCACCCCCTTCCGCTGGCGCTGGACCATTCCGCTGATTGCACTCTTTCTGACTGCCGCCGACGTGGCCTACTTCTATGCCCTCTCCCTGCCGGGATCGATGATAGCCGTTGTGTCGATGATTCGCCGAGGGAGCGTCATCATTCCGTTTCTNTATGGCGTCATCATTCTCGGCGANCGCAACATCCGNGCCAAAGCCATCGANCTGGCCATACTCATGGTCAGCCTCGCGCTGCTCGTCATCGGGTCAGCCGGATAAAAAACGNAAAAAGGNTCAATGGATAAATGTTAAAATTCATTAACCATTGAAAACTTTTACTTATTTTTCATTGAATTGTGAAAAATAATCTCCAAATTTGCAAAAATGAAAGTTCAATTCAACACACCTTAATTCTATACTAACCATCGAAACTTCCAAAACAAAAGAAAGTCAAAAAGAAACCACACCGCCCGCGTTGACAAATGCCGGCGTCAACTCCGCTTTTATTAACCTAAAAAATTCTAACCATATTAATCAACTTTACTCAGCATGAAAAAAAGTATTTTGCTGTCAATGGCAGCATTTCTGGCTGTAGGTGCAAACGCACAGCAGTATCAGGAAGGCGACATCCAGTGGCTGAGCGCAACTGACTTCACAGCCAATGTGAACAAATTTGCGACAGATCATCAGCTCAACGAGGATGACAACTTCTACGTTTCACGTGTGCGTCCGAAACTCCGTTTCCGCAACACCGCAACCCAGGTTCACGAAGAACTCCAGGAAGGCGTAAACGACCGCCGACTCATTGCCTGGATTCCCTTCAACTTCCACAACGGTGCAGCCGATCAGCTCGACTCTCGCGANGCTCATCCCTCGGGAGTGTTCGACTCAGAAGTGTTCTCCATGTGGAGCTACGTTGACCACTGGGGCGACTGGACAGCACCCCTTGGCCAGGTACCCGCAGGTTTCGCCGACGTTGCCCACAAAAACGGTGTAGCCGTTTCTTCAACCGGNCAGCCCGCATTCGGTGCAATCTCCGACGCATGGAAAGCAGCCCTGACCGAAATGGGCACACTCAACACCACAGCCGGCGCTGAAAAAGCAGCCAAGATGCTGAAATACTTCGGTTGCGACGGTATCGGCTACAACTCCGAATTCTCCGGCGCAGGTACAGCCATCCTCCGCAACCTCCGTACATTCCACGAATATCTCCACAAAGCCATCAAAGCCGAATACGAAAAAGATGTTCCCGGCTACAACATGCAGGAAATCGTATGGTATGACGGTACCAATGACAACGGTTCAATCACATTCGACAACGGTCTCGGTTCTCACAACTACCAGACTTGGGGTCCTCTGGGTCAGGAACGCACCTCGCTCTTCCTCAACTACAACTGGACCTCACTTCTCAACAAGTGTGTGACCAACGCAGCTGCAAGCAACCTGGGTAAAGGCCGTAGCGCGCTCTACCTCTATGCAGGTATGAACATGCAGGGTGGCGAACCCTCTGCNGCCCGCACTCCCTGGAGCAAGCTNAAAGANGAAAACATCTCAATCGGTCTCTGGGGTCAGCACAAAGTNAACCTCTTCTTCGAAGGCCGCGGCTCACACGGCACCACTCCCGAAGCACAGCAGGCTACTTACCAGGCCCGTATCGAAAACTGGTTTACCGGCGGCTCNCACAACCCCATCTCGGCTCCCACCGACCTGACCAAGAGCCCCGTGACCTGTACAACCGGCGACACCCAATTCCCCGGCATCGCCACTTACATGACCGCTCGCTCAACCCTGAGCTGGGACCTCTCTAAAGAAGCATTCATCTCTTACTTCAACCTCGGTAACGGTAAATTCTTCAACTGGATGGGTCAGCGTCAGAACGACATCGACTGGTACAACATCTCCGCTCAGGACTACATGCCCACATGGCGCTGGTGGTGGACCAACAAATTCCTCGGCAAAACAGCATCTGACGCCGCTACCGACCTCACTGCTGCCATGACCTGGAACGATGCCTACGTTGGCGGTTCAACAATCCGCATCACCGGTTCGACCAGCAAAGACAACTACCTCCACCTCTTCAAAACCAAATACGAACTCAAAGCAGGCGACGAAATCACATTCGTTTACAAGCTCGCTGCCGGTAGCACCGACGCAGCTCTCGCTTTCAGCGTAGAAGGTACTGAAGCCACCGTTGCCAAGACTCTCGACGTTTGCGAATCTTCTCGCATCAGCGACGACAGCGAATGGGTTAAGACCACCTACACCGTTGCTTCCGGCGACGGCCTCGCAGGCAAAACCCTCGCAATGGTAGCCCTCAAATTCAACAACGCAAGCAACGCCGACTTCTACCTCGGTGAATTCTCAATCAAACGTGGCACACTCGCAACTCCCGCCAAACCCGAAATCACCTCGGTTAAGGTGCTCCGCAACGCTGCTACCGGTATCGACGCCAAGGTTTACTTCAAGATGGCCAACAACAAGGCTGCCGGCGAAGTTTGCTACAACGATGAAGTGAACACTTCATTCTTCAAGATCTGGTCACAGGAAGAAGGCAAAGAACCCGTGTTCATGGGCATCACCACCTCTTGGGCAGCTATCCTCTACAAGACTCCCTTCGTTGGCGATGAAACAGGCGCAGGCAAGATCCGCTTCGGTGTTGAAGCCGTTTCGATGGACCACAACACATCTTCCGACATTGCATGGAGTGCATACACCAACTCAGGTGAACACACCTACACCGACCAGGTGACCGTGGACAAGACCACCATCACTCCCGGTGAAGAATTCACTCTGACTGCAGTTGACCCCAACCGTTCGTTCGTTTACGAAATCTGGACTGCCGGCGACAACTCAACCAAAGTTGCTTCAAGCGAAGAATCAGCTAACTCGTTCACATTCGACGGTCTCGACGAAATCGGCACCTACGACGTTAAGTGTATCGGCGCCAACAACACTGAAGAAAGCTCAGTTACTTTCCGCAACCTCGTTGTTGTTACTCCCGAATCAGCAGGTCGTCTGCCCGAAATCCTCTCAATCACTGCCAACAACAGCGAAACTGACATCGACGTTGAACGTCTCGAAGATGTTACTCTCGCTTACACCGGCCGCTCTGCCAACGGTGTCGCTTCTCGCGGTATCCAGCTC
Organism: Bacteroides sp.; assembly: GCA_014801655.1. GTDB lineage: Bacteria > Bacteroidota > Bacteroidia > Bacteroidales > Muribaculaceae > Paramuribaculum. The sequence continues at coordinate 10,367 of JAAVDT010000031.1, forward strand.
GACGAAAAATTCTTCGGCGTCAAGGCAAGCGAAATCATGTCTGGTCAGTATGAATCATTCTCTATTGCCGGCTGGCTGAAAATCAACAGCATGAGCGGCAAGTGCGAATGGATCGACGTTCGTAACCACACAGGTGCATGGCCTCGCAACAACTGGGGCTGGCTTTGGACCAACCTCAACGAAGACGGCACACTGATGGACTTCCACCAGGAACTCTCCGTTGCCAACTCAGGCGCAATCACCGACGTGCTCGTTTACGACTTCAACAACGGCAAGACCACCCTCTTCAACCCCGGCCAGTGGACACACTTCGCATTCACATTCGAACGCAACTCTTCTACCAGCCGCACCATCATCTACATCAACGGCAAGAAAGTTGAATCTAAATGGTTCCGCTACGCAAGCACCGGCGACGACTTCATCGCTGACCCCTACAACACCACCAAGAGACCTGCTGAAACAGGCACAACCGACGACTATGTGAACAAAGCCAAGGCTCTTGACCTTGAATCAACCATTTCAATCGGTGGTTCACGTCACACAGGTCGTGGCGGCGGTCTCGGCTTCTCAGGCGTACTCGACGACTTCCAGATCTGGGGCAAAGCAATGACTCAGGAAGAAGTTGAACAGTCAATGAACGGTCTCGACGCCAACAACCTCCCCGCAGGCGTGCTCGCTTACTTCGACTTCGAAGATGAACCCGACAGCAACAGCTACTTCTATGCCAAGGGCTCTAAGGCAGGTGCCAAAGGTTCTTACTACAANCTCGAAAACGATGCTAACGCAGGCGAAGGTCAGGGCAAACCCGTGAACCTCAACCCCACATTCACCTCGGGCTGTCCGTTCCTCACAGGTGTTGACTACAAGATCGAAACCAAACCGACCTGGACCATCAACAAAGCCACTATCTCTAACGTGACCGGTAACGACCAGGAAGGTTCTGCAACAGCAATGTTCCCCCTCGACGGCGAATACACNGCCAACCTCACTCTGAAGAACGACCTCGGTTCTGACACCAAGACATTCCAGTTCATCCGCGTCGGANNTGCTNCCGGCATCGAAGATGTGGTAGCTGACGGTGACGAACTCAAGACCTACACAGTTGACGACGTTCTCTACCTCGAAGTAGCAGAAGACGGCATCTACGGTGTTGACGTTTACGGCGTGAACGGTCAGCTCTCAGCAAGCAAGACTCAGAAAGTTCCCGCAGGNTACGTGATGAAACTCACCCTCAACGGCGCAAGCGGCGTTTACCTGGTGAACGTGACCGAAGGCGGCAAAGTTGTCAAGAGCTTCAAAGTCGTTAAAAAGTAACAAACTCNCGAGACGCTGAGCCTCGTCAGGCTTAGCAGATCACTCGCCATAAGCGGCGCATCCCCTTTGCAGGATGCGCCGCTTTTTTTGTTTATGGCGGNTTTGATTTGTGGGTTTCATGNGTGGTTTCATTTGAGGTTGATTTGGGTTTNNTTTGTGGTGATAATTAACCATATTGCGCCGAAGTCTTTGTTTATTTGATTACTTTAATTAATTTTGTAACTAAGTTCTAATACCCCCTGCAACCAGGAGCTATTTTATAGACACAAGGGTTGCAATTAGGGCTTTACCCGAATTGTAGGGACGCACCCCGGTGCGTCCATGTTGCAGCAGATTATCAGCCGGACGCACCGGGGTGCGTCCCTACAAAGAGGGGGTAGTCCTATTAGGTTAAAACTCTCTTATGTAANCAAANCGGCAATNCCACCGCAATCCCCTGCCAATCAATAAATCAAAACTCAGATATGTCGAAACTAACCTTGCTCGCGGCTGCCCTGATGCTCTCAGCCTCAGCCACAATGGCCGCCGACACTGCCGACTACACCAAATGGGTGAATCCCTTTGTCGGAACNACCAATTTCGGAACCACCAACCCCGGCGCCGTTGTGCCCAACGGCATGATGTCNGTGGTGCCCTTTAACGTGATGGGCTCCGACACCAATGTCTACGACAAAGATGCCCGCTGGTGGTCGACCCCCTACGAATTTCACAACAAATTCTTCACCGGCTATGCCCATGTGGCTCTCAGCGGCGTCGGCTGCCCCGACCTCGGNTCACTGCTGACCATTGCCACCACCGGCGATCTGGAACCCGACTACAAAAAATATGGCTCGGCNTATGAAGCTGAATCGGCNGTGCCCGGCTACTACACCAACCGCNTGACGAAATATGACATTCTGACCGAAGTGACCTCNACNCAGCGCACCTCGGCNGAACGCTACACCTTCCCCGGCGGCCCCTCAAANATTCTTCTCAACCTCGGCGAAGGNCTGACCAACGAAAGCGGNGCCACAGTGCGCCGCGTCAGCGACACCGAAATCGAAGGCTCCAANCTGCTCGGCACTTTCTGCTACAATCCGCAGAAAGTGTTTCCGATCTACTTCGTGATGCGAGTGTCNAAAAAGCCCGACAACTCCGGNTACTGGAAGATGCAGCCNGAAATGACCGGCGTNGAAGCTGAATGGACCCCCGACAACGGCACATATAAAATCTACACCCAATATGGCCGNGAGCTCTCGGGCGACGACATCGGCTATTTCTTCTCCTACGACAATCTGGCTCCCGGCGAGCAGGTGGAAGTGCGCATGGGCGTTTCGTTCGTGTCGACGGCCAATGCCCGCGAAAACCTCGACAAGGAGCAGGCTTCGCTCACCTTCGACCAGATTCGCACNGCAGCCCACGACACATGGAACGCCGACCTGGGCCGCATCCGCGTGACCGGCGGCACCGACAAGCAGAAAGAGGTGTTCTACACCGCGCTNTATCATGCCCTGCTCCACCCCAACATTCTCAACGACGTCAACGGGCAGTATCCGCTGATGGAATCGTTTGGCGACGGACAGGTGACCGACGGCCACAACCGCTACACCGTCTTTTCGCTCTGGGANACCTACCGCAACCTGCATCANCTGATGACGCTCGTCTANCCCGAGCGCCAGATTGACATGGTGCGCTCGATGATTGACATGTCGAAAGAGTGGGGCTGGATGCCGAAATGGGAGCTCTACGGCCGCGAGACATTCACCATGGAGGGCGACCCCGCCATTCCGGTGATTGTAGACACCTGGCGCAANGGTCTGACCGACTTCGACATGGATGCCGCCTATCAGGCCATGGTNAAATCGGCCACCACTCCCGGCNCCCACAACCCCATGCGCCCCGACAATGATCCGTATCTGGCCAAAGGCTATGTGCCTCTGGGNGTNCATGCCGGCGATAACTCGGGCGATAACTCCGTCAGCCANGCACTCGAATATTATGTTGCCGACAATGCCCTCGCCTGGCTCGCACGTCAGCGCGGCGACANTGACCTGGCCANTCAGCTGANCANACGCGCCAAAGGCTATGCCAACTANTATTCAAAAGAGAGCGGCACGCTGCGTCCGCTCAATGCCGACGGCACCTTCCTCANCCCCTTCAATCCGCGNCAGGGCGAAAACTTCGAGCCGGTGCCCGGTTTNCATGAAGGTTCGGCTTGGAACTANACNTTCTTCGTGCCCCACGATGTTGACGGCCTTGCCAAACTGATGGGCGGNAAGAAGAAATTCGTCGANAAGCTGCAGATGGTTTTCGACGAAAAGCTCTATGANCCGGCCAACGAACCCGACATTGCCTATCCCTATCTCTTCTCTCGCTTCAAGGGGGAAGANTGGCGCACCCAGCGCGAAGTCAACCGTCTGCTCGGCGAGCATTTCACCACCGAAGCCAACGGCATTCCGGGCAACGACGACACCGGCACGATGTCGGCCTGGGCCGTGTTCTCAATGATGGGCTTCTACCCCGACTGCCCCGGCGAACCCTACTACACACTGACCTCGCCGGTGTTTGACACCGTTGAAATCGACACACCGCAGGGCACCCTCACCATCGAGGCCAACCGCGAAAACCCCGAATCAATCTTCATCGACTCGATGGAGCTCGGCGGCAAGCCCCTCAAGGCCTATCGCATAGCCCACTCCGACCTCATGGGCGGAAAGTCGCTGAAATTCAATCTTTCAGACAGCCACAAATAAAAGTAAACAAATCATATAAACAATCCTCCTGCTATGAAACTTTACAAACTTCTGTTTCTCACGCCGGCACTCATGATGGCCTCCTGCTCGGGCAACTCTTCCGAGCAGACCGATGCTGCCGACACCACGGACTACACTCAGTTTGTCGATACCAAAATCGGTAGCGGCGGCCACGGCCATGTGTTTGTCGGAGCCAGTGTGCCCTTCGGCATGGTGCAGCTCGGCCCTACGAGCATCCCCGTGTCGTGGGACTGGTGTTCCGGCTATCACGACAGTGACTCCACAATCATCGGCTTCTCCCACACCCATCTGGAAGGCACCGGCATCGGCGACCTTTTCGACGTGACCGTGATGCCCGTTGTGGGTGACGTGACCTACGCCCGCGGCGAAGAAGGCAAGCCCGAATCAGGCCTCTGGAGCTATGGCGACCGATCAAAAGAAATCGCCCTCCCCGGCTATTACTCCATTCCTCTGACCCGCTACGGCATCAATGCCGAAATGACCGCCACCAACCGCGTCGGTCTGCACCGCTACACCTTCCCCGCTGCCGAAGATGCAGCAATCGTGTTTGACCTCCAGAACGGCGGCTGCTGGGACAAAGCAACCGAAACCCACATGGAGGCCGAAGGCAACAACCGCATTGTGGGCTACCGCAACTCAACCGGTTGGGCCAAAGACCAGAAAGTGTTCTTCGTGGCCGAATTTTCCAAACCCTTCGACTCGTTTGAGCTCAAGGGCGAAGATAACATGTATGGCCGCGCATCGTTCAAAACCACCGACGGCGAGCAGGTGATGATGAAAGTTGCCCTGTCGCCCGTGTCGATTGAAGGCGCGAAAGCCAACCTCGCTGCCGAAATGCCTGAATTTGACTTTGAAGGCACCCGCGCCGCCGCCAAGCAGGCCTGGAACGGCGAGCTCGGCAAAATCAGCGTCACTTCATCTGACTCCGAAGCCCTCAAGAAATTCTACACCTCGCTCTATCACACCATGATCGTGCCCGCAACGTTCAGCGACGTTGACGGCAAGTATCGCGGTGCCGACGGCGAAGTTCACGGACCGGACGCTACCCAATACACCATCTTCTCGCTCTGGGACACCTATCGCGCCGAAATGCCCCTGCTCTCCATCATTCAGCCCGAACGCTCAACCGAGATGATCAACACCATGGTCAACATCGCCGAGCAGCAGGGCCGCCTCCCGGTGTGGCATCTCTGGGGCAACGAAACCGACTGCATGGTGGGCAACCCCGGCATCATCGCCGTGGCNGATGCAATCGTGAAAAATCAGCCCGGCATCGACCGCAAGAAGGCTTACGACGCACTGCTCAAAACGGCTGCCGACACAGCTCGCGGCGGTATCTACCGTCAGCAGTTCGGCTTCATTCCTTCAGACAAGATGAACGAATCGATTGCCTTCGACATGGAATATGCCATTGCCGACGCAGCAGTCGCAGCCGCAGCCAAAGCTATGGGCGATGATGAAAACTACATCAAGTTCACTGAACGCAGCCACTCATGGCGCAAGTATTTCGACAAGTCGACCGGCTTCGTGCGCGGCCGCTTTGCCGACGGCTCCTGGCGCACACCCTTCGACCCGAACTCAACCGTTCACCGCGAAGATGACTATTGCGAAGGCAATGCCTGGCAATACACCTGGCTCGTGCCCCACGACCTCAACGGCCTCATCGAACTCGTAGGCTCTAAAGAAGCGACCATTGCCAAACTCGACGAGCTCTTCACAACCAGCTCAGAGCTCCGCGGCGCCGACGTGTCGCCCGACATCTCCGGCCTCATCGGTCAGTATGCCCACGGCAACGAGCCCTCTCACCACACTATCTATCTCTACACTCTCCTGGGCGAAAACGATAAGGCTGCCGACCGCATCCGCCAGGTCATCGACGAATTCTACACCACCAAGCCCGACGGCCTCGCCGGCAATGAAGATGCCGGACAGATGTCGGCCTGGTATATCCTCTCCAACCTCGGCTTCTACCCTGTTGAACCTGCAGGCGCACGCTATTGGTTCGGCACACCGATGTTTGAGCAGGCTTCAATCAATGTGCCCGGCGGCAAATTCACCGTCAAAGCCAAAGGCCTCTCCCCCGAAAACCGCTACATCCGCAAAGCCACTCTCAATGGCAAGCAGCTCGAAAACATGTATATCGACCACGCCGATATCATGGCCGGCGGCGAACTCATCTTCGAAATGGGTCCCGCTAAGTAAGCGCTCAATCTGAAACTTTTTCTTAGGGCCGGAAGTTTTGCTTCCGGCTCTTTTTTTTGGCTGATTGGGAGGGAGATTAGGGATTTTTAAGGAGATTAGGGAGGGTTAGGGAATTTAAGGAGGGGGCGGGGAGATGGGGAGGCTGCCGGATTTAACTTAAAAAGGGTTAATTTTGGATTTTTTGAGGAGCTTTCGCGATAAAATCGGGTTATTGGTAAAGCGTTAACATTCTTTAACCAAATGGGGGGGGGGGTAAAACAGACATTTTATTTAATTTTGCTGCGAGTTTATCTGNAAAGTAAACGCACCAGTGGAGTTTNATACCTTAGAACCATGAGAAACTCTCCCGACCATGAAAAAGCAATCTTAGTGCATTTCAATACATTGCGCACACATAGCTCTCTCTCCGCACTCACCATGCGCGCGCCATGCAAGGAACCTCTAACCTTCGCTGTTCATCACACCTATCTCTATTTGAATCAGACATTGTTAACCAATTATTATTTTCATTATCATTCAAAAACCAATTATTATGAAGGCAAAGCTAACATGCCTGCTTGTCTGCCTGATGATGTTGCCCGCGATGGCTTTTGCAGCCAGCAAGGTGACAGGTACGGTGACAGACAGCAACGGCGAGCCTCTGATTGGTGTGTCGATTCTCGTGAAAGGCACCCAGTTTGGAGCTCAGACCAACATTGATGGTGAATACTCCATTAATGCCAATCAAGGCGACGTGCTGATGTTTTCCTACATCGGTTATCGTCCACAGGAAATCACNTTCACAGGCCAGTCGAAAATCGACGTGACCCTTGTTGAAGACACCAAGACACTCGATGAAGTGGTGGTGACCGCGCTCGGCATCAAGAAGGAAGCCAAATCGCTCTCCTACAACGTGCAGAACGTGGGCACTGATGCAATCACCCGCATTGCCGACGCCAACTTTGTCAATAANCTCAACGGCAAGATTGCCGGTGTGACGATCAACTCCTCATCGGCAGGCGTTGGCGGCGGATCGCGCGTTGTGATGCGTGGTGCGAAATCAATTTCAGGCAATAACAACGCCCTCTANGTTGTTGACGGTATTCCGATGCTCGACATGAGCCGCGCCGCCACACAGCCCNNNGGNGTGTNTGAAGGTGCAGCCCAGACCGGTGACCCCCTCTCGGCTCTNAACCCCGACGACATTGAAAACATCTCCGTGCTGTCAGGTCCGTCGGCAGCCGCCCTCTACGGTTCNGCCGCAGCCAACGGCGTTGTCATGATCACCACCAAGAAAGGCTCGGAAGGCCAGACCCGCGTGACCATCTCCAACAACACCACCTTCCAGCGNGTAGCCGTGCTCCCCGACTTCCAGACTTCCTANGGGNCAAGCGAAACCGGATCTTATCTGAGCTGGGGCTCNAAACTCGCCCAGAAGAGCGACTTCCGCGTTGCCGACTTCTTCCAGACCGGCTACAACGTGACCAACTCCGCATCGCTGACCACCGGCACCTCGCGCAACCAGACCTATCTNTCGATCGGTACGACCAATGCCGAAGGCGTCGTTCACAACAATGACTATTCGCGCTACAATGCCACNGTGCGCAACACCACCAAGATGGCCAACGACAAACTGACCATGGACCTCAGCTTCATGCTCAGNCAGATNAACGAAAAGAACATGACCTCGCAGGGTCTGTACTANAACCCCCTGGTGCCCCTCTATCTCTTCCCCGCAGGCGAGGACTTCCGCCAGATGCAGGCCTATCANCGCTACAACGCCGAACGCGGCCTGATGGANCAGTATTTCCCCTATTCATCAACAATGGCTCTCCAGAACCCCTACTGGATCACCGAGAACCTCGAAATGCCNAACAAGAAAAACCGCTACACGGCTTCGGCTCAGTTCCGCTACGACTTCGCTGACTGGATCAACGTGACCGCACGCGCCAAAATTGACCGCGACAATGAAACCCGCGAACGCAAATTCGACGCCGGCACCAACACCCAGTATGCCTCGAAATATGGCTACTACTCCAANTCGCAGATCACCAACCAGCAGGTCTATGGCGAAATTCTCGCTTCAATCAACAAATATTTCAACGACCACACCTGGGACCTGACCGCCAACGTCGGCGCCAACTTTGAAAACACTGACTACAACGACGACTGGGTGGGCGGTTCGCTGAAAAGCGTGGCCAANAAGTTCACCTTCGCCAACATCGACTACGATGGCCGCGACCTGCTCCGCCAGGACACCTATCATCTGAAAAAACGCGCCGTGTTCGGCACCGTTCAGCTCGGCTACCGCTCAATGGCCTATNTCGATGTGTCGGCCCGCAACGACTGGTCGTCGACNTTCAAGGGCACCAACACCAACTCATTCTTCTATCCCTCGGTTGGTCTGTCGGGCATCATCACTGAAATCTTCGGCATCCAGAGCCGCGCTCTGAANTTCGCCAAGGTNCGCGTTTCTTACTCAGAAGTGGGTAACGCACCTGAAGTGTTCATTGCCATTCCGACCTATGAAATCAAAGACGGCGCCGTTGTGACCCAGACCCGCCGCCCCAACTCCAACCTCAAGCCCGAACGCACCAAAGCGTGGGAAGCAGGTATCAACATCGCAATGTTTGACAANGCTCTGCGCCTCGACGCAACGCTCTACACTTCGAGCACCTACAATCAGTTCTTCGAACGTCAGCTCGCAGGCTCAACCGGCTACACTTCAGAAATTTTCAACGGCGGCCGTGTTGACAACCGCGGTATCGAACTCTCTCTGCGCTACAACAATCGCTGGGGCGACCTGAACTGGAACACCTATCTGACTTATTCAATCAACCGCAACAAAGTCAAAGAACTCGCAGCCGACTATGTTGACCCCTACACCGGCGAACCCGCTCCTCTGACCGAAATGATCATGGCTTCGACCTCGATGTATCAGACCCGCGTGACTGAAGGCGGTTCAATCGGCGACATCTACGTCAACACACTTCGCACCGACGAACATGGCGCAATCTACGTTCACCCCAACGACCAGACCGTGGTGACCGAACCCAACAAATTCGTGAAAGTCGGCAATGCAGCTCCCCGCTACAACTTGGGCTGGGGCAACGACCTGAGCTACAAAGGCTTCAATCTCGGCTTCCTGATCACAGCCCGCGTGGGTGGCGTCGGTGTGTCGCAGACCCAGGCCGTTCTTGACTACTATGGCGCATCACAGGCCACAGCCGACGCCCGCGACAATGGCGGCGTGTTGGTCAACGGCCGTCCGATTCCCGCACAGGACTTCTATCAGAAGGTGGGTTCTCCCGGCCAGAGCGGCGGTATCGGTTCATGGTATGTCTACTCAGCCACCAACGTTCGCCTGAGCGAACTTTCGTTCGGCTATGACTTCCCGGTTCAGAAGTGGGGTTCATTCGTGAAAGGTCTCAACCTCTCATTCATTGGCAAGAACCTCTTCTTCTTCTACAAAAAAGCCCCCTACGATCCTGAAATGACCGCCTCCACCGGCACCTACATGCAGGGTATCGACAACTTCATGAGCCCCAGCCTCCGCTCGCTCGGTTTCTCGCTCAAAGTTCAATTTTAATTAACTTCCAAAAACAAGACACATGAAATATAGCAAAATATTTCCGGTAGCCTGCATCGGGCTGTCACTTCTTGCTGCCTCATGTATTGACTATACAGACAACGTCAACCCCAACGAGGTGACCGAGGATGAGATGAAGGCCGACAACCTCAAGACCGGCGCATTCTTCCAGCAGATGCAGACCCGCGTGATTCTCGTGGCTCTGGGCGGCAAACTCAGCTCCGACTATCAGATTTCACGCAACCTCTCCCACGACCTGTTTTCCGGCTATGCCGGCAGCACACTGGGTAACCTCCAGACCCATCAGCAATATATCTGGCAGGATGGCTGGATCAACTCCACATTCAATGAAGCGTTCACCGGCATCATGAGCCCCTGGAAGAGCGTCAATGAAATCGCCATTGCTCAGGACCGTCCGGAAATCGCAGCCGTGGCCAATATCGTGAAAGTGGCCGGTATGCACCCCGTTGCCGATACTTTCGGCCCGATTCCCTACATCGGCTATGGCTCCACCAATGCCTACGATTCGCTCGAAGACATCTATAAAAAATTCTTCGAAGAGCTCGACGAAGCCATCGACGTGCTCTCACCCTATGCAGCCGCCGGCGGCAATCTGCTCTCTGACTATGACCTGGTTTATGGCGGCAACGCAACAAACTGGGTGAAGTTNGCCAACACGCTGCGTCTGCGTCTGGCCCTGCGCGTTGTCTATGCCGACGCCGCTCTGGCCCAGGCCGAAGCCAACAAATCGTTTGCCTGCCCCCAGGGATTCATCGAATCGAAGGCTGAACGCGCCGAGCTCAACACATCGCTCGCCAACTACGAAAATCCGCTCTACATCATTGACTATGAATTCAACAAAGGCGACACTCGCGTTGGNGCTTCAATCGTTGAAATCATGAATCAGTTTGGCGACCCCCGNCGCGCATCCTACTTCACCGCCCTCGGCGACGGAACGTATGAAGGTGTGCCTCTGGGCATCACCGGCAANCTGACCCGCTATCAGGAAGAGTGCAGCCACTTCAAGCTCGACAAATACGGTTCGCCCGTTGTGTGGATGACCGCTGCCGAAAGCTACTTCCTTCGNGCCGAAGCCGCTCTGCGCGGATGGAATGCCGGTGGCGACGCCAAGACATTCTATGAAAACGGCGTTCGCACCTCTTGCGAAGAAAACGGTGTGGGCACTGCTGCCGACGACTATCTCGCATCAANAGCCACTCTCGAACGNTACTCCGACCCCATCTCCGGCTACAGCTACACCTTCAANAGCAACGCCACTCCCGCCTGGGACGACGCGGCCAACTTCGAGGGTAAGCTCGAACGCATAGCCACCCAGCGCTGGATCGCCACCTTCCCCAATGGTGCNGAAGGCTGGTCAATCGTTCGCCGCACNGGCTATCCCGACCTCATCAACGTAATCACCAACGGCTCCAACAACACCGTCAACTCCGACCTCGGTCCGCGTCGTCTGCCCTTCTGCCTGCAGGAAAAACAGAACAACGCCGAAGGTGTTGCTCTCGGNGTCAAAGCCCTCGGCGGCGCTGACAATGCGGGCACCCGAATCTGGTGGGACAAGAAAGCACTTTAAAAAAAGCACTTTAAAAATCTGTAAAACCAATTCACAACAACAATGAAATTCAAATCATACAGTCTGTTGGCCGCAATGGCAGGCGCAATCTTCTTCGCATCGTGCGACGATGTGGAACGCATCGAAGTGCAGCCCCTCAAGACCTACGACCCGCAGTATTATCAGAATCTCCGCGATTTCAAGAAAAGCGACCATGAAGTCAGCTTCGCCTACTATGAGGCCTGGAGCCCCATTGAAGGTGTGGAAGGTTATAAAGACCCTGCATCGTGGGGCGAAAGAATGGTNGGTCTGCCCGACTCGATCGACATCGTCAATCTGTGGATGGGCATCCCCACTGCTGAGACCCACCCCGTGGCTTATAAAGATATGAAATATTGTCAGGAAGTGCTCGGCACCCGCTTTGTGATGCACGCCGANGCTTCTCACTATCGCCATGTGTTCACCGCCGGCGGTCAGGAATATGACATGGGCGGCGACTCCAACGTTTCCGACGAATTGATGGAAGCCTATGCTCTCTACATCCGCGAGCAGGTGGACGGTGCCGGTCTCGACGGTGTCGANATTGACTTTGAAGGCTGGAACAACGACAACCTGCTTCGCCTGGTCAANCTGCTTGCCGAACACTGGGGNCCGCAGGGCGCCAATCCCGACAAGCTCCTNATTGTCGACTACTTCAGCGCACAGCCCTCGGCCGATTGCGAGCCCTACTGCGACTACTTCGTGCAGCAGGCCTACTCCGACCAGACCGGATTCCTGCGTCCGTCGAGCAACTATCCCATTGAAAAACAGATTTTCTGCGAACAGTTCGGTAACGGCACAATGGGTCAGACCGGTGCGAAACTTCTCGAATATGCCCGCTGGGAACCCGGCGACGGTCATCGCAAAGGCGGATGCGGCGTCTACTATCTCGGACGTAACTACTACTCCAACTCCGGCATCCCCTACAACGAGTTCCGCCAGGCCATTCAGATCATGAACCCCGCAGTCCACAAATAAATCAACACATTGTTAAAGATTTTCAAGATGAAAACCAATATAATCAAATCGATCATCTTAGGCGCCGCCGCAATCATGGTTGCAGGCTGCACGGAAGGCGACAAGTTCGACTACAATCAGAACGTGGCCTTCATAGCAGGCACCGAAGTCACCCCGATCACCAAATTCGTGGTCGAGGACACCCCTTCAACCCAGATGATTTCCGTGTCGACCACAGCTCCCGTCGACAAGGACACCAAAGTGACTCTTGCAATCGACCCCTCGAAAGTCGATGAATACAATGCCGCCAAAGGCACCAACTATTTCGCCGTGCCTGATGGGGCCGCAGTGCTTGAATCGACCGAAGTGGTGATTCCCGCCGGCCGCTCCTATTCAGAGCCCGCCATCGTGAAGATGCTCTCCACCGAGGCATTTGAAGAGGGTCGCGTGTATGTTGTGCCCGTGACCATCAAGTCGGCAGGCGTCGACGTGCTCGAACCCTCGCGCACAATCTATCTGCAGATTGCCCGCGTGCTCCAGTTCACCGCGCTCGACATCTCGAACACCCGCATGTACTCCAACTACATCTTCCCCGACAATCTGATGAAGGAACTCGGAGAATTCACTTACGAAATCAAATTCTACTCGCGCCAGTGGCACCGCATCGCCCGCATGTGTTCATTCACATCGAAGGATGAACAGAACTCATCGATGCTCCGCTTCGGCGAAAACGGTCTGCCCGAACGCAGCCTCCAGTGGGTAAGCCCCGGCGGTTCGATCGTTTCTTCGACCGAATTTGACACCGACCGCTGGTACACCCTCTCGCTGACCTACGACGGCTCAGTGCTGACCATGTATGTCGACGGCAACAAAGATGCCGAAGGTTCTTACTCAGGCACCGTTGACTTCCAGCGTATCGAGCTCGGCATGTCATGGACTTCTTATCCCTCAAGCCAGTATTTCAACGGCTGCATCGCTGAAATGCGCGTCTGGGACCGCGCTCTGACACCCGGCGAAATCAAGATGGGTGCCTGCGGCGTCGACTCCAAGTCGAAAGGTCTCGTGGCCTACTGGAAACTCAACGAAGGCGAAGGTCACATTTTCCACGATGCCACCGGCAACGGCTACGATATGGACTGGTCAAAGACCTGCCGCGAAATCAACGAAGGCGCCGGTCTGACTTATGACCTCGACTATAGCCAGTACGTTCAGTGGAATTCGAGCGACGCCAACAGATGTAGTGAATAATCCACCCAAAACATCGATTCTCAATTATGAAACTCAAATATATTTTAGGACTCAGCGCAATGGCGCTTGCATCGGCCGCGCTGACTTCATGTGACGACGACCAATACGACGTTGAAGGCAACCCCAACAACATCGTCTATGTCAACATCGCCCATGACTATCCCGGGAACATGCCCAAAAACACTTATGCCTACGAACTCTACCAGACCCCCGTCGGACCGATTCTCAACTCCGAGCCGGGCGATGTGGAACTCTATGTGCAGTGTACGAAGAATGCTCCGGCCGACATCACCGTGAAGTTTGAGATCGCTCCCGAAGCTGAAGTTGAAGGACTCGACAAGTTCCCCGAAAACTCCGGCATCGAGGTGACGCTTCCCGAAAACACCGTGACCATTGCCAAAGGCACCAACCGCTCCAACTCCGTGTTTGCCAAAGTTGACATCTCGAAAGCCGACTGGAGCAAGTTTGACGGCAAGGCTTATCTGCTTCCCATCCGCATCACTTCTGTGAGCGGCGGAGCAGTGGCCAGTGTTGAAAAGAACTATGCCTACATCGGCGTGAACGTTGACCACAAAGACGGCATGCTCAATCCCGGCGCAACCTCCGCTACCGGCTCGCGCATCACCGATTTCGACGGATGGACCGGCAGCTATTCAGTTCCCGCAACAGGGGCAGGTGGCTCTATCAACATGAGCCGCCTCCTCGACAACAACCGCGGATCATATCCTGTCATGGTATTCAACCATGCCGATAAGGTTAGTGAAGAAGTGATTATGGACATTGATATGGCTTCGGTCAAGAAAATCACCGGATTCATGATTCGCTATTACTTCTCATACTATACGGTGAAGGATGCAACAGTCTACACCTCAACTGACGGCTCCGACTATACCGATCAGGGCACCCTTTCCTGGAGTGACAATGGTTATGAACGCTACTTCATGTTCTGGGCCCCGATGGATGTACGCTACATACGAGTGGTTGCTCATTCCTATTATGATGGCACCGGCGAAGGCCAGGTAATATCTGACTTGAACGTCTACGAATAAATGTAAGCCCAACTATCCACAATAGGCTGCGCAACCCTGCAAGCTTTCATTGAATTGGTTAATGAGCATCCTGCGCAGCCATTAACGGAGAGGGGAGACAATCACGCCCATGATTGTCTCCCTTTTCCTTTATATATATGTGTGGATTCTCCACTGCTATTCGGAGTTTTTTCACTATCTTTGCAAAACAGAATCTCTGCCAATGAAAGCTAACGGTTTACTATCTATCATGGTGCTGCTGATTTGCTCCGCTGTCTCACACGCTCAGTCGGTCAACGAATCGGTCAGGTTTGATGATAAGATTCATGACTTCGGCACCATCAGCGAATCGGCAGGCAAGGTGACCCACCGATTCCGGTTCACCAACGTCGGGTCGGAGCCGGTGGTGATGCTTCGCGCCCGTGCCGGATGCAACTGCGTTCAGGCGCAAGTGCCATCCGCCCCCATAGCTCCCGGGGCGAGCGACTATGTGACCGTCACGTTTGACCCCGAATATCGCCCGGGCCATTTCAGCAAAGAAATCGTGGTCTACAGCGGCGACCGCCAATATAACCGCATCTGGGTGAAAGGCGACGTTGAAGAAGGCGCCCATAATCTGGCCGAAAACTATCGCTATGACCTCGGCTCCGGCCTGCGCACCAATTATCGGGTGATGAATTTCGGCCATGTGGCCCCCGGCAGCCGTCAGTCGAAGACTCTGACTCTGGCCAACAACTCATCGTCGACGATGCGAATCAACTTCCGCAGCGACGACCCTGACGTTGAAGTGAGCGGCGGTTGCCTCCTCCGCGCCGGCGGCGAAGCCAAAATCGAAATCATCGTCAGCCCCCGCAGCAAAGGCTCCATGCAGCGCTCGGTCATGGTGTATCCCACGGTGGCCGACAAGCAGCTTCAACCCGTTGAAATTGTTTACACTCCCCGCAGTGCATCGAAATAACACAATCAGCTCATAACCAATTCGACTAACTTAAACGAATCATGCGCAAAATCATATTTCTCATCATCGCTCTTGCCTCCATGTCGGCAGCAGCACGAACCGAAAAAGGTGACTATCTGAACCCCTCGCTCCCGGTCGAAACCCGAGTGACCGACCTGCTTGGCCGGATGACGGTTGAAGAAAAGGTCGGGCAGTTGCTCTGTCCGCTGGGATGGGAAATGTATTCGATTCGCTCGCGCAAGCATGTCGAAGTGTCCGACACTTTCAAGTCGCTGCTGAAAAACCGTTGCGCCGGCATGCTCTGGGCCGTCTACCGCGCCGACCCCTGGACACGCAAAACCATTGACAACGGTCTGACTCCCCGTCTGGCAGCCATGGCCGGCAATGCGCTGCAGAAATACACCATCGAGAATACGCGCCTCGGCATCCCCATGTTCATTGCCGAAGAAGCTCCCCACGGCCACATGGCCATCGGGGCCACCGTTTTCCCCACCGGCATCGGCATGGCCGCCACATGGAATCCCGCGCTCATTGAGCAGACCGGCAAAGTGATTGCCTCGGAAATACGCAGTCAGGGCGCCCACATCAGCTATGGCCCGGTGCTCGACCTCGCCCGCGACCCGCGCTGGAGCCGCGTCGAGGAGACCATGGGCGAAGACCCGGCGCTGAGCGGCATCATTGGAGCTGCAATGGTCAAAGGCCTTGGCGGCGGTCAGATTCAGAAACCTGATGCCACGATTGCCACGCTGAAACATTTTCTGGCTTATGCCGTGCCTGAGGGTGGTCAGAACGGCAACTATTCCACCGTTGGCACCCGCGACCTGTTTCAGTATTTCCTCCCGCCATTCCGCATGGCTGTTGATGCCGGCGCTCTCTCCATCATGACTTCCTATAACTCCATCGACGGTGTGCCCTGCACCTCCAACCGCTCGCTGCTGACCGATCTGCTGCGCAACCAATGGCACTTCCGCGGATTCACCGTCTCTGACCTCTACAGCATTGACGGTCTTTACGAAACTCACCATGTGGCCCCAACCCGNCAAGATGCAGCTATGCTCGCCCTCCGCGCCGGAGTCGACGTTGACCTCGGCGCCGATGCCTATCTGACTCTGGTCAGCGCCGTGCGTGACGGCAAAATCAGCGAGTCGGAGCTCGATGGCGCCGTAGCCGCTGTGTTGCGTCTTAAATTTGAAATGGGACTTTTTGAAAATCCCTATGTCGACCCGGCCAAAGCTGAAAAGCTCGTGGGCTCTGCCGAAAACTCGGCTCTGGCACGCGAAGTGGCCCGGCAGTCAATCACGCTGCTCGAAAACCGTGGCGCCACACTCCCCCTCGATCTGTCGAAAACCCGCATTGCCATTGTTGGCCCCAATGCCGACACCCCCTATAATCAGCTCGGCGACTACACTGCTCCGCAACCCGACGGACGCATCTCGACGCTCGTGAGCGCTCTGCGTAACCGCATGCCCGACTCCCGACTGGAATATGTCAAAGGTTGCGCCGTGCGCGACACCACTTCTTCCGACATTGCCGCAGCCGTCGACGCAGCCCGTCGCGCCGATGTGGTCATTGCCGTGGTTGGCGGTTCAAGCGCCCGCGACTTCAAGACCTCTTATAAAGAAACCGGAGCTGCCGAAGTCGACGCTACATCCCTGAGCGACATGGAGAGCGGTGAGGGCTATGACCGCACGTCTCTCTCCCTGCTCGGCGACCAGATGCGTCTGCTTCAAGCTCTTAAGGCAACGGGCAAGCCACTCGTGGTTGTCTACATCGAAGGCCGTCCGCTCGACAAATGCTGGGCCGCTGAAAATGCCGACGCCCTTCTCACGGCCTACTATCCCGGTCAGGAAGGGGGCGAAGCGATTGCCGACATTATCTCGGGCGACTACAATCCTGCCGGACGCCTGCCATTCACCGTGCCCCGCTCCGTAGGCCAGATTCCTCTCTACTACAATAAGCGTCTCCCTCTGCTCCACGACTATGTCGACCTCTCCGCCACTCCCCTCTATCCCTTCGGCTATGGCCTGAGCTACACCACATTCGCCTATTCCGACCTCCGGGTGCAGACCGACCCCGAAACACACCTTCCGCTCACCGTCACCTGCCAGATCACCAACACCGGCAACCGCGACGGCGAGGAAGTGGCTCAGCTCTATCTTCGCGATGAAGTGGCCTCAACTGTGCAGCCCGTCATGCAGCTTAAAGCGTTTGAACGCATTGCGCTCAAGAAAGGCGAAACCCGCACAGTCACTTTCCGCCTCTCCCCTGCCGACTTTGAAATCGTCGACCTCAACTATCAGACCACAATCGAACCCGGCGACTTCACCCTCATGGTTGGCCCTTCATCCTCAACACTCCCTCTGCAACAGACCGTTACAGTTAAATAGAGTATAGCCTTCGGAGTCATGACTGTTATTGAAACCGACCGGCTTGTGCTTCGGCCTTGGAGAGAAAGCGATGCGGAAGCGCTCTATAAATACGCAAGCGATCCTCGCGTGAGCGAGCTCGCCATGTGGCCCTGTCACACATCAGTCGAGATGAGCCGATGGGTGATTGAAAACATCTTCATACCCAATCCCCACTCCTATGCCATCGTGCTGAAACAAAGCGGCGAAGCCATTGGAGCCATAGGCCTCGTGCCCTCGGGAGAAGAAAACTTCCCCCCGCTGCCCGGCGAAAGAGAAGTCGGCTATTGGATTGGACTGCCCCACTGGAACCGAGGGCTGACCACAGAAGCCCTCCGCGCGTTCATCAACTACTGCCGCAACGACCTCCGCCTCAACTCCCTCCTGCTCACCACCGACCCCGCCAACCTCCCCTCCCAGCGAGTAGCCCGAAAAACCGGCTTCTCCCCCCTAACTCCAACCACCACCCTAACCCCCTTCCGCCTCCCACTGACAGCAACGCACCCCGCCAAATAGAATACAAACGCATNCTATTCAACAACTGAACCTTGTTAAATAAACAAATTTAATCGCCATTAGGAAACAGTTTCGCAGTTNCCTAATGGCGATTGTATCACACTATCCGATGTTAGAAGGAGCCGCGAATTTCACAACTCCAACTATATATGTATTTTTCTATTGGTTGAGAACCCAGGTCGTACAATTTAAGATACCTCCTGCNAGNGCCACATCGTTATAGTCNATTGTTTCGATGATTTTNTTTGGGAATACTTCTTTTAGTTTACCTAAGGCCTCNGCATCCCTATTNCCNGNNACTCCAAACACAGGCATAACNATNANATTACCTACNTCNAAGTAATTGAGATACACTCCGATTGCATGGTCGTTGTTCCCTTTTATATCGTAGTTAAAGTAAGGAAACTCAATATATTTTAGGTCTGCCAATCGCATGGCGCGTTCCATATTATTCCGAAATGTTGCGCTGTCATCTTTTAGCTCGTTACCGATAACGGTGTTTTCATCAACAAAGCGAATCATGCCATCGGCATGGCCTGTGAAGTCGTAGGACTTTGCCAGCGCCGGAATGATGATGATTTGTGCCTTAAGCAATTCGGCAAGTTGCTTTCGAATATCNTCACGACCCATATTTTTGTTTTCATCGAATACACGGTCTGTAATAATGGCCTTNTCNCCAAGCATCACCACATTGCCGCCATCAAGATTTATGTCGGAATAGATTGGATTAAAGCCATTTACCTTGCATACGTGGCGAACATCGGACCGCGAATCCTCGTGGTCTTTATTGTCCTTNAGATACGAAGGGTCGTATTTGAACTGAATCAGCTCACCCTCAGCATTTTGCACCGGCATATAATCGCGACACCAAATATCCTTTGTNCCCTCAAGAAATTTATAGGTAATGCTATGTTTGTCGAGAATATCAGTCAATCTTCGGCACGCATCGGGATATTTTTCCGCCAATAGAGCCGATAGATAAACCACCTGTGAGCCACTATTTGAGTCTTCACCAAAGGTGGCGGGTTGGTTCTTAACAACTGCTTCAACTAAACTTTCACTATTAATCGGAGCTGTTGCTACTTTTTTTTTACACCATTCACTGCGGAACTGAGCATCATCGGAACCAAGCATCTGCACACAAAATTCGCGCGTCGGTTCGATGTTATTCTGTGTACAAATATCTCTGAATATATTGATTTTGCCACGACGATCCGCAGCGAAATCATTGATNTATTCATTAGAAATGATTCTGCCTGATCCTGCCAACACCTTTTTAATCTTGNGGAGTATCTGCTTCTGTCTTTTTAATGATGTATTTTTATCAACCAACTCATTCATTAACTGAGTTAGAGGTTGCTTACGATAATGATTGAAGAGNCGATGGCACACATCGTAAATAGCTATCAAGCTGCCAATGACTCCAATTGTTGTGATTATTATTTCGGTGGTTGACATGGTGATGATTGATTTTTTTTGCAAATGTAATCAAATTAAACAATATGTCAAAATGGGGGGAGATTTCCGGGGGTAAAGTGTTTGTTAGTCGGCAAAAATGATTAAATTTGCATTTTGTATGGCGTGCTGTGTCGCATCGCCCCGATTTGAATTAACAATTAAAGAATAATAACCAACAATTTAATCCAACTCAGAAAATGGAAATTTCTCACATTGAACACGTTGGAATCGCTGTCACCTCTCTCGAGGAAGCTATTCCTTTCTACGAAAACATGCTCGGCCTTAAATGTTTTGCCATTGAAGAAGTGGCTGACCAGAAGGTGCGCACTGCTTTCTTCAAAGTCGGCCAGACTAAAATCGAACTTCTCGAAGCCACAGCTCCCGAAAGCGCCATCGCTAAATTCATCGAAAAGAATGGTGGCCGCGGCGGCATCCAGCATATCGCTTTTGCCATTGAAGATGGCGTTGCCAACGCTCTGGCTGAAGTGGAAGAAAAGGGCGGCAAGCTCATCGACAAGGCTCCCCGCAAAGGTGCCGAAGGTCTGAACATCGCTTTCCTCCACCCCAAATCGACTTGCGGCACTCTCGTTGAACTCTGCGAGGATCCCAACAAATAAGAAACTATTTCCAATCACTCATTAAGAACGATATCACAAAATGAGCAATCAGCTTGCAAAAGTACAGGAGCTTATCGCCCTGCGCGCCGAAGCTCGTCTCGGCGGCGGCGAAAAAGCAATCGAAAAACAGCACGCCCGCGGCAAATACACTGCCCGCGAACGCATTGACCAACTCTTGGACGAAGGTTCGTTTGAAGAAATCGATATGTTTGTGCGCCACCGTTGCCACAACTTCGGCCAGGAAAAGAAGAGCTATCTGGGCGACGGTGTAGTGACCGGCTATGGCACAATCGAAGGCCGCCTCGTCTATGTTTTCGCTCAGGATTTCACCGTGTTCGGCGGTTCGTTGAGCGAAACCATGGCTCAGAAAATCTGCAAAATCATGGACATGGCCATGAAGATGGGNGCTCCCGTCATCGGCCTCAATGACTCCGGCGGCGCCCGCATTCAGGAAGGCATCAACGCACTGGCCGGCTATGCCGAAATTTTCCAGCGCAATATCCTCGCATCGGGTGTGATTCCCCAGATTTCAGCTATCCTCGGTCCGTGTGCCGGCGGTGCGGTTTATTCTCCCGCGCTGACCGACTTCACTATCATGACCAAGGGCATCTCCTATATGTTCCTCACCGGCCCGAAGGTGGTTAAGACCGTGACCGGCGAAGATGTGACCCAGGATGCACTGGGCGGCGCAGAAGTTCACTCCTCGAAGAGCGGTGTGGCTCACTTTGCAGCCGAAGATGGCGAAGACTGCCTCCGCATCATCCGCAAACTCTTCAGCTACATTCCTCAGAACAACCTTGAAGAGCCGCCGCTGGTGCCCTGCGACGATCCCATTGACCGTCTGGAAGACTCTCTGAATGAAATCATTCCCGACTCGGCCAACCGCCCCTACGACATGTATGAAGTCATCGGCGCTATTATCGACAACGGTGAATTCCTTGAAATTCAGCGCAACTACGCCAAGAACCTCATCGTTGGCTTCGCACGCTTCAACGGTCAGGCCGTGGGCATCGTAGCCAACCAGCCCAAATATCTCGCCGGTGTGCTCGACAGCAACGCTTCGCGCAAGGGTGCGCGCTTCGTTCGCTTCTGCGACGCNTTCAACATTCCTCTGGTGACACTCGTCGACGTTCCCGGCTTCCTTCCCGGCACGGGTCAGGAATACAACGGTGTGATTCTCCACGGCGCAAAACTGCTTTATGCCTACGGCGAAGCCACCGTGCCCAAAGTGACCGTGACACTGCGCAAGAGCTATGGCGGCAGCCACATCGTGATGAGCTGCAAGCAGCTCCGCGGCGACATGAACTATGCATGGCCCACGGCAGAAATCGCCGTTATGGGTGGCGCAGGCGCCGTTGAAGTGCTCTATGCCAAAGAAGCCAAGGCAGCAGAAAATCCCGCAGCCGTGCTCAAAGAAAAAGAAGAAGAATACAACAAGCTCTTCTGCAATCCCTACAACGCTGCCCGCTACGGCTACATCGACGACGTTATCGAGCCGCGCAACACCCGTTTCCGCGTGATCCGTGCCCTCCAGCAGCTCGCTACCAAGAAGGTCACCAATCCTGCCAAGAAACACGGCAACATCCCCTTGTAATCCACCCGTTCAAAGAGCATTTAAAACAATGAAAACTAAATTTTTGACCCTGCTCTTGATCGTCGTGGCAGCGGCTGCGACAGCCAACGGTCAGGGACGCCGAGGACTCCGCATCAACGAAGTGATGGTGGAGAACACCTCAAGCGTCGTCGACGACTACGGCTGCCGCCCGGCATGGATCGAGCTCTACAACTCAACCTATGCCCCGCTGGAGATCTCGAGCGTCTTTCTGACGACTGACTCCACTAATAAAAAGATGTATCCCGTGCCTCTGGGCGACGTCAACACCCGCATCCCCAAGCGCCAGCACATCGTGTTCTGGGCCGACAACGAACCGACCAAGGGTACGTTCCACACCAACTTCGTGCTCGTGGCCGGACGCGACAACTGGATCGGTGTTTATGACGCCGACGGCAAGACGCTGATTGACTCTGTGACCGTGCCCGCATCGCTGCTGGCCGACCAGAGCCTTGCCCGCGCCATCGACGGCGACCTCTCGGCCGCCTGGGAAGTGCGCGACGGCAGCGAAGGCAAGTATGTGTCACCGTCGTCAAACAACGTCATCAAAGCAGGCAACGAGAAGGTTGAGACTTTTAAGGAAAAGGACAAAAACGGCTTCGCACTGACCGTCATGGCCATGTGCATCGTGTTCAGCGCCCTTCTCCTTCTCTGCATCTCATTCTATATCATCAGCAAAATNGGCGCTTACAAGTCGCAGCGCAACAAGGCTAAAGCCCACACCGGCGAAGCTCTCCACACCATTCCGCGCGACCAGCGTCCCGATCATGATTCGGGCGAAGAAATCGCAGCTATCGTCATGGCTCTCCACGAGCATCTCGATGCCCACGATCAGGAAAACACCGTTCTCACCATCAACAAGGTGAAACGCGCCTACTCTCCCTGGAGCTCCAAGATCTACAGCTTGCGCGAACTCCCCCACCGCTGATTTTTAGACAATAAAGAAAAATCTCAACCCATCTAAAAGACCAACTCAAATGAAAGAATATAAATACAAAATCAATGGCAACAGCTACAAAGTTGCCATCGGCGACATCGACAACAACGTTGCTCAGGTTGAAGTCAACGGCATCCCCTACAAAGTGGAGCTCGACGCTGCCAAGAAACCGTCAAAAGTCGTTTCCGCACCCCGTCCCTCGGCTGCTCCCCGCACCGAAAAAGGCGAAAAAGTCATTGCCAAACCTGCAGCTGCGGCCACAGGCGGCTATCAGATCAAAGCTCCGCTGCCCGGCACCGTGGTGTCAGTGGCAGTGAAAGTCGGNGACACCGTGAAGGCAGCCGACACCGTAGCCGTGCTTGAAGCAATGAAGATGGAAAACGCCATCCATGCCGGCAAAGACGGTGTGGTTGCCGCCATCAACGCCGCCGCCGGCGATGCAGTTCTCGAAGGTGCACCCATTATCACACTCCAGTAACCCACCCCTCTAAACGAAAACAGTTATGACAGAATTTTTCATGTCAAACCTGGAGACGTTCTGGCACCTGACAGGTTTCTACAACTGCACATGGCAGCATCTGGTGATGCTCGCCGTGGGTCTTTTCTTCATCTGGCTCGCCATCAAAAAAGATTTCGAGCCAATGCTGCTCGTGCCCATCGGCTTCGGTATGCTCATCGGCAACATCCCCTTCAACGCCACTGCCGGCCTTGAAATCGGCATCTACGAAGAAGGCTCCGTGCTCAACATTCTCTATAATGGTGTGAGCGCCGGATGGTATCCCCCTCTGATTTTCCTCGGCATCGGCGCCATGACCGACTTCTCGGCCCTCATCGCCAATCCGAAACTCATGCTCATCGGCGCCGCCGCACAGTTCGGCATCTTCGGCGCCTACATGGTGGCCCTTCTGCTCGGTTTCGCTCCCGACCAGGCCGGTGCAATCGCCATTATCGGTGGTGCCGACGGCCCCACGGCTATCTTCATCTCATCGAAACTCGCTCCCAACCTGATGGGTGCAATCGCCGTGTCGGCNTATAGCTACATGGCTCTCGTGCCCGTGATTCAGCCGCCCATCATGCGACTCTTCACAACCAAGAATGAGCGACTCATCAAGATGAAACCCGCCCGCGCCGTGTCGCAGAACGAGAAAATCATCTTCCCCATCGTCGGTCTGCTGCTCACCTGCTTCGTTGTCCCCACCGGCCTGCCCCTGCTCGGCATGCTCTTCTTCGGCAACCTGCTGCGTGAATGTGGCGTGACCAACCGTCTGGCAAAAACAGCGTCAAACGCTCTGACCGACATCGTCACCATTCTCCTTGGCATGACCGTGGGTGCATCAACCCAGGCATCAGAGTTTCTCACCGCCCAGACCATCGGCATCTTCGCCCTCGGCTTCATGGCATTCATCATTGCCTCTTCAAGCGGTGTGCTGTTCGTGAAACTCTTCAACCTCTTCCTGCCCAAGTCGAAGAAAATCAATCCCCTCATCGGCAACGCCGGCGTGTCGGCAGTTCCGATGTCGGCNCGCATCTCCAACAACCTCGGCCTCGAATACGACCCCTCCAACTATCTGCTCATGCACGCCATGGGTCCCAACGTTGCAGGTGTGATCGGTTCGGCAGTAGCCGCCGGTGTGCTCCTCGGCTTCCTCGCCTGATAGCACTNTCCCTTAATATACCGATTGCGGTGTATCGCTCCCCCACTCCGGGGAAGATACACCGCAATTGATTTTTCAGACAAATGTTGATAACTCCCCGGGAAAAAACGACAAATGTGATAAAAATGTAACCAAAAGTGCAAAACCATCCATCAAACTCGAGTGTTTTAGTAGTGAATGGGCCACCAAAACAATCCACTTCAATCTAACCTTCCGAGCCCATTCCGAGAGCCACTAACCCTCTATTAACAAAAAAGACACTGCTGTTTCAATTATGATCACCGAAAAAGTTATCAACTCACTCTATAAGACCTACAAAAATCGTCCCGAATCGCCCGACGAACTCGACATCTGCCTTCTCTTCGAACAGCTCATCGACCACCACGACATTCAGATCGATGACCANGGCAATCTCATCATCAACAGCATGCCGGCCGGTGCGCCTTTCCACAAAATCGCTCTCAGCCGCATCCATGCAATAGTTGAGTTTGAACACAAAATCGCCATTGTGCTCCACTCCTCCATCATCTTCCTCAACAAGAAGGACGATAAATCACACATCCACATCCGCCAGACCAAAGCCTCGCTGCTCGACAAAATCTTCGGCAAAGACTAATTTCTNTTCTAAGCAAAACACACCTCTAATCATAACCGCAAACAACAGATCAAATCGATAAACGGACGTCCTTCCCGGCGTCCGTCTTTTTTTTANNTATGGNGTTGATTCCNATGGCATGAGAGTGGGGGGGGGGTATAAAAACCAAAACGAGGGCCGTTGTCTCAACGCTCCTCGCTTAGATAATAAACCAATCATTATCACATTTCTTGCAATGGAAAAAGTAATCTTGCTATGTA
This sequence comes from Bacteroides sp., assembly GCA_014801655.1. GTDB lineage: Bacteria > Bacteroidota > Bacteroidia > Bacteroidales > Muribaculaceae > Paramuribaculum. Next base: position 36,056 of record JAAVDT010000031.1, read on the forward strand.
CTATGAAAACATCGCAAAGCGCGATTTGGTTCTGAATAGTTTCGANTTTAACNTGTATTAACATTTTTCGAGCTTATGAGCTGAGTGCAGCCTCCCAATGACATTGGGGGTAAAGTGTTGGGCGACGATGCGGGGGTAGTGTTGGCGTTCGAGGGCGTGGATGGCGGTTTCCACTTCGGCTGCGGTGGCGCCGGGAGCCACGGGGATGGNGGTCTGGAAGATGATGCTGCCACCGTCGCATTCGGCGCTGACGTGATGAATCGTTATGCCGGTTTCACTTTCGCCTGCCGCTACTACGGCNTCATGGATGTGGCGACCATACATTCCCTTGCCGCCATATTTGGGCAGGAGCGAGGGATGAATATTGATGATGCGGNCGGGATAACGGTTGAGCAAGAAGTCGGGTATCATGAGCAGGAATCCGGCAAGTGCAATGCCACCTACGCCATAGCTGTCGAGCAGTCGGCAGATTGTNGCTTCGTCGTTGATTTCGGCCCGGGTCATCACTCTGACGGGAACACCAAGTCTTTGCGCCCGCTCAATTACGCCGGCATCGGAGCGATTGGTCACAATGACTGCAACCTCCACTCCGCATGAGGGATTTGACTGACAATAACGAATTATATTCTCGGCGTTCGAGCCATTGCCCGAAGCAAACACAGCGATTTCTGTTGATTTCATAGCGTGAAGTTAGCGATTTTTCTCCGATTTCACACTATGGCCCTCCGGGAATTTCAANCACATTCTAATAATTCGGGCCGGCGTCACGAGTGTGATCCGGCCCGAAAGAGTGTTGGGTTATCTGTCTAAATCTGTCTTATTTGACAAGCACTTTTTTGCCGTCGATGATGTAGATACCGGGAGCCGGNCGGCCGGTGATGCGGCGGCCNAGCAGGTCGTAGGTGCCGAGGCGTTTTGCTGCNGGGTCGGCCATGAGGTCGTCAATGCCTGACAGACCGTCGACAACAGTGATGGGGATGTCGATTGCCTGACCCTCATAGATGTTTGAGGCGTTGGGGCCGGAGAGCGAAATCCAGGCATTCTGATAGATGACACGGATGCGGGCCACTTCATTGGTTGCATCGGCCGGGATGGTGATGGCCTGAGTGATGTCGAGCACTGTGGAGTAGTTTGCACCGATGTTTTCCGAGGGAGCAAACTGGCCGTAGGAGGCAATCTGTGTAAACTCGCCCGTGCCATAGGCATCGAGATAGATGAATGCCTGGTTGTAGCGGAGGTCCTGACGCACAACAGAGGTGTTGCCGAGGTTGTTGCCGACGAGTCGGAGGGTAAACGCTTCCCCGCGAACGGCTTCAAGACCGGATTCAACGCAGGTGTAGACATTCGACGGACATTCATCCCATTCGAAGAAGATGTTGGAGTTGGCGTCGGTGGTCCAGAGCTGCTTCACATAGGCATTGTGGTCGGCGTGGAGCGAGCCGGAGGGAGTGGTGTAAGAGGGATTGGGGTCGCGTTCGAGCACATCGATTGAGATGTCGTAGGCCACACCTTCGCTCACATCCTTGGCGTTGGGGCCGGAGAGCGAGTACCATGCATTCTGATAGATGACACGCACACGCGCGCTGCCGCTCGATGCGTCGTCGGGAATTGAAATCTCCTGGTTGATATCGAGCACTGTCGAATAGTTGGCGCCGATATTTTCTTTCGGAGCAAATTCGCCGATGGTGGCTATCTTGGTGAACTCGCCGGAACCGTAGGCATCGAGATAGATGTGAGCCTGATTGTAGCGGAGGTCCTGGCGCACTGCCGAAGCATCGCCGAGGTTATTGGCCACGAGCGAGAGGGTGAACGAATTGCCGCGAATCACTTTGGGCTTCTGTTCGAGCAGAGTGTAGAATGACGAGGGTTTGGAGCTTGCGCTGTAGGTCATATCCTTATAAGCGCCGGTGGTGGAGATGCTGCTGACGTAGGCCTGNCCCTGCGAGTGCATCGAGCCGGAAGGTGTGTCATACTCAACGGCGGCCACAGGCTTGGTGACGGTCACGAAGAAATCGTAGACGCGGCCTGACTCGATGGGGCCGTTGGCCGAAGGAGCGGCAACGTCAAACACGAGGCGTGCGCGGAACGAGCCTGACTTGATGCCTTCGGGCACAGTGAGAAGCCATTCCTTATCATTGGCGGCGCTTGCAGTCACTTTTTCNGCTTCGGAGAATGCATAGTCGCGGTCGAAGTCGATCCAGAGGGCAGCCTGAGCCGACGCATCGGTGTAGGTTGCGGAGAGTGCGACGGCGGGTGAAGCGAAGGGAAGTTCAAGAGTCTGGTCGTTGAGGCGGCTGTAGAGATTTTCGGGAGCTTCGGCAGCCTGATAGTCGATGTTCTGACCTTCGCCGGAGGATACGAGCGATGTCATATAGTCGTCGGCAGCGTTGCCGGAGGGCACTTCATAGCCGGCGCCTTCGGTGAGCAGCGGAGTGAAACGCAGACGGTTGCTGTAGTTNCCATAGGAGGGCAGAGTGTAGTTGCTGATCACACCCGGGCCACAAGAGCCGTTGCCGAGACCTTTCTGGGCATAGTCGAAGTCGAGAATCACCTCTTCGCGGGGTTCGAGCTCGAAGTCGTGGCTCACTTTGACGAAGTCATCTTCATTGTTGTGGAGGGCAGAGAAGTTGACCTGACCTTCAGTTTCAACGAGCAGGCCGAAACCGTCGGCACCGGTGATGCGCATATAGCGGAGGTCTTCGTGGTAGCCCATTGTCTGCGGACGGATGAACTGTTCATGTTCGGCAGTGACAGTGGTTTTGTAGAGGGCGGCCTGCGAACCGGTCTTGCGGTCGGAGAAGTTTGACCACGGACCGCGGGCGAAATATTCAACCTGTTCGAGTTCGGGGATGAGCGACATTGTCAGGCCCAGACGCGAGAGGCTTGTGCGGGGGGTGTAGGTGGTGGCCAGATCGAATGTGCCGTCGGAGTAGATGGTGTAGGCCGTGGTGTAGGATCCGGCTGAGGATGAAGTGTAGGTTGTGGAGATGGTCACCGAACCTGCGCCGGAGGCGTTGCCCGAGCCGTAGGTGACGGTGGGAGTGGAGGCAGTGAATGTGTACTGTGTCAGACCGCCTGTCGGAGGAATGCCTGAATAGGGAGCGTCGTTTTCAATCCAGCGGTTGCCGTTGAAGCGCGGGCCATTGCCGTTGTAGATCAGCTCTGTGCCCTGATAGTTGAGCGATCTGAGCTCGCCGCGGTCGTTGAAACCGATCGAGAAGCCGGCGCCTTCAACCTGCAGGGGCGAGGTGGAAGATACGGTCAGCGTCTGGGGCATATCGGTTTTGGCAGCGAGAGCGGGGCGCGAGGTGATGGCAAACTGCTGATATGAAACCTCGTGGCCGGCATCAGCCCAATCGGTGGCTTCTTTGGTGACGAAGCGGATGTTGAGCAGATATTCNGCATCGGCAGAGGTCTGGGTGGTGTAAGGGATGTTGAGGGTGGCAGTGGCTTCGGAAGCAACGTTGAAACCGTTGATTTCGCCTGATTCGACATCCACGCCGTCGCGGCTCACCGACCAGAGCACTTTGAAGCCGGAGAGGTCGATGAAGTCGTAGGTGTTGTTGACCGACACTGTTTTAGCGGCAGCGTTGAAATCAGTCATCTTGATGTAGCGATAGACATGCTTCACTTCCTGGAGTTTGGCAGTGGGTTCGCGGAGCGGGCCCACGATGCCGTTGGAGCAGAAGTTGCCCTGATGGGGGCCGGAGAAGTCATAGCCGGTGTAGAAACCTTTGATATTGCCGGAAGCGATTTCCTGCGGATGGTAGATGGCCTGGTCGGTCCAGTCCCAGATACAGCCGCCGATGGTGCGTTTCGACGATTCGATGATGTCCCAATATTCCTGGAGGTTACCGATTGCCTGACCCATTGCGTGGGCATACTCGCAAAGGAAGTGGGGGCGGGTTTCGGAGCGGTTGTCGTGGGAGGTGAGGGTCGACAGGCTGGGATACATTTTCGAGGTCATGTCGGTGTAGCGCCAGGTGTCGCCGTCGATGCCTTCGTAGTGGATGATGCGCGAGTCGAGCGCACGGATAGCGTCGTAGCAATACTGGAAGTTGATGTTGTCGGCACTTTCGTTGCCCATCGACCAGAAGATAACGCTGGGGTGGTTGCGGTCGCGGAGCACCATGCGTTCCTCGCGGTCAATGAAGGCCGGACGCCACGAAGCGTTGGAGCTGAGCGAAGTGTAGGCGTGACATTCAACGTCGGCTTCGTCCATGACGTAGATGCCGAAATGGTCGAGCATGGCATACATCTTGGGCTGATTGGGATAGTGGCTGGTGCGCAGGGTGTTGATGTTGTACTGCTTGAACATGGTCACATCCTTGAGCATAGTCTCCATGTCGACGGCGCGACCCAGCAGCGGATGAGAGTCGTGGCGGTTGGTGCCTTTGAAGAACACCTTGCGGCCGTTGATGTTAACGAACTTATTGACGATTTCAATGTGGCGGAAGCCATATTTTGTGGAGAATGCTTCGGTCTGGTTGCCGTTGGCATCTTCGAGCCACACCACCACGGTGTAGAGCGTCGGCGTCTCAGCCGTCCAGAGGCTCAGGCCCGAGAGGTTGGCCGAGAAGTCAAGGGTCGAGGTCGAGCCGGCAGCCAGCGAGTTGAGGCTCTGGGCGGGGAAGGAATATTTCACCTCGCCCGAGGGGTCGAGCAGCTCGACATGGGCCGAAACCGAGCGGGCGACTGCCGCACGGTTGTCAATTTCGAGCTGTACGTTGAGCTTGCCGGAAGTATAGCCGGAGGAGGCGTTGAGTTCGCTCGTAATATAATGATCGCGCACGAAGGTCTTGGGCACGGCGGTCAGCGTCACGTCGCGGTAGATACCGCTCATGCGCCACATATCCTGGTCTTCGAGATAGGATCCGTCGCACCAGCGGAACACCTGCACGGCAAGAGTGTTGACACCCTGACGGGCAGCCTCGGTGATGTCAAATTCATGGTTGGTGTTGGCAGCCTGTGTGTAGCCGATAAACTGACCGTTCACCCAAACATAGGCAGCCGAATAGATGCCTTCAAAGTTGAGAAACAACTGATGGCCGTCCCACGACGCGGGCACGTCGAACTTGGTGACGTAAGACCCCACGGGGTTCACACCATAGTCGGAATAGGAGCTATGGCGCTGAATGTAGGGAGGATTNTTGGCAAAGGGATAGTCAACATTGACATAGAGCGGCATGTCATAGCCTTTCATTTCCCAGTTGGAGGGCACGGTGATGCGGTCCCAACCCGAAACGTCATANCCCTCCTGATAGAAATCAAGCGGACGCTTCGAGGGCTCATCGACAAAATAGAAATTCCACTCGCCGTTGAGCAGTTTGACACGCGAGGAGTTTGTTGCCACCCAAGGAGTTGCGAAGAACTGAGCGTCAGCCTTCATTTCCTGAGTTGTTGCGTAGGGGGTTGTGGTTGCATGGGCTTTTTCCTTGTTCACGGCAAAGACACTCTGGTCTTCCCAGTAGTCGCCCCATGTAGTCTGTGCGGCCTGTGAGTTTATCGCAGCGATAAGACTCAGCGCCACCACTGACTTACTAAAATAAGATGGCATAGAGTAAAGGTTTTTAAATATGATAATGATTTTTGAGTTGCGGAATAAGTTACTATGCTCGGCACATATTTGCCTAACTGGCAGCAAACTTACGAATTAAAAACCACAAATCCTAATTTTTCTTAAAACTTTTTCACAACCGCCCCAATTTTAACATTTCAGNCTTCGACAGCATTGGCTTCCAGGGNAGATGGGGTTTGTCTTTGGGTGGTTTTTGGGGATGGGTGAAAAAACTTTTTGAGGATTACGCCGAAATTGATTAACTTTGCATGCAAGTTCTAANTTTATCACACGAACTGCAGTCTGCTATGAACCGAAAAAGCCTCGTTTCGATTGATGACATCTCGCGCGATGACATCCTCGACCTCATTGAACGGGCAAGTTTCTTTGAGGCCAATCCCAACCACAAGATTCTTGACGGCCGCGTGGTGGCCACGCTCTTTTTTGAGCCTTCAACCCGCACCCGTCTCAGTTTTGAAACCGCTGTGAATCGTCTGGGAGGACGAGTGATCGGGTTCTCCGACGCCTCCACCACGAGCTCTTCGAAGGGCGAAACGCTCAAAGACACCATCAAGATGGTGAGCAACTATGTTGACCTCATCATCATGCGCCACTATCTCGAAGGAGCNGCCCGATATGCCACGGAGGTGACCGACGTGCCGGTGATCAACGCCGGCGACGGTGCCAACCAGCACCCCTCGCAGACAATGCTCGACCTCTATTCCATCTACAAAACTCAGGGCACGCTCGAAGGGCTGACCATCACCATGGTGGGCGACCTCAAATATGGCCGCACGGTCCACTCGCTGCTGATGGCCCTGCGCCATTTCAACCCGACGTTCAACTTCGTTGCCTGCGACGAGCTGCGCATGCCTGCCGAATATCGCGAATTCTGCCTCAAAAACGGCATCCGCTTCACCGAGCACAAAGACTTTTCGCAGGAGGTCATCGACTCCTCCGACATCATCTACATGACCCGTGTGCAGCGCGAACGCTTTGCCGACATCATGGAATATGAACGGGTCAAAGACCTCTACACCCTGCGCGCCGATATGCTCGCGGGAGCCAAGCCCACCATGCGTGTGCTCCACCCGCTGCCCCGCGTCAACGAAATAGCCCAGGATGTCGACGACGACCCCCACGCATATTATTTCGACCAGGCCCGCAACGGCCTCTATGCCCGCCAGGCCATAATCTGCCGCGCCCTGGGCATCGACATCTATAAAGAAGCATCGTCCAACTCCCTCAACAACTGCGGAAAATGACAAAGGATAGCAAAGAACTCGCCGTTGCAGCCCTGCGCCACGGCACGGTGATTGACCACATTCCGGCTGAAGCTCTCTTCAAAGCCGTCAAAATTCTCGGNATCGAAAAAATGACCACCGCCGTCACCATCGGCAACAATCTTTCGAGCCACCGCCTCGGCAAGAAAGGCATCATCAAGGTGGCCGACGTGGAGTTTGACGACGATGTGCTCAACCGCATCGCNCTGATTGCCCCACACGCCAAAATCAACATCATCCGCGACTATGAGGTGGCCAAGAAATTCCCNATCTCGCTGCCTGATGAGATTCGCGGCATCGTGCGCTGCGGCAACCCCAAGTGCATCACCAACAACGAGCCGATGCGCACCCGCTTCGAGGTCATCGACCGCGAGGATGTGACCATCCGCTGCTGCTACTGCGGCCAGTGTGTGAAAAGCGGCGACGCAATAATCGACTGATTCTCCCCCACCCACCCCCACTGAGANCNATGAAACAGCAATGGAAACCCGGCACGATGATTTTTCCGCTTCCGGCGGTGCTCGTGACCTGCGGCACGGCTGAGAAGAGCAACATGCTGACCGTGGCCTGGACAGGAACCATCTGCACCGACCCGGCCATGTGCTACATCTCCGTGCGCCCCGAGCGCGCCTCCTATCCGCTGATTTGCGAGCAGATGGAATTTACCATCAACCTGACCACGGAGGATATGGCGCGCGCAACCGACTGGGCCGGCGTGCGCTCCGGCCGCGACTACGACAAATGGGCCGAAACGGGCCTCACCCCGGAGCCGGGACGCATGGTGGGCTGTCCCTCCATAGCCGAAGCTCCGCTGAGCATCGAGTGTCGCGTCAAAGAAATCGTGAANCTCGGCAGCCACGACATGTTCATTGCCGAAGTGCTCTGNGTNCTTGCCCGCGAAGACCTCATCGACCCCGAAACCGGAGCCTTCCGACTCGGCGATGCCCGCCTGCTCAACTATGCCCACGGCAACTACTACGGCCAGGGCCCCCACATAGGCCGCTTCGGCTGGACCGTCAAGAAAAAGAAATAGCCGCTACTCCTTATATATAAAAGAAACATAAACTCAAAACTCATCAATAAAAACCAGATTTATGCAACACGACAAAGTGATTTTCGACCTTATCGACCGGGAATACCACCGTCAGAAAAAAGGCATCGAGCTGATCGCCTCTGAAAATTTTGTAAGCGAAGATGTGATGCACGCCATGGGCTCATGCCTCACCAACAAGTATGCCGAAGGTTATCCCGGCAAACGCTACTATGGCGGATGCCAGGTTGTCGATGAAGTCGAACAGCTTGCCATTGACCGCGTTAAGCAGCTCTTCGGCGCTGCCTGGGCCAACGTGCAGCCCCACTCAGGCGCACAGGCCAACATGGCCGTTTTCATGGCCTGCATGCAGCCCGGCGACAAGTTCCTGGGTCTCAACCTCTCCCACGGCGGTCACCTCTCCCACGGCAGCCCCGTCAACTTCTCCGGCCTCGTGTTCCACGCTCTTGAATATAATGTCGACGCCGAAACCGGCCTCGTTGACTATGAGCAGATGGAGGAAGTGGCCCGTCGCGAACGTCCGAAACTGATCATCGGCGGCGCCAGCGCCTACTCTCGCGAGTGGGACTACAAGCGCATGCGTAAACTGGCCGACGAAATCGGCGCCATCTTCATGGTCGACATGGCCCACCCCGCAGGTCTCATCGCCGCAGGTCTGCTCGACAACCCTGTGAAATATGCCCACATCGTCACCTCAACAACCCACAAAACCCTTCGCGGTCCGCGCGGCGGCATCATCCTCATGGGCGAAGACTTCCCCAACCCCTGGGGCAAGACCACTCCCAAAGGCGAAGTGCGCATGATGTCATCGCTGCTCGATTCAGCCGTGTTCCCCGGCGTTCAGGGCGGCCCGCTCGAACATGTGATTGCAGCCAAAGCAGTTGCTTTCGGCGAAGCCCTCCAGCCCGAATATCGCGAATATCAGCTCCAGGTGCAGAAAAATGCCAAAGCCATGGCCGATGCCCTCATTGCCAAAGGCTACAAAATCGTGTCAGGCGGCACCGAAAACCACTGCATCCTCGTTGACCTCCGCACCAAGTTCCCCGAACTGACCGGCAAAGTGGCCGAACGTGTGCTCGTTGAAGCCGACATCACCGCCAACAAAAACATGGTGCCCTTCGACAGCCGCTCCCCCTTCCAGACCTCAGGCATCCGCCTCGGCACCCCCGCCATCACCACCCGCGGCGCCAAGGAAGACCTCATGGTCACCATCGTCGACCTCATTGACCGCGTGCTCTCCAACCCCGACGACCCCGAAGTCATCGCCGACGTGCGCCGTCAGGTCAACGAAACCATGGAGCAGTATCCCATGTTTGCCTATTAATCCATCACCCATCCGTCAACATTTTTCCTGACCATAACCGGCCTCCTTGCGCTCGCAACTTTCTGCCCGCCGGGAGGCCGGGTTTTTATCTCACAAATTTGCCGCCATGACCCATCGCCCCATCTTAGCCCTTGCCCTCGGCTCTGCAGCCGCAGCTGCCACAGCCGCCAACACCGACCGCCCCAACGTAATCATCATCTATGCCGACGACCTCGGCTACGGCGACCTTGAATGTTACGGTGCAAAAAACGTCACGACTCCCAACGTCAACCGCCTCGCTGCGCAGGGCACCCGATTCACCAACGCCCACGCCGCTGCCGCCACCAGCACCCCCTCGCGCTATGCCATGCTGACCGGCGAATATGCCTGGCGACGCCCCGACACTGACGTGGCCGCCGGCAACGCCGGAATGATCATCCGCCCCGAGCAGTTCACCATCGCCGACCTCTTCAAGAGCGCCGGCTACACCACCGCTGCCCTCGGCAAATGGCACCTCGGACTGGGCGACAAGACGGGCACTCAGGACTGGAACGCACCGCTCGCCGCCGGACTCGGCGACCTCGGCTTCGACTACTCCTACATCATGGCCGCAACGGCCGACCGAGTGCCATGCGTGTTTATCGAAAACGGCATGGTGGCCAACTACGACCCCTCGGCACCCATCGAAGTCAGCTACCGCGAAAACTTCCCCGGCGAACCAACCGGCAAAGACAACCCCGAACTCCTCTACAACATGCGCCCCAGCCACGGCCACGACCAATCTATCGTCAACGGCATCAGCCGCATAGGCTTCATGAAAGGCGGCGGCTCGGCACTCTGGAAAGATGAAAACATCGCCGACTCAATCACCGACCATGCCATCCGGTTCATGCGCAGCCACGCCGAGGAGCCATTCTTCATGTACTTCGCCACAAACGACGTCCATGTGCCTCGCTTCCCCCACTCCCGCTTCCGTGGCCAAAACCCGATGGGTGTGCGCGGCGACGCCATCGTGCAGTTCGACTGGAGCGTGGGCCGAATACTTGACGAACTCGATTCACTCGGCATTGCCGACAACACTTTGGTGATTCTCTCAAGCGACAATGGTCCGGTGGTCGACGACGGCTACGACGACCGCGCCAAAGAGCTTCTCAACGGCCACTCCCCCACAGGCGGTCTGCGCGGCGGCAAATACAGCGCTTTTGAAGGGGGCACACGCATCCCCCTCATTGTCCGCTGGCCCGGCCATGTGCCCGCCGGAGAGGAGAGTGACGCACTCCAATCGCAAATCGACTGGCTCGCCTCGCTCAGTTCGCTCATCGGTGGTCGCATTCCCCGCTCCTCCGCCCCCGACAGCGAGTCGCGTCTCGGCCTCCTGCTCGGCACCGACTCCACTCCCCGCCCCTGGGTCATCGGCCAAGCCTCCGACAAAACCCTCTCCCTGCGCACCCCCGAGTGGACCTACATCGAACCCAGCTCCGGCCCGGCCATCGTGCCCTGGGGCACCGAAATCGAGACCGGCTACCTCTCAACCCCCCAGCTCTATCACAACACCGACACTCTCCAGCAAACCAACCTCGCCCCCTCCCACCCCGACACAGTAGCCTCCCTCGCCGCTATCCTCGCCGCTCAGCGCAGTAAATAGAGTTTAGAGTGGAGAGTACAGACCTAATAGGGCTTCACCCGAATCGTAGGGACGCACGGCTCGTGCGTCCGCTTGATATACAGCGCGTTATAACATATTAGAACTTCTGGATTTGAAAGCCTACGGAACTTTTTTGTCGGCTTGCGCCTCAATTACGGAACAAAGCGGAACAATAAAAAACACCGCCCGCCGAGGTCATGGAGATTGACCTCAGGCGGGCGGCTATTTTGGTGACTACGATGCGAAATCGCAGTCAGGAGTCCATACGTATCTTTTTTACTTCACGAGGATTTTTGCAGAGGCAGCCTTCTGACGCACAATGTACAGACCGGGCGTCAGCGAATCAAGGCGATTGCCCACCCACATGCCACTGATTGCAAATACTTCATATGGCGCCGAATAGTCAATGGAGCCCTTGCCGTCGGTTGTGATGATGGTGATTCCGGCAGTGCTATCGACTGTCACTGCGCATACATCAGTGCAGGTTGCATCGTTTTCATCCGTAACCGTCACAGTGATTGTGGCGTTGCCGTCGGCAATCGCAGTCACCACGCCGTTTGAGTCAACCGTGGCTACATCAGGATTTGAGCTGGTCCACTCTTCAGATTTCACACTGACATCCTCATATTTTTCAATTTCAGCCTTTAGATTAAGCGTTGCGCCTACGGCGAGAGTGTCAACTCGCGTGTCGAGTGTCACCATCATAGCGCCGATTTCGCGAATGTTCTTGAAGTTTTTCCAAGTGGTAGCCTTGGAATAAGCATCTACGCTGCCTTTGGGGACGTAGAGCACGGCCGTTGTGGGAATTCTATATAGCGATTGGGTTCCGAGCGCTTGAGGAGTTGCTTTATGGTCAACGATGCGATTGATTTTAGTGCACTGAAAAAACGCATAGTTACTCAACCTGTCAATCTTATCACTGATTGTGATTGACGTCAGCTCCACACTATTGGCAAAACAATAGGGATTGATTGAATCAACTGTTTCCGGAATAACAAATGAAACATCGCCCCTACAGGCGGGATATTGCATTATGATGTTTTTATCTTTGTTGAACAGAATGCCATCCACCGAGCAATAATTTTCATTTGCGTCATCAACTTCAATCGTTTCAAGGNTNGCGCATCGGCCTCCNGCACCACCCGGTTNGATTTCAGTNACCGATGCAGGGATATAGAGCGACTTGAGTTGCGGACAAGTGTAGACGGCGCAGTCGCCGATGAATGTCACTGTGTTCGATAACGTGAGCGAAGTTATGGACCGACAATCCAANAANGCATTTTTCATAAGTGAATCAACNCCTTCCGGNACGACATAGTCGTTCAACGGACTGTTNCCGGGAAACAGCCAGAGCTGCGTTTTNGCTTTGTTAAACAACACACCGTCAACGTCGCAGTAAGTCTCATTGGCAGGATCTACTTTGATTTGAGAAAGAGATATGCAATATGATGCCACACCGGTGCCGATTCTTTTCACTGAAGCCGGAATTGTAAGCTCCTTAAGCAAGGGGCAATTATAAAAAGCGGTCGTGCCGATAGAGTCAATAGTCGACGGAAATGTGATTGATTCCATCAGCTGACATTTATTGAATGCATCCTTCTCTACAATGGTGACAGAATAAGTGATGTCATNGTTGACAATGGTTGAAGGAATCACCACATCGCCGGAAAGAGTTTTCGGGTCAGTTGCCTTAACAGAGACTTCGGCNGGGTCTTCGGAGACAACGGTGAAGGTCAGTCCGTCGGCGGTGAACTTGTCGCCAACGGCAGCGCTGATCGAGGAGCTTGAGAGCATGGCGAGCAGCGCAGCAAATAATGTCTTTCTCATTGTTTGATAAATGTTTTTAGATGGCCGCGGTCTTCCCCTCGTTGGCGCTAAGTTATTGATTATAAAAACGAAAAAGCGTAGGAATCTGTATCTGTTGCCGTCCTACACCTTGAGGCTCTCGCATTGCCTACTATGATAGAACGGCAACGCAGAAGCCCACGCCTGTATATGCAACCACGCCATCAGCGCCTTCTCGCGAAGGCACACCAAGGGCTGTCAATTACATAAACCACGGGCATCTACCGTTGCTCAATTCTTGATCATAGTGAGAAATTTTGCGAGGATTTCAAGGTGTCAAGAATCAGCGCGGATAAACGCTTTAAAAATGTCTGCCGACCCCACCCTCTATACCCTGACCGGGGCTTCTGAGTGCGGTCCGCGATGCAAATTTAAACAAAAAAACTAATCCCCCGCAAATAATTTCCAAAAAAACTTCACCCGCAATGTTATTTTCATTTGGGCCCTATCCGAATATCAGGAACGCACCCCAATGCTGTTTTATTTAAGCCAAGATAAGGCCTCATAGGGCTCCCCTCTAATTGTAGGGACACACCCTGGTGTGTCCGCAACACGCTGACTATCAATCGGACGCACCAAAGTGCGTCCCTACAATTCGGGTAAAGCCCGGATAAATCAACCCCACTCGATTTAAATAAACACCATTGGCCACACCCCCACAAATAAGGACTATACTCTATCCTCCCCTCAGGTTCCGCGAGTTCACGCCCGGAGAGCGAAGCGACTCCCCGCGAGTTCATTTCCAAGCAATACGGAAAACCCAAAAAGTTCCGTGTCGTTCCGCTCCGCTCCGTATTTGAGGCGCAAGCCGACAAAAAAGTTCCGTAGGCTTTCAAATCCAGAAGTTCTAATACATTCTAACGCGCTGTATATCAAGCGGACGCACGAGCCGTGCGTCCCTACGATTCGGGTGTAGCCCAATTAGGTCTGCATTCTATTTATTCGGGAAGCGGGAGGTGCGGATAACGCGGAGGGTGTCGGCAGGGGTGGTGGGGGCGAGGACGAAGAGGGCGGAGGCGCCGGGATAGGCTTCGATCATGGCGCGGGCGGAGTCGGGCTGCATGGCCATGCAGGCTGTGGCCAGAGCGTCGGCGGTCATGCAGTCGGGAGCAATGACAGTGGCGCTGAGCATGGGTGTGACGGCGGGGCGTCCGGTCACGGGGCTTATGGTGTGCCATGAGCGTTGGCCTCCCTGCTCGCGATAGTTGCGATAGTTTCCGGAGGTGGCTATGCCACAGTCGCTTATTTCCACAATCGTGAGCTGCTGATGGTTGCCGGCAGAAGCATTGGCCATCGTTGGGTCATCAATCTGTATGTGCCATTTCTCACCTTGGTAGTTGCGGCCTTGGAGAGCGATTTCGCCCCCAATCTCAACCATGTAGCAATCCACGTCGTTGCGGAGAAACATCTCTCCAATCAAGTCGCAGGCATAGCCTTTGGTGATGGCGCTGAAATTGAAAGTCATGCCGGGGTCGGCCTTAATGAGCGTATCTCCGGCGAGCCGACAGCGGTCAATGCCCACGAGTCGCAGGGCCGAATCAATCTGAGCTGCCGAAGGCTCCGTCGGAGCCACACCCTTCGAGTAGCCGAATCCCCAGAGATTTATGAGCGGAGAGAGCGTGGGGTCAAACGCGCCGCCGCTGCATCGGTTGATATCCTGCGAGGCGAGAAACACCCGGCGCAAAAGAGTGTCGGTGGCGGCCGTTTCCGATCGGTTGATGCGCGAAATCAGCGAGCTGTCGGCAAACGGCGAGAGCGACATCTCGACCTGCTTCATCACTGCAATGATTGAATCGTCGAGATTCCATGGCGAAATGTAGACAATCGAATAGGTGGTTGACCACACCGATCCGCTGCAGGTGTATTTTTCATAGGGTCGGCCGCCGGTGCAGCCGCAGATGACCGTCAACACAACGGCAGCAACAAGAGCAGAGATTGATTTCATAGCGATTTGTTTGAACTTATTTCCTGCAAAAGTAGTTAATAATTCGAAGCTTTGTGCTATATTTGTCAATTATATTGCACAGGCGCATCAACCTTGAATATTCATAACCATAATAAAAGTTTTACATTATGTCACAGATTGTCAACGAATCATACCTTTTTCTCGCCGACGGTTTTGAAGAAATCGAAGCCCTCGGCACAGTCGATATGCTCCGCCGCGCAGGCATGACAGTGCGCACGGTTGCCGTCAAAGATGATTTTGAAGTGACCGGAGCCCACGGTGTGCCCGTAAAGGCCGACCTGCTTCTCAACGATGTCAGCGTCAGCGAATCGACACAGTGGCTCATCCTCCCCGGCGGAATGCCCGGCGCGACCAACCTCGCCGCAAGCCACAAAGTCAACGAAATGCTTAAGTATCAGAATGAACGCGGAGGCAAAATCGCCGCCATCTGCGCTTCGCCTGCCGTTGTGCTCGCTCCGCTTGGCATTCTCAAAGGTCGCAAGGCCACATGCTATCCCGGCATGGAACCGATTGAAGCCACTGAAGCCGAGATGACCGGCCAGCCCGTTGAAGTGACCGATAATGTGGTGACAGCCAACGGCCCCGCCAACACCTTTGCATTCGCGCTGGCCATCATCACCGCCACCCTCGGCGCCGAAGCCGCAGGCACCGTGGCTCAGGGCATGCTGCTCAAATAAGAAATTCCAAAAGTTAAAAATCACCGACATCCGCCCGCTCCTTAAAGATATATATCTTTAGGAGTTGGGCGGTATGTTAAATTTTTGGGCGACGCTTCTTTTTTTTGAATTGTTTTAACTAATTTTGTCGCCGAATTGCACGTTACACATATTTATATAGGTGTTTCATCAAATGTGCACCCCTCAACTTTACGTCAGGAGCCAATTCAGCCCTGCTAATTAAAATTTTTTGCATCGATGATAGAAAATCTCGTTATAGTCGAATCACCGGCCAAGGCCAAGACGATTGAAAAATTTTTAGGTAAGGACTACAAAGTCATGTCGAGCTACGGCCATATCCGCGACCTCCGCAAAAAAGGTTTCGGAATCGACATGGATAAAGATTTCACACCCGAATATGAAATTCCGGCCGACAAAGCCGAACTCGTCCGCGAGCTCAAGAAAGCATCGAAGGAGGCCAAGATGGTGTGGCTCGCATCCGATGAAGACCGCGAGGGAGAAGCCATTGCCTGGCACCTCTATGAAGTGCTCGGTCTGAAGCCCGAAAAGACACGCCGCATCGTATTCCACGAAATCACCAAGCCGGCCATTCTCGCGGCTATCGAAAATCCGCGCGACATCGACCTCAACCTCGTTGACGCCCAGCAGGCGCGCCGTGTGCTCGACCGCATTGTGGGTTTCGAGCTGTCGCCCGTGCTCTGGAAAAAAATCAAGCCCGCGCTTTCGGCCGGCCGAGTGCAGTCGGTTGCCGTGAGACTCATCGTTGAACGCGAAGANGAAATCAAACGCTTCGTNGCCGAGCCCTACTTCAGAATCACGGCNCAGTTTGCCGACAGNGAGCAGCGTCGCCTCCGCGCCGAACTCTCCCACCGCATGCCNGATGCCGCTCATGCCGAAAANTTCCTGCGCGACTGCATCGACGCNACTTTCCGNGTGACCGATGTCAACGTCAAGCCGCTCAAGAAAGCTCCCGCGCCCCCCTTCACCACCTCAACCCTCCAGCAGGAAGCCTCGCGCAAGCTCGGCTTCACAGTGTCGCAGACCATGATGATTGCCCAGCGTCTCTACGAATCGGGCCACATCACCTACATGCGAACCGACTCGCTCAATCTCTCCGCCATTGCCCTGAAATCAATNGCCGAAGAGGTCAAGTCGACCCTCGGCGAGCAGTATCTCCAGGTGCGCCACTACCACACCAAGTCGAAGGGTGCGCAGGAAGCCCACGAAGCAATCCGCCCCACCTACATCGACCACCACGACATTGAAGGCACCTCTCAGGAACGCCGCCTCTATAACCTCATCTGGAAGCGCACGATAGCCTCNCAGATGGCCGACGCCGAAATNGAAAAGACCACGGTGGAAATCACNCCCTCCACCCGCTCGGAACACTTCAACGCCATTGGCGAAGTGGTTCGTTTCGATGGTTTCCTCCGNGTCTACATCGAAGGATCCGACGACTCCNCCTCNCCCGACGATGCGCAGGATGGCTCCATGCTNCCCCCGGTTCAGCGCGGCGAGCAGCTCGAAGCTGCCGAAATCACCGCNGCCGAGCGCTACACCCAGCATCCGCCCCGCTTCACTGAAGCCTCGCTNGTGAAGAAAATGGAAGAACTCGGCATCGGACGCCCCTCGACCTACGCCCCGACAATNTCCACCATTCAGCAGCGCGAATATGTGGAGAAAGGCGACCGCCCCGGCGANCAGCGCGACTTCACCACCCTCNCCCTGNCCAACGGNAAAATCACAAGCCGCACCTCGGTGCAGACCGTGGGTGCCGACAAAGGCAAACTCATCCCAACGGACACAGGCATCGTGGTCAACGACTTCCTGACCGAATATTTCCCCAACGTGCTNGACTTCAACTTCACGGCCGACCTCGAACAGCGCTTCGACCTCGTGGCCGAGGGTGAAGCCAAGTGGCAGAAGGAGATCGGCGACTTCTACGGTGTGTTCCATCCCGAAGTGGAAAAGGCCAACGATATGCGCCTCGAACACAAAGTCGGCGAACGCATTCTCGGCACTGATCCCGCGTCGGGCAAACCGGTGTCGGTCAAGATCGGACGCTTCGGCCCGGTGGTGCAGATCGGCGACAGCAGCTCCGACGAAAAGCCCCAGTTTGCATCGCTCCAGAAAGACCAGTCGGTGTTCGACATCACCCTTGAAGAAGCGCTCAAGCTCTTCCAGCTCCCCCGCACACTCGGCGAGTTTGAAGGCGCAGAGGTGACAGTGGCCGTGGGTCGCTTCGGCCCCTATATCAAGCATGAGGGCAAATTCGTCAGCATTCCCAAGGACCTCTCGCCCATGGAAATCACTCTCGACGAGGCCGCAGCCCTGATTCAGGCCAAGCGTCAGGCCGACAGCGAACGCATTGTCAAGACATTCCCCGAAGACCCCGACCTGCAGATTCTCAACGGCCGATTCGGCGTCTACATCGCCTACAAGAAGAAAAACTTCAAAATCCCCAAATCAGTCACTGACCCGGCCGAACTCACTGCCGAACAGTGTCACGAAATCATTGACAATCAGCCCGAGAAGCCCAAGCGCACATCATCGCGCGCCGCAGCCTCATCGCGCAAAAAGAAATAAGAGAAACAATGGAAGAACAGAAAAAACGCACGCGCTTCAAGCCCGACGTTATCAAGACGTTCGACGTAGCCGAACCGGCTCGACTCATGGAGTTTGTGGCCTCCGCGCTGCCCGAAATCAAGCGCACACGCATCAAGCAGATGCTCGCCCACAATCAGGTGGCCGTCAACGGCACTCCGCAGCGTCAGTTTGACCTGGAGCTTCAGCCGGGCGACTCGGTGAAGGTCAATTTCGTGCGCGAATTTAAGGTGTTCTCCCACCGCCGCATGAAAATCGTCTATGAAGACGACGACATAATCATCATCAACAAAGGCTATGGCCTCCTCTCCATGGGCAACGACAAGGTGAAGGAGGGCACGGCCTACTCCATTCTCAAGGACTATGTGAAGTGGTCAAACCCGGCCAATAAGATTTTCATCGTCCACCGCCTCGACCGCGACACCTCCGGCCTGATGATGTTTGCCAAAACTCCTGAGGCCAAGGAAGCGATGCAACACAACTGGAACAACATGGTGCTCAACCGCAAATATCTTGCTGTGGTTGAGGGCGCGCCTGAAGAAGCGCAGGGCACCATACGCAGCTATCTCGTTGAGAACTCGAAGTTTGAGGTCTACTCGACCGACAACCCCGAGGAGGGTCAGCTCGCCGTTACGCGCTACAAGACCCTCAGCGCCGGCAAGCGTTTCGCGCTGCTTGAAGTGGAACTCGACACGGGTCGCAAAAACCAGATCAGAGTTCACATGAAAGATCTCGGCCACCCGATTTCGGGCGACCGCAAATATGGCGCATCGCCCAGCCCGATTCATCGCCTTTGCCTGCATGCACAGACATTGCGCTTCATCCACCCCGTGACGCGCCGCGAGATGAATTTCACCACCCCCGTGCCCTCATCGTTCGCCACCCTCTCCCGCCGCTAACCGATCCGCTCATTTTCAAAGAGATTTCTCCACACCCCTCACACAATCACACTCCACAAGCAATGACACTTCAAGCAATCGTCTGGGACGTCAACCCCGACCTGATCAGCCACCCGCTCACCATCCGCTGGTATGGCCTGATGTTTGCCCTCGGCTTCCTGATCGGCTATGAAATCGTAGCCCGAATGTTTCGCCACGAAGGCGCGCCCGAGCGCTGGCTCGGCCTGCTGCTGATGTGGACCGTGGCCGGCACCATCATCGGCGCCCGTCTCGGCCACTGCTTCTTCTACGAATGGGATTACTATTCCGCCAACCCCGGCGAAATAATCAAGGTGTGGAAAGGCGGCCTGGCAAGCCACGGCGGCGCCATCGGCGTGATCACCGGAGTGTTGTGCTTCTCCTGGTTCACCTCCAAGCGCAGCCCGCTCTGGACGTTTGACCGCCTGGTCATCCCCATTGCCCTCGTTGGAGGAATGATTCGCCTCGGCAACCTCTTCAACTCCGAAATATTCGGCGGTCCGACCGACCTGCCCTGGGGCATGATGTTTGTGCGCTCCCGCGAATGGCACGCTCTGTTTGAAGGGCAGGCATGCCACCCGACCCAAATCTATGAAGCGCTCTGCTACTTCGCCCTCTTCGGCCTGCTGATGTGGATGTATTGGAAACGCAACGCCGAGGAGCGTCCCGGCCTGATTTTCGGCACATTCCTCGTTGGCATCTTCCTGCCCCGCTTCATCATCGAATTTATCAAAAACGACCAGGAAGCCTTCGAAGCCACAATGACCCTCAACATGGGCCAGCTGCTCAGCATTCCCTTCGTGATTGCAGGCATCATTCTGATATGGCGAGCAATGGTGCGCCCCAGAAAACACCTCGAATTTCCCAACCGTTTCGCCGACGAAACCCCTGATAAAAAGAAAAAATAAATGGCTGAAATAATCTTCATATCCGGAATCGACACCGACGCAGGCAAAAGCTATGCCACCGGTTTCCTCGCCCGCCTCCTCGCCGAAGAAGGCAAGAAAGTGGTCACCCAAAAATTCATCCAGACCGGCAACACCGGATTCTCCGAAGATATCGAACTCCATCGCCTGCTGACAGCCACAGGCCCTCTCGAAGCCGATCGCGCAGGCCTGACCGCCCCGATTATTCTCTCCTATCCCGCATCGGCTCAGCTCGCCGCCCGACTTGACGGCGTGGAAATAGACCTCTCGCTGATCGACAACGCCACGGCCCGACTCGCTGAAGAGTTTGACACAGTGTTGATTGAAGGCGCAGGCGGACTGATGGTTCCCATCACCGACGACTTCTTTGCCATTGACTATTGCGTCACCCGCCGGCTACCTGTGGCGCTGGTCACCAACAGCCGTCTCGGCTCCATCAACCACACCATTCTCTCCCTCGAAGCCATCAAAAGCCGAGGCCTGAAGCTCCACAGCGTGCTCTACAACACCTATTTCGACAAAGACCCGGTGATTTCCGCCGACACTCGCGCCTTCATCGAGCGCTACGTCCGGCGCCACTTCCCCGAAACCCCTATCCTCGACATACCCTCTATTAACATCTAATCTCCATTTCATCCAATCCGCAACACACACCTTCTGCAAAATGTCTCATCAACAACCCACACTGTCGATTCCTAAAGATAAAATTTCCGAAATGCCTGCTGCGGAATTCAAAGGCGAAATCCGCGTCATCGACAATGCCGCCGATGCCCGCGCCGCACTGCGCTTTCTCTCCAAGCAACCCATAGTTGGATTCGACACCGAAACCCGCCCTTCGTTTCGCAAAGGATCCCACCACACCGTTGCCCTTATTCAGCTCTCAACCGCCGACATCTGTTTCCTCTTCCGCATCAACAAAATCGGCTTCACCGAGCAGCTTCGCGAATTTCTCTCGGCAGAATCAGTGATGAAAATCGGCCTGTCGACCAAAGACGATTTCCACGGCCTCAACAAACTCGGCGAATTTCAGCCCGCCGGATTCGTTGAACTGCAAGACTTTGTCCACCGTTTCGGCATCATCGACGCAAGCCTTCAGCGCATCTACGCCATCATCTTCGGCCTGCGCATCTCCAAAGGCCAGCGCCTGACCAACTGGGAAGCCCCCGAGCTCACCGATGCCCAGCAACACTACGCCTCCCTCGACGCCTACGCCTGCCTCCACATCTACCAGACCCTCCAATCCGGCCTCTTCAACCCCGCCGAATCCCCCTATATCCTCCCCGCGACCCCCGACGAAACACACTGAATCACCATTAAATGTCGTCGGAGACGACCCACCTCCTTAAACCCCACCATAAGGGAGGGAGCCCCGCTCCCGACAGTGGTGGGGTCAGCGACCCCNGNCTCAAGCCNTAAAATAAGTTAAAAANCGAANNTNTNCAGAACTAAATCACGNTTTGCGATGTTTTCATAGTACATAGCAAGATTACTTTTTCCATTGCAAGAAATGTGATAATGATTGGTTTATTATCTAAGCGAGGAGCGTTGAGACAACGGCCCTCGTTTTTGTTTTATATCCCCTCCGCCTTCGGGAGGACNCATTTTGCGATNCAGCAGCACAATTTTTNTNACNCAAAGGAGAATTTTTTGCGTTTTTTTGGTGAAGGGGAGCTAAAATGCANNGGGAGATGAAAAAAAACGTTAGATGGTTTGGNGGTTGAATAAATATTTGGTAATTTTGCAAATGAATTTTTATGCTTGATTTTTGCATTTTGTATATCAAGCACGGTTTATGAGATAATAATACGTACAATAATAGGTAAAAACAGACTGTTTTTAGGTTAATCTAATCACGAATTGGGTAAGTTATTTAAATCCGGTGCGAAGCGTGCCACAGAACCCTCGCTCGCCATCTCGGTCATTCCGCTTGCAGTGNTGCTCGTAGCTCTCATTGTCATGATTATTGTCAAGGGTGCCGACGCGGTGCAGAACTACAGTTATTATATTCTCTCTGCCGCGGCTGCAGTCAGTCTCGTGTTAGGGCTGGTGTTCACCAACCGCCGACGCTGCCTGCTTCCGGGCATGATAAAGAGTGCGCGGCAGATTCTGCCGGCTGTGCCGATTCTGATTTTTATCGGCACATTGTCGGCCACATGGATGCTNAGNGGCGTTGTGCCCTCGCTGATTGTCTATGGCCTCGAACTGNTGGATGCGCGCACGTTTCTGGCCGTTGCGTGTGCCATGTGTGCCGTGGTGTCGGTNGTGACAGGAAGTTCCTGGACCACGATTGCCACCCTCGGCGTGGCGNTGATGGGTGTAGGCTCGGTTATGGGCTTCAGCCACGGATGGGTGGCCGGAGCCATCATCTCCGGTGCATATTTCGGCGACAAAGTGTCACCGCTGAGCGACACCACCGTNTTGGCGGCATCGAGTTGCGGCGTGCGTCTGTTCACCCACATCCGCTATCTGATGCTCACCTCCGCTCCGGCAATGGCCATTGCGCTGACAATCTATCTAATAGTGGGGATTATCAACGACCCCGCACAGGCCGGCCACAGCGGCGAAATGATTGAAGCCATTGAACGCACATTCGTCATAACGCCCTGGACCCTTGTCATTCCGGCAATCACCTTGCTCATGATTATTCTGCGCTTCAACACCGCATGGACGCTGGCCATCGGTTCGCTTGCCGGACTCATCGGCATACGNCTGCTGCAGCCCGGCATCGTGGAATCGCTCACCGGATCTGCCGACCCCTCAATCATGTCGCAACTCTCGGCNGCCGGCCGACTGCTGGCANCCGCTACCGACATGAANACCGGNAACGCCCTGCTCGACCCNCTCGTCAGCACCGGCGGCATCGAGGGCATGCTCCCCACGGTGTGGCTCGTNCTTTCGGCAATGACATTTGGCGGCATAATGATTGGCACCGGCATGCTTGGCCGAATCACCCGGGTGATTACCTCGCGCCTGCGTCGCGCCCGCTCGCTTGTAGCGGCCACNGTCGGCAGCGGACTGTTTCTCAACAGCTGCACCGGCGACCAGTATCTATCAATCATCGTAGGGGCCAACATCTACAAAAACACCTACCAGCGTCGGGGCCTGAAACCGCAGGCTCTGAGCCGCACGCTTGAAGATTCAATCTCTGTCACCTCAGTGTTGATTCCGTGGAATTCCTGCGGCGTGACCCAATCGACAGTGCTCGGNGTGGCCACACTCACCTATCTCCCCTTTGCTCTTTTCAACTACATCAGCCCCCTGATGACCATCCTGATGGCCTGGACCGGCTGGCGCCTACATCGCTCCGCTCCGGCCACAAACTCCGCCCCGGCTCTNAGCCTTGAGGCGTGAATTACNNACNGGTGAGTGCAATCGGCTAACCCTTAGAACTGGAAGTAGATAAACGGAGCCACGTTTTCGCTCATGAATTGGATGACCAGCTGCACCACAAGAAGGAAGATGATGAGCTTCATGAGCCAGGGAGAATCGACGAAGCGGCGCTGCATCTCGTCGTAGCAGCGGCGNGGCAGAGAGTGGCTGATGATGATTACGGCCATCATAATGATCCAGACNTAGCGCACCTTGATGAAGGGAATGATATAGGCCGGATCGAAGTTGGTGAAGATGTTTTTGATGATGAGCAGACTGTCGGTCATCGAGGCTGCGCGGAAGAAGACGAAGAGCAGACTGACATAGGTGATGGTCAGCATCCACGACAGAGCCTTGATCCACCAGTTGTCGGGGAGTTTTTTCAGCCAGGGCTGACAAGCTTTATGAACGGCGAGACCGACGCCGTGCATGCCACCCCAAAGCACAAATTTCCAGGCTGCTCCATGCCACAGACCGCCCACGAGCATGGTCAGGAAATTGTTGACATAGGTGCGGATGGTGCCTTTGCGGTTGCCCCCCAGCGGAATGTAGACATAGTCGCGAAGCCACGAAGATAGCGAGATGTGCCACTGTCGCCAGAAGTCGCTGAGATTTTGCGCCTTATAGGGGAAGTCGAAGTTTTTCATCAGCTTAAAGCCCATGATCAGCGCTATGCCGATGGCCATGTCGCTATAGCCCGAGAAGTCGCAGTAGATCTGCATGACGTAGCCGATAAGCCCCATGAGCGACTCGAAGCCGCTGTAGCCCGTAGGCACCTCGAAAATCAGGTCGTTATATTGCGCGATATAGTCGGCTATGACAGCCTTTTTGATGATGCCGAGAATGATGAGCCACAGGCCGGTGTAGATATCGGTGCGCGAAGCGTGCTCGCGGTTTTCAATCTGCGGAATGAAATAGTCGGCTCTCACGATGGGACCCGCCACAAGCTGAGGGAAGAAAGAGAGAAAGAAGGCATATTCAAGCCAGGTGGCCGTTGGCGCAAGGCGTTTTTTATAGATGTCGACAATGTAGCTGATCGACTGAAATGTGTAGAACGAAATGCCCACGGGCAGAATGATGTCGAGCGGCTGGAAGTTGCCTTCAACCATGGAGTTCCAGGTCCAGAGGAAGAAGTTGGCATACTTGAAATATATCAACACCGAGAGCGACACAGCAATCGAACCCCACATGCAGGCAAGCTGCTGCCAGCGTTTCGTCAGCCGGACGAGCAGCTTCGACAGCGACCAGTCGATCAACGATGTTGCCACAAGCAGCAGGAAAAACCATCCCGACGACTTGAAATAGAAAAACAGACTGAACGCGGTCACAAAAGCAATCATCTGCCATTTTCGACTGCGCAACGCCGAGTAGATCGGAATGAAAATCAGAAACAATGCCCAGAAAAGTCCGCTTGAAAAAATCATCGGCTTGTCGGCATCGTAGCGAAGCATGTCGAGAAGATTGTGGAAAATGGTCGAAAGGGTCTCCATCATGGGGGTTGTCTGCGGGTGATTGGTTATAATAGGTTATTTCAGAGGTTGGAGCACCACCACTTCCGCCGGCCTTCCCTTAGGTTCGTCGGGGAACTCCATGCGAATGGGGTGGGAGCCGTGGAGCGGCATCCATCGGGCAATGCTGTCCATCCACAGCGCCGCCGAAGCGTGGGTCGGGTGCGCACCATCTTTCTGGCGGTCGAAGTGCATGCCGTCGGAGAGGAAAAAGTTGCCCTTAGGAACATTTTTCTGCACCAGTTCGTTGATGCCGGTGTCCTTCTTCCAGTTTGGCGGACCGATCCAGAGATAAGGAATATCGCCGATATCGGCAAGAATCTTTTTCACGAATTTGTCGCGCTGCTCAATGATGTCGCGCACGAAAAGCTCGTTGCCGCCGAGGCTCAGGAAGATAAACGACGGATTGTATTTTTTGATAAACACCCTCAGAGTGTCGCTCTCTCCGAAATATTTTGTGGTCGAGCTATACCAGATAACGGAGTGGAGCGTATGGCCGTTTTTTTTGGCATAGGCAGCCAGACGCGGATTAAGACCTTCGAGCATCGAGTCGCCGATGATGAGAATGTTTTGGGCGGCAGTGTCGAGTTCAATCTTTTCAGGCTTGGCCTCCACGGCCGAGTCGGCGGCGGCAGCCTCTTCGGCGGCAATTTCCGGCTCGCGGGCAGCCGTCAGCTTATCGGCAATGCCTGAGCTGCGCAACTCAACCCCGAACACCGACGGATGGTCAAGGCAGGAAATGACAATGATTACTGCGAGCGCAACTGCCAGAAGGCTCCAGAGTCCGATATAATTCTTTTTCATAGCTGAAACATTTGATAGCTAATGTCTGNTGTGAGGGTTTATGATTGGTCAGAAGATTCGGCGCAAACCGCGTCAGAGGCTCCGCGGTTGCTGATATAGCGTTCGTAGTACGACATCAGCAGGGCCGTTGCCGGCAGAGCGATGATCATGCCAAGCACTCCGAGCAGGCTGCCCCAGATCGACAGAGCCAGAAGTATCACGGCCGGATTAAGCCCCATCTCCTTGCCCATGATGTGGGGCGTCAGCACATAGTCACACACCATCTGCACAATAAAATAGACGAGCAGACACTTCCCGAAATCGGTCCAGAAAGCACCGTCGCCGCCGAGCGAGTTGATGAAACAGATAATGGCCACGGGGATGAGCGTAACATACTGGAAATAAGGAATCATGTAGAGTATCCCGACAATGAGCCCCATGACGATGGCCAGCGGCAGACCAACGATGCTGAACCCGATGCAATAGAACACGGCGGCAAACAAGGCAATCAGAGCCTGACCGCGGAAGTAGCTGCTCATGTTTTGCTGCACGTCGGCCACAATCACCATTGCCTGAGGGCGATAGCGAATCGGCACGATTTTCTTGAATCCGCGCACAATCTGCTCATAGTCCATCAACACGAAGATGATGTAGATAAACATCAGCATCCACTCCAGCACATGAAACAGCGACTCCAGAGAACCGGCCACAAACGATGTGCCCTTCGACAGAAGTGTCTGAAAATGAGAAGTCGAGAGGAATCGGGTGATATTTTCAACACTGAAATTATGGAGCAAGCGGTTGACCGATGGGGGCAGGAACGTAACAAACGTATTTTCCGACGCATAGCGTTTGAGCATCAGCTCAAGTTCCTGAAGTTCGTCGGTGATCATCGGCAGGAAAACGTAGCATAGCCCCACNATCACTCCCAGAATGGCCAGCAGCGTAATGGCCACAGCCAATAATCGCTTGCGCAGATGCAGCTTGCGTTGCACAANCTCCACGATGGGATTAATCATATAAGCGATGACACAAGCCGCAAAAAATGGCAACAACACATCCGACAGCCGCCACAAAAGCCACATGACTCCGCCCCCGATAGCCAGTCCGATGAGAAGTTTCATAATGCGGTCAGTGGTCCAGAACGTTGGACGCGGGTGCTGATGCTGATGATTGATTTGCGATTCGCTTGTTGATTGTTCAGTCATAGTTGAAAAAATGCAATATGCAATATGCATTAATAATCTGTAATTCGCAAAATTAATACAATCCGCCCAATTACCAAAGAAAAATCCCCGGATTTTCCCGTCCGTTGGCCACAAAACAAAAACGAGGGCCGTTGTCTCAACGCTCCTCGCTTAGATAATAAACCAATCATTATCACATTTCTTGCAATGGAAAAAGTAATCTTGCTATGTACNTTCAAAACATCNCAAGCCGTGATTTGGTTCAGGATATTTTCNATTTTAACTTACATTAACTTTNTTCTNTCAANAANCCGNNATCNNTTCNNGTCACTCNGCGTTAGCCTTGAGCCAAGCCGAGCGCACGGCGTCGGGAAGATGACTGACGCGGAAGTCGGAGAACGTGGCACGGAANCCGTTGCCGTCGGGCGACGCAGCATACATACCTATTTTCACAGGGCGGTTGGCCTCCATCCANGCATTGCGCATCATGTGATANTCCTTATCGTCAAACGAATANAAGATTTCAATAGCGTCGAGACGGCGCACAGCCTTAATCCACAGCGAGTCGACGGGGCGGTCAAGAGCAATCACACTCCAATCCGATGTGTGGTGAGTCACGACAGTNCTCAGATTNTAGTGACCGTCAACATATTCAATGCCCGTNTTGATATAATTCTCGTGNTCGATGCGAATCATCATGCCCGCCTGATCGAAGCGCACTTTATAGTCGCCCGACACCTTCACTTTCGCTTCAAATTCGCCCCCATATTCCGAATAGTAGAAGGGAGCATCATCAACCGTGAAACCATAGTGCGAAATGCGCCAATAGTCAGTNTTCGGCGTGACATCCATCACCAAAGTCTTGCCTGAAATCTTCCATGAGTCAGGTTCGTTAAACCAATTCATCTTTTCAAGAGATTGCGCTCCNCNACCGATTGTGGCGAGAGCAGCCAGAGCTACGATCAGTGTTCTTTTCATAATTCGCATAAATGTTTTACTTTTGCAAAGTTAATCAGAAGAACCACCACCCACAATAGCTAAAAATAACCATTTTTTCANCACCCCCATATGCAGGCGTTCCGAAAACTCAACAATCTGCTCCGCTCCNANAANACCNANATCGACACCCCGGCTCAACTCCCTGATGCCTACNCCTATGCGCGCTGCATGGCAGAGATTGAGGGCGTAGTGGCCGTGGTCTCCGACATCGCCCGNTNGACAAGCCGCATCTTCTGCGGAGCTTTTGCNTCACGGCTCGGACTGGAAAACTACAACGAAGAAAACTCAATCTGGGAGCGACAGATTCTGGAACTCATGCCCGAAAGCGAACAGCAGGAAAAATTTATGGCCGAACTCCGCTTCCACCACAATCTGATGCAGCGCCCACTGCATCGGCGCCACTGCTGCCTGATGACCCNCCTCCGCATGAAAGGANCCGACGGACAGATGATTGACGTGATGCACAAAATGTTATACATCTTCGACCCCGCCAACCACAACCTCCGCTACGCCATCTGCCTCTACAGCCCNGCCACACCAGGCATATCCGGCCGCTCCATAATNGTCGACACCCTGACNGGCCTGACAGAAGAACTCACATCAGCCACCGACGCAAAAATTCTCAGCCCGCGCGAACGCCAGGTACTCAGCCTGATAGACTCCGGCCTGACAAGCGAAGCAATAGCCCGGCAACTCAACATCAGCCGCCACACCGTCAACCGCCACCGCCAGGAAATCATCCTCCGCCTAAAAGTCCGCAACTCCATAGAAGCCTGCCGCATAGCCAAATCCATGCACCTAATCTAACCCCCTCTCCCCTCTCAAAACTCTATTCTCTANTCTCTAAACTCTNNTCTCTAANCTCTCCCCNTCCCCGCCGGATGTTAAGTTTATCGGCCGTGAACGGCCGATGATCCCCGGATGGCCCCCCTCTCTAAACTCTANNCTCTANNCNCNAAACTCTAAAACAAGCCCCTCAAACCGCCCAAGCGCCNCACTNCCAAACCGAGCCATCTGCTCCCGAACCCGCTCAAGCGACTTACGCTCCATCGACCCCGACTTAGAATAAAACTTATCGGCATAGCACACAAGACGTTGGAGCANCGTCTGCGGGCAATAGTCGTCCGGCGGAAGCGGCANATGCTGACGCTCAATCTCCTCGCGCGTCAGCCCCGAACCCGTGTGCCGCGCAGCCACATCGGCAATNTCANCATCCACACCCTCCGAAAGAAGAATCTCGCGACCAATAATNCCATGAGCAATATAAGGNTCCGACCCCCGGCAGAGAATCGATGGCNCATNAGTTCGGAAAATGCCGATATCGTGGAGCATAGCAGCGGCCTCAATGCGCTCCCTGTCGAGCGGAAGCCCNAGCCGTTCGGCNATCGCCAAAGCCTCATCCGCCACAGCCCGACAATGGCGCATATAAATATCCCGCAAGCCTGAGCCTGCGGGATAATATTTATCAATTATTCGCTGATAGTCAATCATTCAATGATAGTGTTCCAGCCATACTNATCCTCGATTTCGCCAAGCTGAATGCCGCGAATCTGATTATAGAGCTTAGTGGTGATCGGACCCGGCTTGCCATCGCGGGCAATAAGATACTGCTTGCCGGTGTCGAGATCATCGATGCGACCCACGGGAGAGGTCACGGCAGCCGTGCCGCAGGCAGCAGCTTCAGAAATCGTTTCCAGCTCATCAACAGTGATGTGGCGCGACTCAACCTCAATGCCCATATCCTTAGCGAGCGTCTGAAGAGTCATATTGGTGATTGACGGAAGAATAGATTCCGACGCCGGAGTGATATATTTACCATCCTTGATAGCGAAGAAGTTGGCCGGNCCGCACTCATCGAGATACTTCTTCTCCTTCGGGTCGAGATAAAGCACAGCCGAATAGCCCAGCTCATGAGCCTTCTCGCCCGCGCCGAGGCTTGCGCCATAGTTGCCGCCAACCTTCCAGCGACCGGTGCCCTTGGGAGCCACGCGGTCAAAGTCGCGCATAATGCAGATATTGGTGGGGTTGAAGCCCGTTTTGAAATAAGGGCCAACGGGGCTTACGAGAATCATAAACAAATATTCGGTCGACTTGCGAACCCCCACACTGGCGGTCAGGCCGATTTCAAACGGACGGATATAGAGCGAAGCACCGCTGCCGTAGGGAGGCACGAAACGCTCGTTGAGCTTAACGACCTTTTCAACCATTTCGCAGAACAGATCCTCAGGCACGGGCTCCATGCAGATACCCTTGGCCGATTCCTGAATGCGTTTGGCATTTTCATGCATGCGAAACACGCGCACCTTGCCGTCNACCCCGCGGAAAGCCTTCAGGCCTTCAAACAATTCCTGGCCATANTGGAGGCAGGTAGCAGCCATGTGGAGAGTGATTTCTTCGGAATCAGAGACTTCGATTTCGCCCCATTTTCCATCGCGGAAATAGCATCTGACATTATAATCGGTGCGCAAATAGCCGAAAGGCANATTTGCCCAATCGATATCCAGTTCTTCTTTCATTTCTTTCAAGTTTAAAAGCTGAAACAATGTTTTTAGGCTGCAAAAATANCAAATCTTTCAAAAACGTCGTCAATCTATGCACAAAAAATTGCTTNCATGCGCAAGCCATTGTCGCAATGTCATGCCTCACGATTCNTNNANAACATAGAGTGTGTTTACTTTTAAATGATTTTAGCACAAAGAGAGATTTTGGGATGATTTTTCAAAATTGAAGAAGGAGCAATGCGGGCATTGCGACTGATGAAAGTTTGAAAAAGCGCCCAAAAGATTCTTTGTGATGAAATCAAAAATTATATTACACACTCTTCTCTTATTAATTTGGTTTAAAAGTAAACACACTCTTATAAATTTTGTAAAAAACGAGGTTTTAACGCTAATATAACGTATCTTTGCACCGATAATTCAACCGTCATTGTCACTAAGCTTGAGGTCAGCTCATCAATATATCGCAGCTATAATCGTGGCAGTCATGGCCTTATCCGCCATGGCGTCGCGAAATTCTTCACTTCTTGAGGCCATCCAGAGCCCCTTGGTTGTGGAGACCGACACCATTGTGCCATCCCCGGGAGCCATCCCCCCCGATGCTCCCTACTCAGTGCGCCACCGCATGCCCGTGCGCCGTCAGCCCCGTTCAAGCGCCTCGCGAATCAACGGTCCGGCCCCGGCCGGCGATGCCACCAAACTCCCCGCCGACTCCACAGCGGCCGACTCCGCCCTCTTCGAGCTCCCGGCCCAAATTGCCGAGCAAGCGCCTGACACCGTAGCCGTTGCATCTGCCGACACGGCCGCAATCGGCTCCCCCGCCCCCGCGCCTCTCATCTCCGATGCCGACCGCGCTTCGCTGCGTCAGCGCGTCCATCTCAACGACGACACAGCCTCCGCACCCCGCCCCGCCGGACGCCGCATCTCGCGCGTAAAAACCGACCTCGACAACGTTGTCGACATCACCGCCTCCGACTCTATGGTGCTCATAGGTCAAAGCGACGCCTATCTCTACGGCAACGCCAAAGTGACCTACGGCAACATCAACCTCGACGCCGCACGCATTCAGCTCAACATGGACAGCTCGACAGTCTACGCCGTGGGCGACATCGACTCCCTCGGACAACTCTCCGGTTCGCCCGTGTTCACCGACAACGGCACCAGCTACGAGTCAAAGACCATGCGCTATAACTTCAAAACCGAAAAAGGTTTCATCACCGACGTAATCACCCAGCAGGGCGAAGGCTACCTCACAGGCGGCCTCTCGAAAAAAGTCGACGACAACACCTTTTATATACAAAACGGCTTCTACACCACCTGCGACAACCACGAGCATCCCCACTTCGGCTTCCAGCTCACAAAAGCCAAAGTGCGACCCAAAAAAGACATCGTCACAGGCCCCGCCTACATGGTGCTCGAAGGACTCCCCCTCCCCCTCGCCGTGCCATTCGGCTATTTCCCGTTCTCCGAACGCTATTCGAGCGGCATCATCTTCCCCTCATTTGGCGACGACTACAACCGCGGCTTCTATCTCAGCAACGGCGGCTACTACTTCGCCATCAACGACAACATCGACCTCGCCCTCACAGGCGAAATCTACACCAAAGGATCCTGGGGCCTCCAGGCTCGCTCATCCTACGTCAAACGCTACAAGTTTTCAGGCAATTTCAACATCAGCTTCCTAAAAACAATCCTCGGCGACAAAGGCCTCCCCGACTACTCCAAGCAGACCAACTTCCAGGTGCTCTGGAGCCACACCCAAGACCAGAAAGCCAACCCCATTTTCAACTTCTCCGCATCAGTCAACTTCACCACCTCAGGCTATTCGCGCAACGACCTCGGCAGCTACTACTCCAACTCATTCACCGAAAACACCAAAAGCTCAACGGTCAACTTCACCTATCGCCCGCCCGGCTCAAAATGGTCATTCTCCGGCAACGCCAACATCTCCCAGCGCAGCCAGGACTCCACACTCGCAGTCTCGTTTCCCAACATCACCATCACCATGTCCCAAATCTACCCCTTCAAGCGCAAACACCCCGTCGGCAAAGAGAAGTGGTATGAAAAAATACGCATGAGCTACTCCGGTCAGTTCAACAACTCCCTGACCGCCAAACAAGACGAATTTTTCCAGAAAAGCCTCATCAAAGACTGGCGCAACGGCATGCGCCACTCAATTCCCGTGTCAGCCACATTCAACATCTTCAAATACTTCAACCTGACACCCAGCATCAACCTCACCGACCGCATGTACACCTCCAAAGTGCGCCGCCAGTGGGACCCCAACGCCGCAGCCGAAGTGTGCGACACATCATATAGCTTCTACAACGTCTGGGACTTCAACGCCGCCGTGTCACTCGACACCAAAATCTACGGCTTCTATCAACCCCTCAAATTCCTCGGCGACAAAGTGAAAATGATTCGCCACGTCATCACGCCCACCGTCTCCTTCAGCGGTTCGCCCGACTTCAGCACCCCCTTCTTCGGCTACTACGGCACATATCAATACCCCTCAGCCAACGGCGAAATGATGGAACGAAAATACTCACTCTTCCCCAACAGCCTGTTCGGCGTCCCCGGACAAGGAAAAACCGGAACCGTCAACTTCGCCCTCGCCAACAACCTCGAAATGAAGGTCAAATCCGACAACGACAGCATCGGCGAAAAGAAAATATCACTCATCGAAAACTTCACCATCTCCCAAAGCTACAACTTCGCCGCCGACTCCCTCAACTGGAGCAACATCAACACCTCAATCATGCTCCGACTCGTCAAAAACTTCAACCTCAACCTCTCAGCCGTGTGGGACGTCTACACCTATCAGCTCAACGCCGCCGGCAACCCCGTCCGCGTCAACATCCCCCGATGGAAGGCAGGCAAAGGTTGGGGCCGACTCTCAAGCACCGGCACATCATTCTCCTACACCTTCAACAACCAGACCTTCCGCCGCAAAAACAAGAAAAAAGATGTCGACGCCGACAGCGAAGAATCCGGCGAAGAAGACCAGCCACGCAACCGCCGAAACACCGCCAACCAAGCACGTCCCGGCATCGGCGGCTCCTCCGACGCCGACATGACCTTCGACTCCGACGGCTACATGAAATGGGAAGTGCCCTGGAGCCTCACACTCAACTACTCCGTCAACTATGGCTACGGAGCCTTCAACAAACGCAAAATGGAGTATGACGGCAAAATAACCCAAAACCTCAGCTTCTCCGGCAACATCCGTCCCACCAAAAACTGGAACTTCAGCTTCACCGCAAGCTACAACTTCGACACCCACAAGCTCGCCTACATGAACTGCAACGTCTCACGCGACCTCCACTGCTTCACCATGACAGCCAGCTTCGTACCCGTAGGCCCCTACAAATCCTACAACTTCCACATCTCCGTCAACTCCTCCATGCTCTCCGACCTCAAATACGACAAACGCTCCTCCCTCTCCAACGGCGTCCAGTGGTACTAACCCCCATAGAGCGCAGAGAACAGAGTGTAGAGTATAGTGTGCCTGGTTTCGGGTGAAAAAAATTTTGCCCCACAGGCCCCAACAGAACAACTAAGCATCGAAAAGTAAACACCTTTTTCAACAAACTCAAAATCGGGCAAGCCAATAATTTTGCCTATCCACCCCCACTCCACAGCAAAGTCGTCGGAGACGACACCACATTCTTAAACCCCACCATAAGGGAGGGAGCCCCGCCTCCCGACCGTGGTGGGGACACATCCCCCTCCGCCATAGCAGCATCGGAGATGCTGCACGAATCCAACTTTTTAGCGAACCATTATAAATCTGGATTGGGCGAGGGGATAAAAACAAAAACGAGGGCCGTTGTCTCAACGCTCCTCGCTTAGATAATAAACCAATCATTATCACATTTCTTGCAATGGAAAAAGTAATCTTGCTATGTACCATCAAAACACCCCCACCCCAAACA
>JAAVDT010000061.1 GCA_014801655.1 Bacteroides sp.
TTTAAGAAGGTCATCTTCTATTGAACCTCTATACCATACCCTGCGTACTTTGTACAATGGTTTATTCTCTTTCTTTTCGCGGTATCTTATTACCAATATCTCTGGAAATGATTTCAAAGAATCAAGACTAAAATCTGTAGGAACAAGGATTAAGTCATTATCGTTTATACCGGCATACTTCATTGAATCACCATGTACAACATAGCAATTATACAAAGAGAGTTTTAATGGCTTACCATCTGAATCACAGAAGTTACATTGCTGGATGTCGATAGCTGAGACTTTAGCACATGCTCCAGATTCTTTACTACCAGCACATGCCACAAAGTAATCCTTTTTGGGTAAGATTATGGTAGCACTGTTGATTATATCCTGCTGCACTTTCTTACGATTACAGTCGGCCGTCTTGTTTGCCCTATAGTAAGTCAATCCAAAATAAATGATGCCCCCGACAGCTAAAAGCGCAGGGAATACAGAGCTATTCAGGAATGAAACAACTCCAGAAGTTATAGTCGTAATCATCATATCAATCATTTATTTTATTTGGAGTAAAAGTTGGCTTAATATCAACAAAGTGGATA
Organism: Bacteroides sp.; assembly: GCA_014801655.1. Taxonomy (GTDB): domain Bacteria; phylum Bacteroidota; class Bacteroidia; order Bacteroidales; family Muribaculaceae; genus Paramuribaculum. Next base: position 582 of record JAAVDT010000061.1, read on the forward strand.
TGTATATTGTTGGCGAACGATGAGCATTCCCACTTAATCCATCCCATAATCGGCATGAGTAGATAAAACAGGATGTTCATAGCTGGATATGCATAATACAATACACCTATAATGAAAGGAATTGGAATGATGAAGAAAAGTCGTGCATTTATTCCCACTACTTCACCATCGAAATTCTTACCGGGATTGGCGTTCTTAATGTCAAGGAACATTATCGCAGACTCCCATGCAAACACCAGAAAAATTATGAACACGCTCATCAGCTTCACGAGAACAGGGTCTCCGATATTTTGGAAGCTTACTGTTCCAATAAACAAGGCAATCGTCCACAACACGGCTTGCAATGTTGGAACGACTTTCGTATGTATTGCCTCTGGTGTCATTTTTAATTAAGTTTTAAGCAAATGCAAAAGTACAAAATTTTTCTCGAATTCCAAAAGAATTTCATTAGGAGATTCAATTAATTTACCGAAATGGTACATATGAAGCAGTCTATGACTCTCATATATGCTCACTTTCAAGGACGAACGACTAATTTTTCGAGTCTCTGTTTTTTATAGGGCCATATGATTGTATTGTTAGTCACCTCCCATCTAAACCCCTCGAATTCGAGGGATTTGAAATCCAAGTTGTCGGCCTTGAGCATTGGCAGTCCACGGACTCCGACAGACTCTCCTTCGGTTACAACGCATCCCTTTCCGCTGTCTATGTGGCGAGGGAGGTCTCCGACAGGATACACGAGGCGACCGGACGCAGGCTTTCCGTCGCATCCGTAAAGAGAGTACTTGATAACGCTTCGCTGTATCAACATATTAGGAAATTTATTGAGGGTCGGAAATCCGGTGACCTGAAAAATAATTATAGCCTTACGGAAGAGATTCCGTCTAACTTATTGTTATTCGGTGGCAGAGACTCGGCCTAATTGATTCAAAATTTAACGAACTATTGAGTTTTCACCCACAAAATTAATGGATGCCTTTTGTTTTTCAATCCCAAACTGGGGATTTTACACTGCCGATTTCTGAGGATGCAAAATTACCGATTACAGTTGGACAAGAATTTTTTTTGCAAAATTATCATAGATCTGACAATCTTGTATCTATGAAAATAACCATGCCATTGCTACATATGATTGTCCCCATATTATTGCATTAATCAATGTGATTACTAACGTGAAGAATGAGTACTTCTAATGCCTTAATTACCTCGTCAAACGGCTGTCGCCTTTGCCAACATAAGTCAATGTAATGCTTATGCCCAACCGTATCTTTTAGGGTATTGACATAAATATCATTCTTCAATTCGTCCTTGCACAAAGTAGACCAATCAACAAGGCAATTGGAAAGAAGTGGATAACCCGACTTCAATAGCATTGCATAGTGAGTTTGAAAGAATATTTCATCCGCACTGTGGGCAGAACCATGACTATGTGTATTCCTGACTTTTCTGACTTTATCAAGAATATCGTACAAAGGCTTCAATGAATGTTCTTTACTATATGCCCATAATTTTACAGAATAGCTAATACTTTCCAACGTGTTACATTTCTCAAGACCAGCCGCTGTAGGATTATATTGCTTGATATAATTACGAATTTGAAATATTGATCCTTTTGTTTGATAATACACATTCAAAAGTCTTTCAGCCTGTATTTGAGCGAAGCGACAAAACTCTCCAAAATCAATACGATGTCCTCTAAGACCAAATCGGAAACGGAGCATTTCGCGGCAATCTGCCTCAAAACACTCCCGCAAATAATCATTTTTGATCGAAGAATAATCTAATAATATCTTGGATTCATCCAATTTGTAATCAAGAGCCAGATATTTCTCTATTTTGGTTATGGATGAATTGCAAACTACTGATTCGGAGACGGACTCTTTGGGTAATAATTTACGAAGTTCATCTACAAACCAGCGATTTTCCTGCTTGTGGATAATTTCAGAATTCAAAAAGTTAAGTAGCTTCTTTAGATTTTCCTTATTCTGCTCAGCCATATCAAGAAAGAATTGAAAGATCGAAGCCAGACTCAACAAGCCGGGTCAACGTATCTTTAGGTTCAACATCTGTCGCTTGAACACAATCAACGTCAAATAAAGAAGGTATAAGCTCACTCAATTTATTGACAACATCCTTTAATTCAGGTGTGACTTCGGGTGTTCGGATATATTTTGAAGGGTGATTTTTCGGGAGTTGCCTGTGTATGACGTACAAGTATCTAACCGCAAGATCTTCCATACGTGGACATCCAAGTTTCATTCTGCCGTAGGCCGTAGTATTATCAATCACTTCAGGCACAGAAAATTGTTGTTTGGTATATCTCAGTTTGTAGTCTACTTGACGGCAGAGAGAAATATACAGATTCTTCGGTAATTTGTCAATCGAGATATTCTGACTGACAGATATCATTATTCTCTCTCCCTTCAGCATAAAATAGGAATAAGGCTTACCTCGCTTTGAGACGGCATATTCAATCTTTACGCCGAGTTGGGTTTCAAAGTCATTGACTGGTGTCGTCTGTAGGTATTCCCAACTAAGCTCGACATTTTTTTTGTTAGTAGATGTCAATGTCAGACGATTGAACTGCTCTTGAAGTCTGCAATACACTGGGTCAAACTTACCTTTGACCATTTTTAGATAACAAAGTTTCCCAGAAAGCACATTCTCAATATTGGGCTCACCCTTATGAATATATCCTTTTTCTGCCTTATATCGCGGATAGAATTTGGCAATGGCAGCATTTATTCCATACTTCTCCCAAATATGCAGTAGTGCTCTGAGATCTTTAACATACATTCGACATACATTAATCTTCTCGCCAACAGACAATCCAGTGACTTCTTGACGCTTACTCCGGTGTTGGAGTCTGGTCTTCCTGGGGTTTATCCTGAAATTCTGCCCAATGACAATACGCTCCAGTTCATTTCGGAAGGCGCTTCCTTCCTGATATACATTGTGCAAAGAACTGAACGTAATATCATCAGCATATCTGGTATAGTGTAGTCCGAAACGTTTTGCAAGTCCAGCAAGCCGACGATCAAGGGTGTCACAAATTGCATTTGTCAGAAGAGGCGAGGTTGGTGCTCCCTGAGGCAGTTTATAAGTTTTAACAGGATCTTTGTCATCTTCGTCATACACCATTTCAATAGCACACAACCCGGCTATTACATTTGCAATCTCCTTGGAGAAACTGAAAGGTGGCATTTGAAGACGTTTCCAGACTCTTGCCTGGTCGATACTTGGAAAAAAGTCGGAAAGATCTATATTGAATACATAGTTATGATTCAGATGCTTTTTGGCATTGTCTACAATTGAGCGACCTTGAGTGAATCCCATAGCATAAGACGATGGCGTATATAGTGTCTTGAATATCTCATTCAGACATAGTTGCATCCATTTCAGATTACCATTCGGAGCGAAAATAGTTCTTACACCGCCTGATTTTTTAGGAATCTCAAACCTACGATAACGATTTTCACCTAATTTGGGATTACAAAGGCGCATCATTTTCTGCATGGTGAATGGATAAGCTGCGGAACCAGCTAAGTCTACTTTGATTTCATTCAGCAGATCAAGTAGCTCCATCCGTGTTGTGGTGGAGCGTATTTTTGATACTAACAGTTCTTTATCCATTCTCGTATTCAAAATAAAAAGAAGTATTGAGCCAAGGCTGTTTTCTTTATGTCCCTAAGTCTGAGTAATTGACTATAATATCATAAATCTTATCATCCCAGATTCATGGGCACTTATCTCATCGGATGAGGAGCCACTGCACCGCAAGTAGATGCGATAAGTGCGCAGGAGCCAACAGAACGTTGGAAATTCCCCGTGGGGAAAGTACCCGACAAATCGTCGGGCAATTTCAAAATGTCCCCTTGACTCAATACTTCAATGTTCTCTGTCGATTACTTTACAAAGTTACACAATAAATGCGAACTCTTTGTTCGCTGTTCCTTGTTTTATTAGTATCCGAGGAAATCAAAATCTCCATCAAATCCCTCCGGCATATCTCCATACTGGCCGTCTGTCATGGCATCCCATGTGTCGCGCATATAGTCGGTATCATCATAATCGTCGTAATCACTATCGTAATTGTCGAGAAAGCCCTCATCATCGTTATCATCCTCAAGAGACGGATTAAGCGATAGGAAAGTAACATTGTGTTCCTTGTCACCCTTAAAGTATTTTATGGTGGGGTAATCCTTCCCATAGAACTTCCATATATTGTATTCCAATGGAAGTAACTCTTCACCGGCCTCGTTAACAATTCCTTGTTCAGCGACTCGACCATCTTTAACCTCGTTCAATTCGCTATCGAAAACGGCCACTATATTAGGTGACATAGTATCGTTGAAACCTATGACTTTAGCCAGCCCATTCTGGAATCCGTCTATCCATGCATATTTGCCAAATGGTATTACAACGTTCCCTTCCTCGTCAATCGCCCCCCATTTGTATTCTTTGTCCTGAACCACTGTGAGGTTGGAGTTGATGGGTAATTTTGTCTGTCGATATTGCTTATCGTCCATATTGGTTGTTTTATGATTACGATGCAAAGTTAGATGCCAAATGCGAACTCTATGTTCGCTATGTGTCATATAATTTGCTCATTGACTTAATCCTTTTTTTAATGGCGCTTATTATATGCCGGGGAGAAAGCACCTTCAAATCCTCTCCATACGAGCATAGTTCACGTATGAGTTCATAATTCTCCATGCAATCAATTGAAAATAGCGAGCCTCCGGCAGGGATCTCATACAATTCGCGCAGAGATTTCTCCTTATCTCCCTTGATGCTGATTTGTGAACCGTGTAATGGCTTGGTATCAACATATGGCGCAGACTTATCGGAGACCCAGAAAATTATTTTATGGATTCCTGCACCTTCATAATAGCTTACGCCAATTATATCTTCATATCTTTCCGTTAAATCTTCAGGAGCTTCTCGATATTCATATCCCGGTAAAATTACAATGGATATGAGTCTGTCAAGAGCGAAGGTCAAAATGCGTCCAGAGTCGTCAGCAGATCCTATAAGATACCATCGCCTGTTGTATTCTTTTAATAAATATGGAGATATGATTACCTCTCGTATTTCTGAAGTGTTAAACATCCGATATTTCAGTTTTACAACCGCCTTGACTTTGATTGCTGAAAATGCCTCAGCCATAAGAGTTTTGTTCTCAAGCAGGTTTTTAGATATCTGAACAATTGGTCGTTGTTCTACGAGTCCGAGACGTTTGTTTAAATCATCAAGCCAGCCAAAACCATCAAGGCCATCAAATGATCCAATGGTTGAAAGGGCTGTCGTCAGGATGCCTTTCTCTTCATCGGAAAGTTTTCCCTTGAAGATAGAGAAAGTCGGATCCGAGTATCTGATACATCTCTTCTTATAGACCCTATCGGTAGCTGCCGAATGAGCGTCAATCGTATAACGCTCAAATTCTATCGGAATTGGGAAGTTATATTCCAGATATTCAATGTCTTTCTCGACACATCGTTTGCTGACGCCGCCATCTTTTCCATATTGAGGCAACTCTCGTTCAAGATAGTCGGTCATATCCTGAATGGAATAAGCATGATATCGGTCGGCAAGCATTTTGTCGAGCAACACGATTCGAGTTAAGGCATTTTTATTTGAGGGCATAATTAGATGTCTGCTTCGTGAGTAATGAGATTAAAATTCCCGACAAGCTTATTACCATGTTCGTCTATTGACTCAATAGTAGTCACTGTTCGGTTTTTATTGACAAAATTCCAGATATTGGAATATCGTAAAGGCAGAACAAATTTACCTGTCATATCAATGATACCATATCTCTTATCTTCTCCCATAAAACCATTTACGCGCGTCACCCCCTTTTCGTAAGTGTCTACCCAAGGGTATTTCCCCTTAGGAACAATAACTTCGCCATCAATAGTTATAACTTCGTATTGACCATCCATATGTCGGAGTGTAAGGATTTTTTTGTCATCTGACACTCCAATAGCTTTATAGTTAAGGTCAAGCATAAGATTCCCAGAACTGTCAAGTAATCCCCATTTTGTGCCAAGATAGGTACTTGGCTCCTTGGTAGATCTATTGAACCCATATGTATAATATTGAGCGACACGCACAACATCAGACTCATTATAGCAAGAATCTAAAATACGGTCATATTTCGGTTCTACAACCACGTCTCCATTTCTATTCATCAAGCCGTAATGCTGATAATAGGAAAATGGTATCAGTAGACGAGTATCTTTTTCAATGTCGTATTCCGGAAGGTCTACTAAAATACGAACGTTCGAGAATTCTTGTTTACCGAGTTCTTTTATATTCTTTGTTTCCATTTGTAGGAGTTGATTGATTTCGATGCAAAGTAAATAAAAATATGCGAACCGTATGTTCGTATTCCGGATTTTATAGTTCTAAATCTATATATAGTATCAATCTATATCAATTTAGGCTTTACTAAACTTGAGAGTAGATAAACTATTAAATTTAATTATTGTTCGCTATATCAGAGTATTAGCCAAAATCGTCTTTGTGCCTTTGGTCGTCAAACTGTCGGGCGAGGGCGACGAGCTCGCGGTTGGTCTTTACAAGCTCGATGGTGTGGCGCTCAAGTTTGGCGAGGACGGCCATGGCTTTCTTTTCGGTGAAGTTTTCACGGAGGGTTTTCAACATTAGGTCGCAGTCAATGGCGATGGTGCGGTAGTGAGCATTAAGAGATGACATCTTGTCGATGAAGATGCTGGTGTTCTCGTCTACGACAAACACCTTGAAGGGCTTGCCGAAGACTCGCATCCTGATAAACGATGACATGGAGGCAATGCCGGACTTCTCTTGCATGGTAAGCAGTTGAGCCTGTTCGGAAGCTGTGAAGTTCACAGAGCAGCGGAAGGCTATGGCGTTGGTTTTAGGCGGTCTGCCGTCTGAGTTGAATTTTTGTTTCATACTTACGTGGTTTTAGTGGACAATATGAGAAGTGCGTTTATGCACCGCAGGTTCTTTTGACGATTACGACTTTGGGGAAATCGCAATTTGCTATAGCAAGGGTTTTGTGCTGCAAATCAGGTTTCATGCAGCATAAAACATACCTTGCTATGATCATGTGAGAATCGTCTTTTGATACTGAGGAAAGTACATTCCTGTGGTATTGAAATATGGCCGATTAGTACACCATCAGTACTCCAGAACGTCGATTTACACCCTACATGATTCGGTATGAAGGCCGTTTTCTTGACAGGCCGGTGGGGGTGGGGTTTGGCGGTTTGGGGAATTGTTTGTAACTTTACGTTTTTGAATGGGGTGGGGCTTTTGCTCACTCTGAAATTTTTGAATCTTGCAATGAAATTTCCTTTATATATATTGTGTCTGCTTGCTGTGGCGGCGGTGGCTTGTGGCGGCGGCGAGACTGTTGATTCGGGTGCCGAGGAGCCGGGCCGAGTGATTTCGGTTGACGATTTGCTTTTCGATGTTGACTCTGCCGCGCCTTTCGACCATCCGCTTCACGAGATGCCCGACGGCACTGTGGCGCTACGCTTCGCACGACTTGGCGATTACGCCAAATTGTTTAACGACAGCAATTATATCCACTGGGCCGATGCTGAAAAAATCGGCATTGCGCCGCTTACTGATACACGGTCGCATTGGATGACGGGTCGGCCGCTTGAAAAGGTGGTTTCATGCCGCGACTTCTATGTTGAGCCGCTCACCTACTCGCGCCCTTATCTGGTGCCTCGTGCGGCGGCTTTGCTCCATGAAGTGGGCCGGCGCTTCAACGACACGCTCGCTTCGCGTGGTGGCGGGGCTTACCGCATCAAGGTGACCAGCGTTTTGCGCACCCCCGAGGCTGTGGCCCGCTTGCGCCGCCGCAACAAGAATGCGGTCGATTCCTCCGTGCATCAGCTCGGAACCACTTTCGATATTTCCTACTCCCGGTTTGCGGCTTTCAATGACTCGCTTCCCCGCTCGGCCGTTGACCTCAAAGGAATTCTTGCCGAAGTGCTTTACGCCATGCGCGAGGAGGGAAAAATCTGGGTGAAATATGAAAAGAAACAACCCTGCTTTCACATTTCGGCTCGTCCTGAAAAGTGATGGTTGCTAACCGTTTGCTCCAACTATGACTGAATCTTCCGCTCCCGTTCAGACTCCGGCCGAAACGCCTGAGAAAAAGAAGAAGCCGCTGTGGCGCCGACTGCTTAAATGGGTTGGCATCACGCTGCTTACGGTGGCTCTGCTTCTGGCGCTGGCCATCTCCGCCGTGGTGTTCTACCTTTCACCCGAGCGCCTCACGCCGCTTGTCAACCGTTATGCAAGCGAATATCTGGGCGCCGATGTAAATGCCGGGCGAGTGGAGCTGACCTTCTGGTCAACGTTTCCGCGACTGAACCTTGAAGTGGAAAATCTTCAGGTTGTCAGCCGCAGCCTTGACGTGCTTCCCGACTCAACGCGGCGCACTCTGCCTGCCGATGCCGATTCGCTGCTTTCTCTCCGGCGCTTCAGCGGCGGGGTCAACATGGTCAAACTGCTCGCCAACAACGTTGAACTCTATGATGTCGAGCTCTCCGACCCGCGTGTCAATCTGCTGGTTGTCAATGATTCGGTGAATAATTTTGATATTGTGCCCCCATCGAAGCCATCGGAAGAATCGACGCCGATGCCCCACATTGCCNTTGATCGNTTTGAGCTAAAAGGCGACCTCAATGTGCGCTACCGCATGCCTGCCGACTCNCTCGATGTCNTGCTGACACTCTCGCGGACCATGCTCGGCGGAAATGATGCNCCGACNTATGTGATNGGCATAGCCGGCGACACCGATGGGCGCTTCGGCGCACTCTCGCTTCCGCCGATGCCATTTTCAATCGACGGTCGCATAGATTGGGACTTTGACAACCCNACTAAGCTGGGGCTTAATGATTTCCATGTCGTGGCNCTCGACGTTCCGATTGATTTCAGCACTNATCTGAATTTTGCCGACACACNGTCNGTTGACCGCCTCGACCTCTCGGTGCCCGACACCGAAGTGGGCCGACTGATCAANTATGTCCCCGAGCCCTACGTNGCCGAGCTGCGAAAACTNTCGACCGANCTCACAGTTGGTCTGTCGGCCAAGCTGCTGCAGCCNTATCGTCCGACGATTGACAGCATTCCGCATGCCGACATCGACCTCCGNGCCGATGCCTCCCGCGTNCGCTACGACAAACTNGACCTCCATCGCCTCTCGCTCGACGCNTCGCTTGCNCTCCGGGGCGACGATCTCAACCGCGCCGAGGTGACGCTNCGCCGNNTGGCCGTGGCNGGAAAAGCGATGGAATTTACGCTCGAAGGCGATGCAAATAATCTGATTCGCGANCCGCGTATAAAGGCCAAATTCTCAGGCTCTCTGGCNATTGACCGCCTGCCGTCGACNCTGATGTCGCGCCTGCCNATGAAGATTTCCGGCACGNTGCGCGGCGANGCCACCGCCCGCTTCAACCTCAGCCATCTGACTCCCAAACGGTTTCATCTTGCCAAAATTGACGGTAAGCTGACACTCANCAATTTCCTGCTGTCGATGCACGACGGNTCGATGGATGCCGATGCCCGATGCGTTGAATTTAACCTCGGCACCTCCTCCAAGTTTGACACCGGCGACCACATTGTCGACTCCCTGCTGACGGCTTCGCTCCGGGTTGACACCGCNACCTTCTCCGCCCCCGGCCTTANGATTGCGGGCAGCGACCTGCGGGCCAACCTCGGCATGCGCAACGTGGCTTCATCGTCAGACACCACTCAGATCAACCCCATCGGCGGCACAATCAAGGTGGGGATGCTNGCCGTNAATGCCGACGACGGACACACACGTNTGAAATTTCACCAGTCAACNATCTCCGGCGCTCTCCGGCGNTACGACGAAAAAGGTAAAAGTCCGCTAATCAACGCCCATGTNGATGCATCCCGCATAAGNGCCCGCACNAAAGAGTTCAGCGGCACNCTGCGCGGCACCTCCGCCGACCTNGAAATGCACCCNCGCGCCCGCAANGCGATGCCACGCTATCTGCAGTCGAAGGTCGACTCGCTGGCAGTGGTTTATCCCTCGCTGACAGCCGATTCGCTCATTGCCCTGGCGCGNAAGGAAGTTCGCCGGCCTGCTTCCGACATGAAGGATGATGGCCGCTCGCGCATTGATTTCGGAGTAGACAAGTCTTTCTCATCGTGGATGAGGCTCTGGGATGTATCGGGTCAATTCACNACCAAGAGTGCCCGTGCTTTCACGCCCCATTTCCCCGTGCGCAACCGCTTGAGCAACGTGGATGTNGTGTTCTCGGTTGACTCNGTGCTGGTGCGCGACGTCANGTTGCAGGCAGGCCANAGCGATTTCCGTGCGTCGGGCGCCGTTCGCAACATCCGCCGTTCGCTGACCTCGCGCCGCGGNTTGCCGCTCGACATCGAGTTCAATCTNATGAGCGACACNCTCGATGTCAATGACCTGACGGCAACGCTTCTCCGAGGTGCCGCTTATTCAAAAGCCCATGCCGACAGCATTGCCGCCGCCGACCTCGTTGACGATGATATTGAAGATATGAAGCGGGAGCCGGTGGCCACAGCCGTTGAGGGCGGGGCGGCCGCTTTGCTNATCCCCTCCAANGTCAATGCCCGCCTTTCGATGCGCGCACGCAACATACACTATGGCGANCTGTGGCTCAAGAACTTCGTTGGCGGTGTCAATATGTTCGACGGCGCCGTGGCCCTCGAAGAGCTCCGNGCCTCGACCGATATGGGATCGATCGACATGACCGCCCTCTACTCGGCTCCGACGGTCGACGACATCCGCGTGGCTTGCGGCCTGCGTCTGTCGAATCTCAACCTCCACCACCTGCTGAGCGAAATGCCGCAGCTCGATTCGCTGCTGCCTATGCTCCGNTCGGTCGAGGGCATTGTCAATGCGCGGCTTGCNCTGACGGCCGATTTTGACTCGCTGATGAACCTCGATTTCAACAGCGTTGACCTCGCGCTTCAGCTTCAGGGCGATTCGCTCGTGTTGCTCGACTCGGAGACATTCCGAACCGTGGCCAAGTGGATGATGTTTAAGAATANACACCGCAACATGATTGACCACATGGATGTGGAAATNACTGTCCACNACGGCTGGGTCGACCTCTATCCCGTGATTTTCGATATGGACCGCTACCGCCTGGGTGTGATGGGAAACAACGACATGAAGTTTAACCTCGACTATCATGTGGCGGTGTTGAAATCGCCGCTACCGTTTAAGTTNGGCATCAACATCAAGGGCACGCCCGAAAAACTGAAAATCGGACTCGGCAAAGCCCGCCTTAATGAACGCAGCGTGGCCTCGACACGCCACATCACCGACTCGCTCCGCGTCAACCTGATTGCCGAGATGAGCAAAGTGTTCCGCAAGGGAGTGCGCACGGCCGGTTCGCGCGGTCTGCGTATGCAGCAGGCTGAGCGTCAGCAGCGCGCCACAGCTTCGCAGGCCGAGGTCAACGATGTGCTTTCAGCGGCCGACTCGCTCGTGCTCATCCAGGAAGGCATCATCGAAGCTCCGCAGGGATTCCAGATGCCCGGCATGGACCCGCAGGCCGAGCAGGAGGTTGACAAACGCATTGACAAAAACAAGAAAAAGAAGAAGAAAAAATGACACCGAAACTCGCTGTACAGAAATTTCTCGAACGCCACAATTATATAAAGGTGGTGCCTCGCGCCGCCCTAATCGACATGGACGGCACCCTCTACGATTCCATGCCCTCCCATGCTCGGGCCTGGCAGCAAATGATGGCTGAGCTGGGTGTCGACGTACCCCGCGAGCAGTTTTTCATGTATGAAGGGCGCACCGGAGCCTCGCAGATTAAATTACTTTTTGAAAAATATTTCGGAGTCGAGCCGACGGAGCAGCAGTGTGCCGACCTCTATCGCCGCAAGACTGAGCTTTTTGCCGAGATGCCCCCTGTTGAGGTGATGCCCGGCGCGGCCGAGATGCTTACGTTTCTCAAAGAGATTGGTGTGAAGTGCGTGCTTGTCACCGGTTCGGGACAACGTACGCTCCTCGACCGCCTGCAACGCGACTTTCCCGGCATCTTCACACCCGACACCATCGTGTCGTCGCGCGACGTACGACATGGCAAACCCCACGCCGAGCCTTACCTTAAAGGTCTTGAAGTGGCCGGATTTCGAGCCGATGAGGCTATTGTCATCGAAAACGCTCCGCTTGGCGTTGAAGCCGGGCACCGTGCGGGAATCTTCACAATCGGAGTCAACACCGGTCCGATTGACCCCGCCGCGCTCGCTGATGCCGGTGCCGACCTGGTCTATGACTCGATGACCGATTTCGCCGAAATGCTCCCGCTGGTGGTCTACTCCCTGCTGACCACCATGAACAATTTCAACTAATCTCCATTCACCGCCTGCCCCATGCCTGCCAAAAGCGTCAATCTGATTTTCACCGACTCCACCTCCTCGGCGCTTGCCGAAGTGGTAGAGGAGATGGCACCGTCGGCCATATTCCTGCTTGCCGATGCAAACACTGCTCAGCTCATTGCTCGTCCGCTGTTAGAGTCAACCCCGGCGCTGGCCGGAGGGCAGATTATTGAAATACCTGCCGGCGACCAATCGAAAAACATTGACACGCTGTCGGCGCTCTGGCAAGCACTGTCGGATGGCGGAGCCACAAGGTCCTCGTTGCTCATCAACGTTGGCGGCGGCATGGTGACCGATCTGGGCGGGTTCGCTGCCTCGACTTTCAAGCGCGGCATACGTTTCATCAACATCCCCACCACGCTCCTAGGTGCGGTCGACGCTGCCCTCGGTGGCAAGACCGGTATCAATTTCAATGGATTGAAAAATGAAATAGGCGTCTTTTCTCACGCCGACGCAGTCATAGTCTCGGCCCGACATTTCGCAACGCTACCCTACCAGGAGTTGACGTCGGGCTACGCCGAACTGCTCAAACACGCTCTCATCGATTCGCCCGAGGCTCTGAATCGCGCCTTGGCCTATGACCTTGAGCGCGCCAACCTCGACGAGCTTCAGCATTTGCTCCGCGAGAGCATCGCCGTCAAGGAACGCATAGTGGCTGCAGACCCGCTGGAGCACGGATTGCGTAAGGCTCTCAACCTCGGCCACACGGCGGCTCATGCTTTTGAATCGCTCGCCATGGAGCAGGGGAGGGCTGTGGCTCACGGCCACGCTGTTGCCTGGGGGCTCATCGTCGACCTCATACTCTCCAACATGATGCTCGGACTCGACTCCGCTACGCTCCACGATGTCGCTATATATATTAAGGAGTATTTCCCTCGTCCGCAGCTATCATGCGCCGACTATCCCCGCCTGATTGAACTGATGCGCCACGACAAAAAAAATCTCACCGCCTCCCGCATCAACTTCACTCTGCTCTCTGCGCCGGGCCAAATCATTCTTGACAACGAAGTGCCCCCCGAAAAAATCACTCCGGCTCTCGACATCCTCCGCGATCTGGTGTGCTGAACTCACCGGAAGGCCACTGAATTATAGTTCGGCGGCAAAGTGTTGATTGTCAGTCGGACGCACGAACCGTACGTCCCGCCATTGTATGGGTTTTTCCTAAAGTAAAGACACAAAAAAAACATGCCATCCGGGCATGTTGCGAATATATATAGAGTGAAGATTGGGTGGGTGCTGAGGGATTCGAACCCCCGACCCTCTGCTTGTAAGGCAGATGCTCTGAACCAGCTGAGCTAAGCACCCTGATTCTGTCGGTTGCGACAGGTTTGACATTCGGCAAGGTTCCTTTAAAAACTCTTTTTTAATGGGTGGGTGCTGAGGGATTCGAACCCCCGACCCTCTGCTTGTAAGGCAGATGCTCTGAACCAGCTGAGCTAAGCACCCTATCGGTTCCTTGCGAAAGCGATGCAAAGTTAGGCATTATTTTTGAACTGACAAACTTTTTGGACGTTTTTTTTCATTTTTGCCCAAATTTTTTCTTTTTCCGCCCCCAAAACTTGTGATTTGCCACAAAATTTAACTAAGTTTGCACTTATGGAACGCAATTCTAAACCATCGGCACCCTCCGGGAGTTTTCTTAAACGTGCGGTCGATCTCTATGTCGACGGCTTCCGCAGCATGACCGTTGGTCGTTCGCTTTGGATTTTGATTATTCTGAAGGTCATTTTGCTCGTTTTCGTGTTCAAGCTGATCTTCTTCCCCAACAAACTCCAATCTGAATATTCCACCGACGCTGATCGTGCACAAGCCGTGCGCTCCGCCCTGACATCACATGAATGAACCTTATAACCAACCTAAAAAACTATAAATTATGGAAGATTTGATGAGCGTAGTCGACTGGTCAAGAGCGCAATTCGCGCTGACGGCCATGTATCACTGGCTATTTGTTCCTCTGACCCTCGGTCTGTCGATGATCGTGGCGGTCATGGAGACAATCTATTTCCGCACACGCAGCGAGCGTTGGCTGGCAATCACCAAGTTCTGGATGACATTGTTTGGCATCAACTTCGCCGTGGGTGTGGCAACAGGCATTATTCTCGAATTTGAATTCGGCTCCAACTGGTCAAACTACAGTTGGTTCGTTGGCGACATTTTCGGCGCGCCACTGGCTATCGAAGGTCTCCTGGCATTCTTTATGGAGTCAACCTTCATCGCCGTTATGTTCTTCGGCTGGAAAAAAGTCAGCCGCGGATTCCATCTCGCCTCCACGTGGCTAACCGCTATCGGTGCTTCGATTTCCGCCCTTTGGATTCTGGTGGCCAACGGCTGGATGCAATATCCCGTCGGCATGGAGTTTGATCCTGCCCAGATGCGCAACGTCATGGACGATTTCTGGGCCGTGGCATTCTCGCCCGTGGCAATCCACAAATTTTTCCATGCCGTGTTCAGCGGTTGGGCGCTGGCCGGTGTGTTCGTGATCGGTGTGAGCTGCTGGTTCATTCTTAAGAAGCGCAATGTGGCCATGGCCATGAGCTCCATCAAGGTGGCAGGTGTCATGGGCATGTTCGGCATGCTGATGACCCTCTGGACCGGCGACGGATCGGCACTCGATGTTGCCCGTGTGCAGCCCATGAAACTTGCCGCCATGGAAGGCCTCTACAAGGGCAAATGCGGCCAGGAAATCGTGGGCTTCGGCATCCTCAACCCCGACAAGACTCCGCAAAACGATGAAGATCCCTATCTGTTTGACATCTCCATTCCCAAAGGTCTTTCATTTCTTGCCACCCACGACTTCAACGCTTTCGTGCCCGGCATCAACGACCTTATCGACGGCATTGAGCTGACGCCCGAGGGCGACACCATCCACACCGATTCCTACGCCCGCCGAATCGAAATCGGCCGCGAAGCTCATGAAGCCCTCCGCCGTTTCGATGCAGCATCGGCCGCCGGCGACACCGCCGCAATGGCTGCCGCAACCGCCGATCTCCGCGCCTCCTACCGCTACTTCGGCTATGGTTATCTCACGTCGCCCTACGACGCCGTGCCCCCCGTTGGCATCACGTTCTATTCATTCCACATCATGGTGATTCTCGGCGGCTACCTGCTGCTCTTCTTCGTGGCAGTGCTCTGGGCCGTGTTCCGCAAGCAGTCGTGGCTCAACAACCGCTGGGCCGCATGGATTGGCATGCTGACCGTGCCCATTGTCTACGTCTGCAGTCAGGCCGGATGGGTCACGGCAGAAGTGGGCCGACAGCCCTGGATTATTCAGGACCTCATGCCCGTTCAGGCAGCTATCTCCGACATTCCCGCCTCCACGGTCGTGCTGACATTCTGGCTCTTCGCCCTCATGTTCACCGCATTCCTCGCCGCTGAAGTCTGCATCATGCTCCGTCAGATTTCAAAAGGCTCAAACGCAAAGTATGAATAATCGAAAAAACTAAAAGCAATGACAACACTACAATATCTTCAGGCCTACTGGTGGTTNCTGATCGCCGTGTTCGGCGGACTCCTCGTGTTTCTGCTCTTCGTTCAGGGCGGACAGTCGATGCTCCTCTGCCGCGCCAANAATGCCGCGGAACGTTCAATGATGGTCAATGCTCTCGGCCGNAAATGGGAGCTGACGTTCACCACCCTCGTTGTGTTTGGCGGAGCATTCTTCGCATCATTCCCCCTGTTCTATTCCACCAGCTTCGGCGGTGCCTACTGGCTCTGGATGCTCATNCTTTTCAGCTTCATCATTCAGGCCGTCAGCTATGAATTCCGCACAAANCCNGGCAATCTNTTCGGCACTGCCACCTACGATGTGTTCCTGTTTCTCAACGGTCTCGTTGGCTGCGTGTTGCTCGGTGTGGCTGTGGGNGGATTTTTCTTCGGNAATGAGTTCACCGTCACCAAGACCAATCTTCTCGACGCTTCCGCACCCGTGATCTCNACATGGGCTCCCTCCCACGGCCTTGAAGCCATAGCCTCCTGGNGCAACCTTCTTCTCGGCTTCACCGTCTTTTTCCTCGCACGCACCCTCGCGTCGCTCTANTTNATCAACNCCATCGACGGNTCGGAGAAATTCCTGCTCCGTCAGCGCCGTTCGGTGCTCATCAACGGCGCCGTGTTCGTGTTGCTCTTCCTCACTTTTGCCTTTGTGCTGCTCACGTCGCCCGGCTTTGAAGTGACACCCCAAGGCATTGTTGAAGTGCCCTATAAATATCTGGCCAACTTCATCGACCTCTGGTGGATCGGTCTTGTGTTTCTCATCGGCGTGGTGCTCGTGCTCGGCGGCGTCATCGGCTCAGTGATGCTCCCCGACTATCGTCGCGGCATCTGGCCTGCCGGCATCGGCACATTCCTCGTGGTCACCTGCCTCTTCTGCATCGCCGGCTACAACTCCACGGCCTACTATCCCTCCACCCTCGACCCCGCATCTTCGCTGACCATCGCCAACAGCTCCTCTTCCGAGTTCACCCTGACCGTGATGAGCGTAGTGTCCATCCTCGCCCCCTTCGTCCTGGCCTACATCGCCTACGTCTGGCGCAAAATGAACGCCACCCCCATCACCGAAGCCGAACTCTCCTCCACCTCCCACAAATACTAATCCCCCCCCCATCCCCCCCCATACCCGGCCGGCGCCCACCCCAGAGCGCCGGCCGGATTTGCATCAGATTATATAAGGTCGCTTAAGGTCGCTTAANGTCAATTAAGGACNTTAATGACNTTANTGACNTTACTTGACCTTACTTGACTTTACTTGACCTTAATGGACTTTAATGGACTAAAAATAAATTGGCGGGAATTTGGTTTTTANGGATTATTTGACTACTTTTGGCTATCGCAACTCGGCTTGATGTTGCGACGATAGTTAATTACCAATCATTCAATCCTTAAAACAGATACNGATAACGTCATGGCTATTATCGATTGCGTCTCCTGGAGTCCGCAAGGTCCCGGTGTTATTTACGCTTACAAGTTTCCTGAANATAATCTTTCAACCTACACTCAGCTTATTGTCAACGAGTCGCAGGTGGCTTTGCTTTTCAGCAAAGGACAGCTGATGGGTAAGTTCGGCCCCGGCCGTCACACTCTGTCAACCGAAAACCTCCCGATTCTGCGCAACCTCTTCGGCCTGCCTTTCGGAGGCAAGAATCCCTTCCAGGCTCAGGTGTGGTTTGTCAACCTCGTTGAACGCTTCAATATTCCCTGGCGTGTTGGAAATCTCTCCACCCACGACCCAGACTATCAGACATTTATTCCCCTCGCCCTCGACGGCCAGTATGGTTTGCGCGTCACCGACCCCGAGAAATTTGTCATCAAAATGGTGGGCACCAAAAATGTGTTCACCGAGAGAGACATGACCGAGCAGTTCACCGGCGAGTTTTCCACTAAGGTCAAGTCGTTGTTCAGCAGCTATATGGCAGCCAATAACCTCGGGCTGAAACGCATCTCCGGCTATCTCGACCCCTTGTCGCAGACCCTTCAGCAGCAGCTCAACGAGTTCTGGCAGGAAATGGGCATCGAGCTGCCGAAATTCTACGTTTCCAATGTTGGCATCGACGACTCCACTCCCGAAGGTCGCAAAATCAAAGACGCCCTCGCGGCACAGAGCGCCCAGTCGATTACCGGCCGCACTTGGCAGCAGGAACAGATGTTTGACACGGCCAACAATGCCATAGGCCAGATGTCGAACATGGGCGGCGGCGGTGGCGGTCTGCTCGGCGGACTCATGGCCATCAACATGATGAACTCCATGGGCTCTGGCATGGGCGGCGCTGCAATGACTCCGCAATACAATCAGCCCACTTTCGGCGGTCCGCAGCAGGGCGGCGCGCCTCAGCAGGGTGGTGCTCCCGGACAACCTCAGCAGCAGGTGCGCATGATCTATTGCTCATCGTGTGCCAAGAAATTCCCCAGCAACATGGCCTTCTGCCCCCATTGCGGCAACAAATATCGTCCGTGTCCCAACTGCGGCACCGATAACCCCGAAGGTGCTCGCCGCTGCGTCAACTGCGGAACCGCACTTGCCGGCGCTGCCAACAAGTGTGCCCACTGCAAGACCGAAATCCCTCAGGGCTATGCCTTCTGCCCCGGCTGCGGACAGCCCGTGATGCAGCAGAGCAACGCCTGCTCGCGCTGCGGTGCTGAAATTCCTCCCACCGCCAAATTCTGCCCCCGTTGCGGCAACAAACGTTAACCCGATCCACCACCAACCGTAACCTATAATAAATCATGAACCTCAAAACAATGGGTTGGGCGCTCGGCCTCGTCGGGCAGCTGCTCATAGCCCTCTGCTTCTTCGCATTCTTTGAACTGCAAAATCTCATCGGCATCGAGACCTGCTGGCTCGACTTCGTGGTGGTGTCGCTCGTCTATTGGGCGTTGATATCCACCTTCTTCCGCCATCCCATCGACCTCGACGACCCCTCCGGAAAACAAGCNGCCGGACTCGGNCTCAAATGGCAATGCCTTCAATTCTATTGCATTACGGCTATAGCCGTNGTCGGCATCGGCATTTATGCCAACATGGATGGCTCCTTCTCCTTCCCCTTCCGCTGGCAGTTGCTCNCCCAGATAGTGCTTCTTTTCGTGGCCCTCGTGTGGCTCTATGTTTCCGCCTCTGTCACCTCCTTTGCCGGCAANGTTCATGCCGACCAGCAGCAGACCATGAGCGGAAAAGTCAACCTNAAAATCGACCTCGCCGACCTCGTGGAAGCCTCGCAGGCCAATCCCGGAGTGCCCGCCGACGTGCAGAAACGCATCGCCACCCTCAGCGCCGAGACCCGCTTCCTCAGTCCCTCCAAATCGGCCGAAGCCACTGCGCTCGATGCCCGCATTNCCGACGAAGTGCGCTCCCTCTCCCTGGCGCTGACCGACAGCGAGGTCAACAGCGAACGCATCGCTTCGCTGCTCTCGGCCATCGAACGCCACTTCGCCCGCCGCAAACAGACCTATTGATAATTAAAGCTCTTGAGTTTACCCTAATACCTAATCATTACCTCATTTCACTTTACACTTATGTCAGCAAAAATCTTTCCCGAGTCGGCCAACGTTTGGCAAGACCAGGCGCGGGTGCTTTTCAACTACTATCGTCAGTGTGCTGAGCGCATTGTNGCTGANGAGGAACGCTATGAGCAAGAGATCGCTAACCTCGAAGATGAAAAACGTCGCCTGCAAGACGACCTGTCCTCCCACTGGTGGCTGATGCTTCTGCTCGTGTTCCCTTATTTTATTTATAAGAACAAAATCGAGAAGCAGATTGCCGAAGCCGATGTGCGCATCGAAGAATTCCGCAAGCTCCACAAAGAAATTTTCCGCGACTATCATGTCGATAAACTCGGCGTGGCCTACGTCCCCGTGGCCGAACAGGTGAAGTATCAAGACAAGAGCTTCATCGTTGACTACACCGACGCCGTCGACGACTCGCAGATTGCCATGTCGATGTCGCGCCAGAACGACCTGCTCGTCTCCACAATCCATCGCCTCGAAGCACTCTCCTCCGAAGCACCCCTNGTGGAAACCTCCGAAGAAACCGAAACCATCGCCACCGACGACTATTCGCTTTCAATTCAGGAAGTCAAGGAAAACGACTACCTCGGTTCGCTCGAACGCTCACTCCGCACCGTGGCCTTCTGTATGGACGACCTCGAAACCGTGTCNGTCAGCCTCCCCGTGGTGCTCTCCGGCTCCGAATATCTCGCNAAGCTCGANGAATATGCCACAACCACTCTCCCCACAGGCGCAACTCAGATCAACGTGTTCGACGCCGCCCCCTATCAGCCTGCAATCCAGAAATTCCAGGCCATCAATCAGCTCAAGACCTCACTCTCCAACGAAACCACTCAGTTTGAGGAAGTGCTCAAAGGCCTCATGCAGTCAATCGGCCTCTCCGTGCAGACGGTGGCCCGCATGAAAGTGGCGTCGGTCGACAAAGTGGTGATCGACTCCAACAGCATCCTCTTCCAGATTCTCAAAGCCCCCTACAATCACTACTCTCCCCAGCTCGAAGCAGAAGAAATCGACCGCATTCGCCACGAAGACTTCAACTACTCCGACAGCATCCAGGGCTATGAACCCTTCACCCTCCGCCAGTCGTCGCGCGTGAAGTTCAACCCCATGACGCGCCTTTGGGTGGCTGAGGACGGCTCCACAACCGCAAGCCCCTTCGGCATGCACCAGATCTACGAGGAAATCGTGGCTCCCATGGTTCAGAACCTCATGATGGAAAACCGCGTTGAACGCCTCAAAATCTACAACCACATCCGCGACCAGAAAATCTCCTATCTCAACAAATGGCATCAAGACACCGACGCCTTCTATCGCTCTAACCGCGCTGCCGCAACCGACCTCATCAACCTCATGCAGCAGACACTCACCGACTATGTCGCTGCCTACAACAACCTCCTTGCCCTGCAGCGCACCGAAGCGCAGATGTCGGCCGGTGGTGAAGACCTCGACAACATGATGGTGGAATCGGTCGACAACTCCGACGAATCAATCGCCGCATTCGAGCTCCAGAGCCAGCAGTTCCAGAAATGTCAGAGCGACTTTGAAGACTACATTGACCGCCTCAAAGAAGATATCGACCTCAAGGCAGAACGCTTCGGCCATGTTGAATACTACGATGCCAAGCTCCGCGACGGCTATTCCAACTCCGTTGCCACCGCTGCCGCCGAACTCGACACCCTCGACGAGCGTCGCCGTGCCCTCGCCCTGGTCAACCCCAAACTCGCCAAAGACTCCGCTCTGCCCCCCGAACCCCACATCAGCGAAGTTGCCGAAGAACACTTCGGTCTCAACCTCCCCGCTCTCGTGCGTCAGGCCCTCGAAAGCCTCAATGCCCCCATCCCCGTCTACGAACCCGGCGATGAAGAAGCTGACGAAGAAGAATACGTCGGCGGCGTCGACGAAGAAGAAGAACTCAACGAAACCNCAGCCCCCGAAGCGTCTGAAGAAGAATATGATGATGACGAAGAAGAGGAGGAGTACGATGAAGAAGATGANGAAGAGTACGAGGATGACGAAGAGTACGACGACGAAGACGAAGAGTACGAAGACGAAGACGAGTACGAAGATGATGAAGAAGAGTATGAGGATGACGACGANGANGAATACGAAGATGACGACGACGACGACGATCAGCCCACTCCTCCTGCCTATAATAAATAATTGTGTAACCACTAACACTCCAAAAATCTTATGTCACATTCATTTGACTGCGTGATCGACACGCATGAAATGGCGCAGACCATCAATTCGGTCAAGCACCATGTCGACGGAACGACCGGAGCCGTAGTGGCTATGCAGGCCGCCGTCATCGACGCCGAAAAGAAAGGTGCCGACCTCGTGTGCAAGCGCGTTAACCAGGGCTTCTACGCCATGGTCCACAGCCAGATTTCTCAGAAAATGGCCAAGCTCAAAAGCCGCGTCGACGCCCAGCTTCTGCGCATGGCGCAGCAGGCCAAGCAGCTCGAAGGCATCCGCCGAATCATGGAGCGCGACTATCAGATGATTTCGCAGCGCTACCACAAGACTTTCACCACACTCAATCGCGAGCTGCGTCAGCGCGTCACCGAGCTCGACCGCCCCATCATCAAGTTTGCAAGTGCTGAGGCCGACAAGCTCACCAACCGCAATGAGCAGACCGTATCGGCTGTTCCCGTGGGACAGAGCGAAACCGTCAAGACCGCCAACAAGCTCATCGCTTCGCGCCTGAAACACAGTGCATCACGCGCCATCTCGACCATCGAACGCTTCGTTGCTGCTGCCAATTCACTCAATGCCATCACCGACCGCATTCTGTTGCGCCGCAGCACACCTGCCCCCGAACGTCAGATTTCGGTGCCCGCAATAATCCTTGAAAGCAACTTCGACAACTCCGGTTCCAACCAGACCTATGTCTANGTTTCCTCGCTGACCCAGGCATCTTCNGCCGCCCGCAATCAAATCGAGCAGGCGCTCTATCAGGCCTCACGCAGCGACACCCTNCAATGGACCGAACAGCCGGCNAAGCCCGACGAACTCGTCAACTATTTCCGCGCCTTCGTTGCCGAATCATCGCTGCCCGACCGCACCAAGGAGATGATTAACAAAATGTTCAATGCCCGCCCCTACCGGACGCTATAATAATGCCTGAAAAATGAGCTATACCAGACGTTTTACCAAAAGAATAGCGGTGCATTATAGCGGCACGGTCAGCTATCCGCCCTCCCAAACCGGAGGCACAAGATCATACAGCGGCACTGAATATGAGAATGTTGAATTTATTGTTCATGTCGACACCGACCCCTTCGATGAAGGTGTCGAAACCATGAAACATCATGTCGACCTCCTCACAGGCTCCGTTGTGGCAACAGAAGCCGCCCAAGTGGCCACAAAGCGTGAAACCTCCGAACTCATCGGCAACACCATCGTGAAGGGCTTCTTCAAAACCGTGAAGAGCGACATCTCGCAGCAGATTGTGGAGCTGAAAAACAATGCCGATGCCCTGCTCATCCAGCTCAACAAGCAGGCCGAGCAGTGCAACGACAAACGTCGCCAGATGGGCGTTGACTATCAGCGTCTCTCNGAGCGCTATCTCAAGATTTTCGAAGACCTCAACAAGGAGCTCGAAAACCGCATCTACTCAATCGACGAGCCGGTGTTCCACACCTCCCGCGTGGCCGAAGAATCCACAATGAAGGGCACGGTCACCGACATGGTTGGCACAGCCTCNATCTCTGCCGGCGAAAATGCCCGCACCGCTTCAAAAATCACCGCCTCTTTCATGAAGAAGCGCGCACTCGAAGCCCTGCAGAAGGCAAAGGCGTTCCTTGACGTGCAATATCGCACTGACGCACTGCTCTCGCGATGCCTGCGCGAAGGCGGCGACGGCAAAGGCTACCTCGCNCCCTACTGCATGCTTGAAGCCACCACGGGTCCCGGCTACTCCACCAAGGAATTGTTTGCCTCGCCCCTGCTTCAGGGCTGCAACAAGGACACCCTTGCCAACTCTCTGACTGCAAGTGCTTCCGCCGCTCCTTTGGCTGAGGCTGACCGCAAGTCGATTGCCGACTATTTCAACGCCGAAGTGGCCGACAAACTGCGCTCCTCTGCCACCGACGACCATTCGCGCCGAGTGGCCGACATGACCTCACGCCTCTTCGACCTGTCAAGCACCCAATCTCTCTAACCTCTTTCAACTCCAAACATTCTCTGACAAATGACAAATAAAACAGAACTTAAGGAAGTGCGTTTCGACGCAATGGAAATCCGACTCAAAGATAANCTGGTGCGCGGTGCCATTCTCCCTCAGAAAATAGCCGAGCTCACCCGCAACATCATTTTCAACGGCAACGTGGAAGTGGAAGGTGCCATCTTCGCGCAGCGCATCGAGGTGCGCGACGGCGACCTGACCGTTGGCGGCGCAGCTTTCGCCCAGGGCGAACTCTATGTCAACTCCGACGCCACCGGCGATATTATCTTCTCCAAGGCCGTTGGCTCAGCCGGCTCCGTGGCTGCCCGCAGCAACTCCTGCCGACTGATGTTCTATTCCGACATCAACGCCAAATCCGTTGCCCTNAAAAATGCCTATGTGGCAGGCAGCATCTATGCCGACGAAATCACGCTTGAAAACTGCGTGGTGATCGGCGGTGTGTTCGCCACTCAGGAAGCAAAGCTGACCGACGTCATCACCGGCACATTCAACGCGCCGCTCATCAANCTCGCCGGCACCATTCAGCTTCTCCTCCCCTCGGCCTTCACAATCGACAAGCCCAACGCTGCCCCCGGCACCCGTCTGTTCAACCTCTCTCTCGCCGACCTCGGCGCCCTCTTCCGCGGCACAGAGCAGGATCCCAACTCCGGACGCATCCCCATGAACATCGAAACCGATGAAGTCAAAGCCGACCTCACCGATGGCGAAGCGCGCCGCACTCTCCGCTCATTCACCGTGATTGGCAAAGTGCTTGCCGCCGACATGATTGACACCGACCGCTTCCAGAANCACTTCCTCCTGACCTCTGCAGCCCTCGGCCCGCAGCTCCTGCGCACCTACGAAATGGGCACCGATGCCGAAGGCCAGCCCGTCAAGCTCGACGAATCAACAATCCGCAATTTCTTCTTCGACCTCCTCTCAGGCAAGAAAACTCCCCGCGAACTCGACGCCAAATTCTCAATCGCCGACTTCGCCCGCTAATCCCGCATCCTCAGAAACACCAACGGCCGGCACCCTCTCCCAAGGAGAAGTGCCGGCCGCTGATATTCTATAAGGTCGGTTAAGGTCCTTAGAGTCCTTAAAGTTCTTNTTCTTTCAGATGAGTTCTGCAATCAAAGTGGCTGAAGTGGCATCAGTGACGCGCACCCGGGCTGTGTCGCCAACCCGGAATTCGCCGCGCGGAAACACCACCGTCTTGTTCTGAGGCGTGCGGCCAACCATCTGATTCTTGTCGCGCTTCGCAACGCCTTCAACCAACACCTCGACCTCGCGGCCAATCTCGCGGCGGTGAGATTCGAGCGACAGCTGATTCTGCACGGCAATCATCCGGTTCAAGCGGTCAATCTTCACCTCCTCNGCAACATTGTCGGGCATATGCTTCGAAGCCAGTGTGCCCGGACGTTCCGAATATTTAAACATGAATGCAGAGTCAAACCCAACCTTGCGCATCAGCTCCAGAGTCTGTTGGAAATCCTCCTCCGTTTCGCCGTGGAAACCGGTGAAAAGGTCGGTCGAAATAGCGCAGTCGGGAATGATGCGGCGAATCGCATCGATGCGGTCGAGATACCACGCCGAGTCATAGTGGCGATTCATCGCTTTCAACACCGAGTCGCTGCCGCTCTGCACCGGCAGGTGGATGTGGTGACACACATTCGGGCAGTCGGCAATGGCGTGGAGAATATCGTCAGACATGTCGCGCGGATGCGAAGTGGTGAAGCGGATGCGCATATCGGGAGCCGCAGCGGCCACCATGCGCAGCAGGTCGGCGAAGCTCACGGTTGAGCCATCGGCCGGATTGACATAGCGATAGGAATTAACATTCTGCCCCAGCAGCGTCACCTCTTTATATCCCTTCGATCGAAGGTCGGCGAGTTCGGCCAGAATCGACTCCGCCTCGCGCGAACGTTCGCGGCCGCGGGTGTAGGGCACGATGCAATAGCTGCAGAAATTGTTGCAGCCGCGCATGATTGAAATGAAACCGCTGACAATGTTGCCCGGCAGACGCACCGGAATCACGTCGCGATAGGTCTCTGTCGTGCTCAGCTCAACGTTGATAGCCTTCTGACCCGCCTCCACCGAGGCTATCAGTCCCGGCAGATCGAGATAGGAGTCAGGGCCGGCCACGAGGTCAACCCCGTGGTTTTCAATCAAATCATCCTTCACGCGCTCAGCCATGCAGCCAATCACGCCGATGATCAGCCCGCGGCTCTTGCCACGCTTGCGGCGCATCGACCCGAGAAATTGCAGGCGTCCGATGATTTTCTGCTCCGCATTGTCGCGAATCGAACAAGTGTTGAGAAACACGGCGTCAGCATCCTCAAGCACGTCGGTCAGTTCATAGCCCGCCATTTCCATGATAGCGGCCACAACCTCGCTGTCGGCAACATTCATCTGGCAGCCGTAGGTTTCGATATGAAGTTTTTTGCTCATAAAGTCTATAATTATTATGTGGTTGCGTGCACAAAGTTTGGCCATTTGCGCAACATTCCGTATTTTTGCACAAAAATAATAAAAAAAAACCAATCAATCTAACATAAACTCTACTCAATGGCATTCCCGATTCTGACGCCGCAGGAAGCGGCAGAGCTTATAAACCATGATGACAATGTGGGCCTNTCAGGCTTCACAGCTTCCGGTTCGCCCAAAGTAGTGACCTCAGCACTTGCCGAACGTGCGGAAAAAGAGCACGCTGAAGGTCGCGAATTTAAAGTNAATATCTTCACCGGTGCGTCAACCAACAACTGGGCCGACGGCGCCCTGGCCCGTGCCAACGCNATCAACCGCCGCACTCCCTATCAGAATACCCCCGACCTGCGTAAACGCATCAACTCCCACGATGCNCANTANTTCGACCTCCACCTCTCTGAGCTCGCCCAGAAATTCCGCTACGGCACCTATGGCGACCTCGACGTGGCAATCATCGAAGTGGCCGACGTCATGGACAATGGTGAAATCGTGCTCGGCACAGGCGTCGGCAACGTGCCCACCTATGCCAAATATGCCAAGAAGATAATNCTCGAACGCAACGCNAAGCTCCCCAAAGAGATGTATGGCATGCACGACATCTATCTCCCCCTCGACCCCCCCAACCGCCGCGAAATCCCCATCTACAAACCCAGCGACCGCATCGGCTCGCCGACCGTCAAGCTCGACCCCGCTAAAATTGTAGGNGTGGTCCACAGCGACTCCTACGACGGCATCAAAGGCTTCACCGAACTCGACGACGTCACCCTCCAGATCGGNGCCAACGTCTGCAACTTCCTCGTGGGCGAAATGAAAGCCGGCCGCCTTCCCTCNTCGTTCCTCCCCATTCAGTCAGGTGTGGGCAATGTGGCCAACGCCGTGCTCTTCGGCCTCGGCGACGCCAAGGAAATCCCCCAGTTTGAAATGTACACCGAGGTTATCCAGGACGCCGTTATCGAGCTCATGAAAATGGGTAAATGCAAATTCGGCTCCACCTGCTCGCTGACACTCTCCGACAAGATGGAAGCCGAAGTCCTCTCCAATATCGACTTCTTCCGCAACAAACTCGTGATTCGCCCCGCCGAAATCTCCAATAGCCCCGAAGTGATCCGCCGACTCGGCGTCATCGCAATGAACACCGCCCTCGAAGCCGACATCTTCGGCCATGTCAACTCAACCCACGTCGTGGGCACCCGCATGATGAACGGCATCGGTGGCTCAGGCGACTTCACCCGCAACGGCTATCTCTCCATCTTCTCCTGCCCCTCNGTGACCAAAGGCGGCCTGATTTCCAACATCGTGCCGATGGCTTCACACATCGACCACACCGAACACTCCGTCGACGTCATCATCACCGACCAGGGCGTAGCCGACATCCGTGGCCTCGACCCCGTGCAGCGAGCAGAGCGCATCATCGAAAANTGCGCCCACCCCATGTATCGTCCNCTGCTGCGCGACTATCTCCGCCTCGGCCAGTCCGGTCAGACACCCCACACCCTCGAAGCATCCCTCGCCTTCCACACCGCCTTCAAGGCCACCGGCGACATGCGCAACGTCGACTGGTCGCGCTACGGNTTCTAACCCCCCCNCGCCTTCATCAGCAATCCCCTTTCAAAACCATATCTCGCNCCGCTCCCGNTTTNTTCCGGGAGCGGTGTTTTTTTCTGAGCTATCCGAGTTCTCCGAATTCTCTGAGCACTCGGAGTTCTCTGAGCACTCCGAGTTCTCCGATTAAAAAAAACAACGAAAGGGAAGTCTCACGACTTCCCTTAAGCTTCAAATACACAATTATCTATAAAACAACTATTGTCTTTTCCTAACTTCGGCGCCAAGCCCCGAGGCCCGTCGCCTTGCCTGCGGCTGCGAAAAGGTCGCATCTATGCCGCCGGCCATTATTCCGAATCTGAGCGTCGCCATGAATTGCAATGCATGGCCTTCTCAAATCCACTGCAAAATTATAAAGTTAACCTAATATGGCAAAAGTATTTTAAGAATTTTAACGAAAATATTGTCATTGACGCTGAAATTTCGTTGGCGAAACACCCGTCAAGTGCTTGAAATACTTGCCAAACGACGATTGATTGCTGAAATTCAACTCATAGGCCACCTGCTGAATGTTTTTTCCCGAAAATTTCAGCAGATTCTTCGCTTCAGTAATCACATAATCATCAATCCACTCCGCTGCCGACCGTCCGGTGCTGTCGCGCACAATCATCGACAGATATTTCGGCGTGATGCAGAGCTGCGACGCATAGAATGCCACACTCCGCTCCCGGCAGTGGTGACGCGCCACAAGCTGCATGAAATCCTTAATATACTTGGCCCGGCGCGACAGGGCAGGGGAGGTTGACTGCGTCGTGTGGTTGACCACAAACTGCATCAGCTGATACACGGCAGCTCCCACCAAGGCCCTCGAAATCGACCTGACATAGTGGGCATCGGTGTTCTCCACCGTATTATAATGTATCAGGTCGAAATAGCGGCTCATCAGNGTCACCTCCTCTTCGCCCAGATGCAGCAGCGGATGCTGGTTGGGCGAGAGATTCAGAGTGGTCATCACATTGATTTCAAAGTTGATATCGCGCAGAAAATCCGGGTAAATCACAAACACATAGGCGTCGATATTGTCCCAGTCGACCTTCGGAACGTTAAACACGCAGTCTGACCCGAACACCATCAACGTGTTCTCCGTCAGCGTGTAATGCTCCATGTTGACATTGATTTCAATCACCCCTTTCATGCACATGATGATCGACAGTGCCCCGACCTTCATCGAGTGGGTCGGAAGCTCGCTGAACTGCTCGGTCTTCGTCACTCGCGAAAACACATAGTCATGACCGAAACTGCTGAACTGAGCGGAATATTTCTTCATCCGCTGGGCCTCAACAGTCTCAATCCGTTCATGTTCCTGCTTCTTTGCCATAAAACCTTTTTAACTTAAAATATATATTTCCACTTCAAAATTAAGCAAAATCCCCGAATCCCCCAACTGAAACCCTTTCCATCTGCGAAAAGTTTGCTAACTTTGCGCCCGTATGGCAAACAATAAAAACCCTCGCAAGCTCTGGAGCGCGGTGTTCAAGGTGGCTCTGCCGCTGGTGATCACCGTCGGGCTCTGCTGGAAGCTTTTCTCCGATGTCGATTTCTCGCAGATGATTGATATCATCCGCCGGCAATGCGACTATCGCTGGATTGCCCTGGCTCTGGTGCTCAGCGTGTTCAGCCACATTTTCCGCGCCATGCGCTGGCGCATTCAGCTCCGCGCCATCGATTGCCGGCCATCGCTTTTCACCCTGACGCTGAGCATCTTCGGAACCTACGCCGTCAACCTCGTGTTTCCCCGCCTCGGCGAGCTCTGGCGCACGGGCTACATTGCTCAGCGTGAAGACTCTCCATTCGACGGCGTGTTCGGCTCAATGGTGGCCGACCGCCTTGCCGACACCGTGACCGTGGCGCTGATCACCCTCTCCACGCTCATCTTTGCCGGAGGNCCCCTGCTCGAATTTCTTGCCGAACATGGCAACCGCGGGCTTCTCGACTCTCTGCGCAGTGCGCTCCTCTCCCCCTGGCTCTACATCTGCGGGCTGCTGCTTCTGGCTCTGGCCTGGTGGATTTTGCGCCGCTTCGCCGCCAACCGCTTCATCGGCCGTCTGCGTGGATTTCTTGCCGGACTGTGGCACGGCTTCGCCGCCATCGCCACCATGCACGGCCGCCTGCGCTGGCTTCTGCTGACTTTCATGATCTGGGGCTGCTACTTTCTTCAGCTCTATGTCGCCTTCTTCGCCTTCCCCGCTACGGCTCAGGTTGTTGCGCTCCATGGCGTCGGAGCCGTGATGGTCTGCTTCGTCCTGTCGAGCATCTCCATGGTGGTGCCCTCCAACGGCGGCATCGGCCCCTGGCAGACGGCCGTGGTCTTCGCCCTCGGACTCTATTCGGCCGGCATCCCCGAACTGACTCGTGAATACTCCACCGCGTTTGCCAACCTCGTCATGGGCTCGCAGACGCTCCTGCTCATACTGCTCGGCATCTTCACCTTCGTGTGCATCGCCCTTCAGCGCCGAAGCAGAAAACCATTATCCAACACACCCCACCATGTTTGACGACGAAGACGAATATCCCGACTATTTCCTCGATGACGACGAGGAGGAGAATAAAGCCCCGACGCCGACGCCCGTCCGACCCTCGGCTTCAGGCCGACACATCAGCTTCGACCCCGTTCCCGCAGCCCCGGCCGTAAGGAATGACGATGATGACGATGACGAGCCCGAAGACTATTTCCTCGCTTCAGATGATGATGACNACNACGAGGCTGCCCCGGCCCGTCGCGGAGGCTGCCTGCCGCGTTGGTTCAAAGGCCTCGCGCTGCTGACCCTCATTGTGTTGGCCGTGGTCGGCTACTTCCGCTATCTCACCCCCGTGGTCGATGACGCCACGATGACCGTCAACGTTGTCAACGTCGAACGCCGCGGCCTGTTTTTCAAAACCTATGAAGCCGAAATCGTCGACCCCGCCCGTCTGGCCGACACCGCAGGCGTCTACACCCGGCCCCGCTCCGTCAGCATAGCCAACGCCGAAGTGGCCGCCCGTCTCCGTCAAGCCTGTCAGTCAGGCCAACCCGTCACCATCCGCTACGAAATCTACTCCGCAACGCTCCCCTGGCGAGGAGCCTCCAAATTCCTTGTCGTCGGCTCCACACCTTAGAAACACCTTNGAAATTCTTTTGCAACATTTAGAAATAATTCATATCTTTGTCATCTAATAANTATTACAAAAAGCTATGGCAGAAATTAAAACTATAGGCATTCTGACCTCCGGAGGCGACGCCCCCGGCATGAACGCCGCAATCCGTGCCGTCACTCGTTCGGCTATCTACAGCGGAATGAAGGTTAAGGGTATCTATCGCGGTTATCGCGGTCTGATCTCCGATGAAATCGTTGATTTCAAGACACAAAACGTGTCGAATATCATCCAGATGGGTGGCACGATTCTCAAAACCGCGCGCTGCCCGGAATTCACCACCAAGGAGGGCCGTCAGCTGGCCTACGATAATATCCGCCGCCACGAAATTGACGCTCTGGTGGTTATCGGTGGCGACGGCTCGTTGACCGGTGCCCGCATTTTTGCCAACGAATTCAACTTCCCCATCATCGGCCTTCCCGGCACGATTGACAACGACCTCTATGGCACCGACTCCACAATCGGCTATGACACAGCGCTCAACACCATCATGGAGTGCGTCGATAAAATCCGCGACACAGCCACCAGCCACGAACGCCTCTTCTTCATCGAAGTGATGGGTCGCGACGCCGGCTTCCTCGCCCTCAACGGCGCAATCGCTTCCGGTGCCGAAGCCGCCATCATCCCCGAAATCTCAACCGAGGTCGACCAGTTGGCCGAACTCATTCAGAACGGCTTCCGCAAGAGCAAAAACTCATCCATCGTGCTCGTTGCCGAAAGCCCCGTCACCGGCGGAGCTATGGGCATGGCCGAACGTGTGAAAAACGAATATCCCGGCTATGATGTGCGCGTCTCCATTCTCGGTCACCTCCAGCGCGGTGGATCCCCGACAGCCTGCGACCGCATCCTCGCTTCCCGCATGGGTGCAGCCGCAATCGATGCCCTGCTCGACGACCAGCGCAACGTGATGATNGGCATNAAGAACGANAACATCGTCTACATCCCCTTCACCCGCGCCATCAAAAACGACAAGCCCATCAACCGCGATCTGCTTGAGACCCTGCGCCGTCTCTCGATCTGATGCAGCTCCCCAAAGATTTCACTGATATGCTCGCCCGAATGGGCGACCGGGCTTTTGACCGGCTCCCGGAGGCTCTTGCCACCGAGAGCCCGGTTTCTGTGCGCTTCAACGCCGCAAAGGGCATGACTCCGCCCGAGGGGGCCGACCTCGTGCCCTGGTGCCCCACCGGATGCTATCTTCCCGAACGCCCGGCATTNACCTTCGACCCCGCGCTGCATCAGGGTCTTTACTATGTGCAGGATGCCTCGTCGATGTTCATTGCCCGCGTCATTGCGCAGCTCACCGCCTCCGGCACCCCCGTGCGCTATCTCGACGCTTGCGCNGCCCCCGGCGGAAAGACCACTGCCGCCCTCGACTCGCTCCCCGCAGGATCGCTCGTGGTGGCCAACGAATTTGTTCCGGCCCGTGCAGCCGTGCTCCGCGAAAACCTCACCAAGTGGGGTGCCCCGCTCTGCGTCGTCACCCAAGGCTCGACCGANCGGTTTGCTGCCGATGGTGCCCGCTTCGACATCATCGCCGCCGATGTGCCCTGCTCCGGCGAGGGGATGATGCGCAAAGATGCCAAAGCCGTAGAGCAATGGACTCCGGCACTCGTCGACCAGTGCGTCGCGCGTCAGTGTGAGATCGTCGACAATCTCTGGCCCGCCCTCGCTCCGGGTGGCTACTTCATCTATTCCACCTGCACCTTCAATCGCCGCGAAAACGAAGAAATGGTCAGCCGCCTGGTCAACCTCTACGGCGCCGAACCCATCGAAATCGAAATCGATCCCGCCTGGGGCATCCACGGCGCAGTCGATTCTCCATATCCCTGCTATCGATTCCTCCCCGGCCAAATCAGAGGCGAGGGGCTNTTTATGGCCGTTGTGCGCAAACCCCTTGATGCTGATGACTCTGCCGCCGCTTCACCCCGTCGCGAAAAGTCGCGCCGCGAGAAGCCGGGCCGCGACCGCAGGGGAGGGGGCAAGTCTGCCATCCCCGCCGAAATTGCCCGATGGATAGAGGGGGCCGATNTATCCGCAGCCGAAATCTCGGCCGACGGCGTCATCACTCTCCCGCTCCCCACCCTCTGTGGCGACTCCCCCTATCGNCCCCGGCTCGAATTGGCCACACTCAAAGGCCGCGACCTCATTCCGAGCCATGCCCTCGCCATGTCGACACTCCTGCGCCCCGACGCCTTCCCTCAAGTAGAACTCCCGTCCTCCCAAGCCATTGACTATCTCCGTTGCCAAGCCGTCATTCTCCCGCCCGAAACACCCCGGGGCATCATCCTCGCCACCCATAAAGGCCACCCCCTCGGCTGGCTGAAAAACATAGGCCCCCGCGCCAACAATCTCTACCCCAAACCCTGGCGCATCCTCTCCACCCACTAACCTCTTCATTATTAATTTGGTTTAAATTCAACCACACTCTAAGACTCTTGTTTGCAGTTTCCAAAAATCTTCGTAACTTTGCGTCTGCTATGACTTTAATGAAGAAATATTTGCTGATTCTCGCCGTCATCGTCGCTTCGCTCCCCCTGGGTGGATGCAAGCCGAGCTTCACGCTCAACGGTGCGCCGATCGATTATAATCTCTACCACACCATCCACGTGTCGGACTTCCCGATTCGTGCCGCCCTCGTCTATCCTCCCTTGCAGCAGACTTTTGAAAACGAGCTGCTTAACTACATTACCCGCAACACGCGCCTGCAGACCATCGACGGACCCTCCGACCTGACCATGGAGGGCGAGATTACTCAATATTATCTCACTCCACAGGCCGTGACCGAAGACGCTTACGCTTCGCGCACGCGATTGACCATAGGTGTCCGCGTCAAATACACCGACGCCCGCGCCGAAGGAAAGGATATCGACCAGACCTTCACCGCCTATCGCGACTTCGACAGCTCGCAGATGCTCACCGACGTGCAGGATCAGCTCTGTCAGGAGATTGCCGAAGAACTTGTGCAACTGATCTATAACGCCACCCTCGGGAACTGGTAATCAACACACTCGCGCTCTCTATGGAACCCCGGCCGACACCCTCCGACGCTCTGAGCCGCTTTGCCGCGCTGCTTGCCGACAATGCCTCGCTCTCGCCCGCCGACCTCCCGATGGTCGACGAGCTGCTCGCCGCCTACCCCTATTTCACTCTCCCGGCGGCGATGATGCTGAAATCCGACGGCCTTTCCAATGCTGACCGCGAGCGACTTAACGCCGCCGTTGCCCTCAATGCCCCCGACGCCGACACTCTGATGAAGCTCATCGACCCCGACGGAAGCCGTTGGGCAGATTTCTATCCGGAGGGCGAGCCGGTTGAGACTCCCGACACCGACACAGCGATTGACACATTCCTCGACACCTACGGCGACATCGACCCTCACGAAAAGCAACTGCTCGAGCGCCTGATTTTCAATCCNGTGCCCGATTATTCACAAGTNCTTGCCGCCGAAGAAGCCGAATCGCCCGAGCAACCGGCAGCCCCGCTCACCGAGCAAGACGCCCTGCTCGACGCATTCCTCGCCAAGCAAGATATTCCCGCCCCGCAGCCTGCCCCCGTGCAGCGTCCCGCCCGCCCCGTTGCCGCAAAAGCCGATGCCGACTCCCCGNTGAGCGAATCTTTGGCCAAAATCTACATCAAACAGGGCCGATATGACAAGGCTTATGAAATTATCTATCAATTAAGTTTGAATTTTCCAAAAAAAAGTATTTACTTTGCAGACCAATTGCGTTTTCTTAAGAAAGCCATGCTCATTGCAGAGGCAAACAAGAAAAAGCAATCCCGAAAATAGAATAAACAAAATAACTCAACCACTAATATGTTCGCATTATTTGTCGTACTCACCATCCTCGCAGCAATCCTGATGATTGGTGTTGTTCTCATTCAGAAATCCAAAGGTGGCGGTCTTTCTTCCTCGTTCGCCGGTTCTAACCAGATCATGGGCGTTCGCCGCACCAACAACTTCATTGAAAAAGTAACCTGGTATCTCGCAGGCGCCATCGCCCTCTTCGCCGTGCTTTCAAGCTACACAATGGGCAGCGCAATCCAGACCGGTCCCCGCACCAAGGCAGCTCCCGCAGCCAACGTAGAAAACACCAACTACGATGCCGAAGCNCCCGCAACCACCGAAGCNCCCGCAGCTACTGAAACCACCGAAGCTGCCCAGACCGAAGCCGAAGCCCCTGCAGCATCGGCCGACACAACNGTAACAGAATAAATCCCCAGCCGTCAGGCTCCAATAAAAAAACAAACAAGCGGATGACAGCCCCAGTGGCCGCCATCCGCTTGCCCCATATCCCCCCCCAAAAAAATCCTCAATTCTCAAAAC
The DNA here is from genome assembly GCA_014801655.1 of Bacteroides sp. Taxonomy (GTDB): domain Bacteria; phylum Bacteroidota; class Bacteroidia; order Bacteroidales; family Muribaculaceae; genus Paramuribaculum. Next base: position 35,699 of record JAAVDT010000061.1, read on the forward strand.
TCTCCCCCCCTAATCCCTAATCCCTAATCTCTAATCCCTAAACTCTAATCTCTAATCTCTAAACTCTATATCCCCCGCCGGATGTTAAGTCTATCGGCCGTGAACGGCCGATGATAAGCGCAGCCCCCTCCAAAAATCGTCCTCCAAATCCTCACCAAAAATGATTTTATCAGCAGTCAAGCTGATTATCTGATAAATANAACCGATGAAAAAGCGTAAAATTCTAATTTTAATCATGGCTATAATAGTTGTTTTCATTGCTATTATAGCAACTTGTGATATTCTTGTTAGTAACAATGCTTCAGGAAAGACTTATGATGAGGTGGATAGCATTCCACATCGGAAGGTAGGGCTGATTCTTGGGACGTCNCCNATTTCAACGTGGAATGGGCGTAGGAACTATTATTTTGACCATCGTATTACAGCCGGGGCTGATCTNTATAAAGCCGGTAAAGTTGATTGGCTCGTAGTCAGTGGCGGAGATTATCGTAACACTGAGAATGGATATGACGAGCCTGTGGCAATGCGCGATTCCTTGATGAAGCAAGGCGTTGATTCCACNCGGATTATTCTTGACTATGACGGTACGCGCACCCTTAATTCCATNGCAAAAATGCGCGATGTGTATTGTCAGGACTCGATAACCATTATTTCTCAGGAATACCATAATGAACGGGCNTTGTATCAGGCAAAGCATCTTGGGATTGAAGCGATTGCATTCAATGCCAAGACACCGGGGCGACGCACTTCATGGTTGCGCAACCGAGGTCGTGAGGTATTAGCGCGTGTGAAATTGTTTATTGACTTGGCTCGTGGTCTTCATCCCGATATAAAAGAGTCAATTATCAGGGATTTTACGAATGTCGATGCTGACGTACTGTCTGTTTCACACATCAAAACGGAGTATGGAGACCTAATCTGTCTTACACCTGATATGACAGCCTTGAAAATGGATATGGTGTGTGGCGAAATTCCATCGCCAGAGAACGATTCAATCATCTTAGCCTTTGCAGGTGCTTTTACCGGGACCGAGTTTGATAAAGGACACGAGAATGTGGCCGGAGACCACGTCGCCGGAGGCAAGCGTTTCAACGGTTATCGCTGCAAGCGTAATACCGGAGCATTCACATGGTCTNCNNCNTCCGGACCNCAATTCCATTACAAAGATTATACCTGTGCTCTGGATAGTGCTGCACAAGAAGGTGGCATGGGCTTCGCGCAAGAGATGATGATTCACAATGNCAACTCTGTNAANACAACTCGTCCACTTGAAAATAGAAACGTATTCCGCGCCCTCTGTCTTAATTCNGACAATCAATTGACTCTCTNTGAAAGTCAAGGNGTTNTGTCATTTGGAAATTTCATTGACGCACTGTTATCCGTGGGCGTGAAAGAGGCATTATATACCGATATGGGACAAGGCTGGAACTATTGCTTCTATCGNGTNAATCAATCTGATAAATCGCCCNAATATCTTCACTCTACATCATTACCTTACGCATCAAATTTCATTGTGCTACAAGTAAAATAAGTAAAAAACAGCTATTCATGTGAAAAATATAGAGGAACCTGTTGGTTGAATTAGATTGTTTCGCGTAGTTTCGTATTACCGAGCTAATTCAAATCGATACTCTGCGGTGCTCAGTGNGTGAAGATGCCCTAAAATACGGGCGCAATGCGAGGAATTTTCAAAAAATTACACTAACTTTGTGTAATTGTTTTCATTACCACATTTCTTAAGCAGATTCTAAGATCATGAACAGAACTCTTTGTGCCCTGGCCATCGCTGCCGCTTCGATCTCTGTCGGTGCGGAGCAGTTGCCCGAGTGGCAGACTATCAACGCTTTCCGCGACGGTCAGATTGCATCCCACGCCCTGGTGGTGCCCTATCGCACCAACGACGTCAAAGCCGTCGAGTCTATGCAGTATGACAAATCGCCCTACTACATGAGCCTCAACGGCAAGTGGAAATTCAACTGGGTGAAGGGTGTCGACAATCGCCCCGCCGGGTTTGAAAAACCTGACTACGATGTGACCTCCTGGGCCGAAATCAATGTGCCCGGCAACTGGGAGCGTCAGGGCTATGGCACAACCGTCTATGTCAATACCACTTACGAGTTTGATACACCCTGGGCCGACTTCAAAAAGGATGCTCCCCATGTGCCCTCCGCCACCAATGAAGTGGGCTCCTATCGCCGTCAGTTCACGGTGCCCGCCGACTGGAAAGGTCGCCGCGTGGTGCTCGCTATCGAAGGCGCTATCTCTTTTTATTATGCCTGGATTAATGGTGAATACATCGGCTGCAACATGGACTCCAAGACCGCTGCCGAATGGGACATCACTGACAAACTCCGCGACGGCGAAAACACCATTGCCCTCGAAATCTATCGCTGGAGTGCCGGAGCATATTTTGAATGTCAGGACTTCTGGCGTCTGAGCGGCGTTGAACGCGACGTCTATCTCTACAGCACGCCGACCACCTACATTGCCGACTTCACCGCGCGCACTCCGCTCGTCAACGACTATAAGGATGGTCAGATTGACCTTCAGGTGGCCGTCGACGGTCTGCCCGCAGCTCCGGCCAAAGGAAAGAAAGCCAAGAAGCAGGCCGACATGACTGTAGATTTCNCACTCTACGATCAGGCCGGTCAGAAGCTCATGGGCGGCTCCACCAAAGCTCAGGCCAACACCGCTTTCAACTGCACTGTNAGCCCCGTGAAGCCCTGGAGCGCCGAATCGCCCACGCTCTATACGCTGCTCATCGACCTCAAGGATGCTGCCGGACAAGTGGTTGAAACAGTTGGCTGCAACGTCGGCTTCCGCACTTCCGAAATCAAAGATGGCCTCTATCTGCTCAACGGTCAGCCCATCAAAATCAAGGGTGTTAACCGCCACGCTCACTCGGAGCTCGGTCGCACCGTGCCCCGCGAGCTCGCCGAAAAAGATATTCAGATTCTCAAGCTGAACAACATCAACACCGTGCGCAACTGCCATTATCCGCAGGATCGCTACTGGTATTATCTCTGCGACAAATATGGCATCTACCTCATTGACGAAGCCAACGCCGAATCCCACGGCTACGGCTATGGTCCCGAATCGCTCGCCAAGCGTCCGGAATGGGTTCCCGCTGTGATCGACCGACAGTGGCGCATGTGGGAAAAGTCGAAAAACAATCCCTCGGTTGTGTTCTACTCGCTCGGCAACGAGTGTGGCAACGGCGTNGTGTTTGAAGAAGCCTACAAGTTTATGAAGAACATCGAGCCCTCGCGCCCAATCCAGTATGAACGCGCCCTCGACGACTGGAACTCTGACGTNTATGCTCTCATGTATGGCTACCACTCCGGCGTCAAGGAATATGGCGACTCGGCAAAGGCCAAACGCCCCTACATTCTTTGCGAATACGCCCACGCNATGGGCAACTCCGTCGGTGGTCTGCAAGACTACTGGGACCTCTTCGAGGCTCGCCCCATACTCCAGGGTGGCTGCATNTGGGATTTCGTTGACCAGGGCTTCGAGGAAACTGCTCCCAACGGCCGCAAATATTGGGCCTATGGCGGCGACTACGGCCCCGCCAACGTGCCTTCCGACAATTCGTTCAACTGCAACGGTCTCATCCAGGCCAACCGCGAACCTCATCCTGCGCTGGCCGAAGTGAAGAAGGTCTATCAGAATATCAAATGCTCGCTCGTCGACCCCGCTACACTCACCGTCAGCATCAAAAACTGGTTTGACTTCACCAACCTCTCTGACTACACTCTCAACTGGCGCGTAACCGACCCCGAAGGCAAAACTCTCAAGCAGGGCTCCACAACCGTTGACTGCGCTCCTTATCAGACTGTTACCCTCAGTCTCGGATCTTTCACTCCAACCGAGACCGAAGCCTTCCTCGACCTGAGCTGGACACCCAAACATGATGCCGCCATTGTCAAAGCCGGCGATGAAGTGGCCTACGACCAGTTCCTCCTCCCCGTCGTTGAAGCTCCCAAAGCCGAGTTCACAGCTGCCAAGCTCAAGCTGAACAAGAAAACTTCGACCTACACATCGGCCTCCGGCACATCATTCGCCGTNAATGAAAAGACCGGCGAAATCACCTCGCTCACCATCGGCGGCAAGCAGCAGCTCGCATCGCCCATCGCCCTGTCAATCTATCGTCCCGCAACTGAAAACGACCTCGCTTGGGTGGGCAAAAACCGCCAGTGGGTTGAAGAGGGCATCGACAGCATCTATCAGACAGCGACCAAAATCGCCATGGACAAGAAAGGTGTGGTCAGCGTAGCCGCCACCATCTATGGCCGCAAGGGCAACCGCATCGCCGATGCCGACTATCGCTACAGCGTCAACGCCGACGGCACTCTCGCCATCAGCTGCACTTTCCTTCCCGACACTGCCGCTATCCACAATATGCCTCGCCTCGGTCTGACCTACACCATGCCCGAAGCCGACTGCAAGACAGTCACTTACTTCGGCCGCTCCGGCGAGACCTATGTTGACCGCATGCAGGCAGGCCGCGTCGGCACCTACACCTTCGTGCCCGAAGAGGAATTCCATCTCTATGTGAAACCCAAATCGGCCGGCAACCACACCCAGACACGCTATGTCACATTCCCCGATGCCGACATGCGCGTAAGCTCCGACGCTCTCTTCCAGTTCAGCGTCTACCCCTATGCCGACTCTGCCCTGCAGGCAGCTCAGCACATGAGCGACCTCACTCCCGGCGCTGAATGTACGGTTCACCTCGATGCCGCCCAGACCGGTGTCGGCACCGCCACCTGCGGCCCNGACGTGCTCCCCAAATACTATCTCCCCATTCAGCCCACGTCGTTCACATTCTATTTCTCCAAGAAATAACCTCCCCCGAATCGCATAAACATGTATGGACGCACCTCGGTGCGTCCATACTTATGAAAACAATAAAATGAAACTCAAACCAATGAAGCGCGAAGACTTTGAAGTTATGGCCCCCGTCGGGAGCTACGAATCGCTTTACGCCGCTATTCAGGGCGGCGCAAACGCTGTCTATTTCGGCGTAGAAGGCCTCAATATGCGCGCCCGCTCGTCGGTCAACTTCACTCTCGACGACCTGCGGCGCATTGCCTCCATCTGCACCGAACATGGCGTGAAATCATATCTCACGGTCAACACTGTCATCTATGACAACGACCTGTCCACNATGCGCTCGATCATCGATGCCGTGGCCGGCTCCGGCATCTCGGCCATCATTGCAAGCGACATCGCCGCCATCTCCTACGCCCGCTCTGTCGGCGTCGAAGTCCACATCTCGACGCAGTGCAACATCACCAACATTGAGGCCGTGCGCTTCTATGCCGCCTATGCCGACGTTGTGGTGCTCGCCCGCGAACTCAATCTCGACCAGGTTGCGGAGATTCATCGCGCCATTGTCGATGAGCAGATTCGCGGTCCGCGCGGAGAGCTCGTGCGCATCGAAATGTTCTGCCACGGCGCACTCTGCATGGCCGTGTCGGGCAAGTGCTATCTGAGTCTCCACGAAATGAATTCGAGTGCCAACCGTGGCGCCTGCACACAGATTTGCCGCCGCGGCTACACNGTCACCGACCGCGAGACNGGCGATCAGCTCGACATCGAAAACAAATANATCATGTCGCCCAAGGATTTGAAAACCATTCATTTCCTTAACAAGATGATCGATGCCGGAGTCAGCGTGTTCAAAATCGAAGGCCGCGCGCGNGGACCGGAATATGTGCGCATCGCCGTCGAGGCCTACAGCCAGGCCATTCAGGCCGTGTGTGACGGCACTTACTCCGAGGAGCTCATCGCCGAGTGGGATTCGCGCCTTGAACGCATCTTCAACCGAGGCTTCTGGAACGGCTACTACCTCGGTCAGCGACTCGGCGAGTGGTCNCACAAATATGGNTCTTCGGCCACCCGCGTCAAGCGTTATGCTGCNAAGGGAGTGCGCTATTTCTCGAACCTCGGCGTGGCTGAATTTTATGTCGAGAGCGGCGAAGTGAAGGTGGGCGACGANGTGGTCATCACCGGCCCCACGACCGGAGCTCTGATTCTGACCGTCGANGAAATCCGCGTCGACCTCCGGCCGGTCGACCGCGCNACGAAAGGCCAGAGCTTCTCCATGAAAGTCCCCTCCAAAGTGCGTCCCTCCGACCGCCTCTATGTCTGGGATCCGCTTCCCAAACCTGAATAACTCCCTCGCAGAGAAAGCATAAAGTTAAATAAGGTCGCTNAAAGTCACAAAGGTCGATAATGACCCNNANGGCTTTGAGNGNCCTTAATTTNTTGAGGGAGNGGGGGTTAGTATTTGCGNCAGGTGATGACATTGCCGCCGGGAGCGGTCATGGTCAGGCGTGAGGAGGTGAGGTGGTTGATTTTTANGGTGATGGTTTTGGTGTCGNGGTCCGGAGCGACATCGGGTGTGAGGGCGGAGCCGGCCTGAGTGATGCCCCATGGCTTGAGGTTGGCGATGGACTCATAGGGGAAATCGAGGGTGATGGTGGCGCCGCTTTCGTTGTAGACCATGTTGGCGGTGATGCGTGTGGTGTTGGTGTTGGTGAGCTGACACACGTTGCGGTAGAAGCAATAATAGTTGTGGCCCTCGGGGTTGGTGACGGTGCCGTCGGGGTGTTCGATAGTCAGAATCTGCCACTGGCCGGCGAGGTCGCCATCCTGAGAGAGCTCGCGGCATGACGATACTGCCAGTGCTGCCAGTGCGATAAGAAGCAAGTTGAGAAGTCGGGTTTTCATAACCATCCTGATTTAGAGATTGTCAGCATTGCTCCGAAGCTGCGGCCAAGCAGGCATCCGCCGTCGGCGCCCAGCGAAAGGCGTCCGCGCCATCCCGGGAGTCGGGCCGGCGAGTAGGAGACTTCGAGCAGGAAATTGAAATTGTGGCGCAGGCGGGGTGCGGGTTCGAGATAGCTGCCCCATGAGCGCGTGAAAGTCAGCAGGGTGCGGTAGTCGAGACCGGGCAGTGGACTGCCCTCCCAGCCGAAGTGATGACCCTTGATGCGGTTGTTGAGGAAATCGTAGGAGTCGAAGAGGCCGGGGGTGTTGTAGATGGGCGAGATGAGCAGCGGATTGCCCTGTCCCATGCCCCAGGTCTGCCATCCGGTGTAGAGATAATGATAGTAGTAGTTGTCGCGACCGCTGATCTGGGCGGGAATTTCAGGAGTGTGGTCCCAGTAGACGGCGCCACTCTGGTCTTTGGTGTTGATGTATTCGTAGACAAACTTGCTGACTACCGGGTTTTTGGGAACGGTCACTTCAACTCCGAGCAGCATATCTTTCCATGCGTGGTCGAAAAACATCATCGAATGGTCGTCGAAGAAATGCTCATAGTAGGCGCGAGCCTTCCAGGGGGAGTCCTTGGGGGTGTAGTTGGCCGCGAGCGACCACTGGCCCAGGTGGTTGCCATAGACGTTGGTGATTTCGCCCAACTGATTGGGGTCGGATGCGTCGCCGCCGCTGCGGGGAATGATGACTTTCATCAGGTCTTTGATGCCATGGGGAAAGCGCACGGTGTAATGCTCATGCGTGTAGCGGTTTACGGCATGAAGTGTGCCGCCCCACTGTGCTCCCATTTCAAGGCCGCCCTCAACCGTCAGCGGGAATCGGTCGGGATTGCCGCCGCGCAGAAAAAGGCCTTTGGTGTGGAGCAGGCGTTTGTCAATCCAGGGGGCATCGGGGTTTGCGCGGTCGCGTTCCCATCGCCAGTCGGTGTAGAGCCCCAGCGAGAAGTAGCCTCTGACTGCCAACCATTTGTTGGTCAGCGGCACATAATTGTAGCGCGGCATCTCGAGCATCACCTGCGGAATCGGTCGATAGTTTTGCGAAAAGAGCATATCGCCGGAGCTGAGGTTGGAGTCGACCACGCCGTTGCTCCATTCGCGAGCGCCGATGGTCAGATTCAGAGATCGGTAGCGCACACCGCCATAGAGCTGCTGAATCACGAATGGTGATGTGTAGTTATACGGCAACACCAGGTCGGCACCCGCCTGCCAGTCGAATCGGCGGTCGGCGGTGTGTTCGTGGCGAAAGAAACCGGCGCGTAGATAACCGTTTGATTTCTTGAGTGATGAAAGCCCTTGGCGATTGTTGACAAGCCAGAATGGTGTGGACTCGCCAGTGGAAAGCGAGGCAGAGATTTCAACATTGTAGCTATAAGTGCTGTCGGGAATCTCCAGAGCCTTTGTCCCGACCGGCTGCAGAAAGGCCGATGCAGAGAGTAATATGGTGGCTGTTAGTGGTATGCGCATAATGTGAAGCGGGGTTAGGAGAGATTATTTGAGCGACATTTCCTGCAGGCGGCAGCCGCGGAGGAAGTCGGCCGTTGGCATGCGGCGCTTGCCCGGAGCCTGGAGCGAGAGGATTTCGAGGGCACGGTCGGCGCAGTCAACAAACATGCGGCCGTCGGGCTCGATGGTGATCAGGCCGGGCCGGGTGGCCTGACGGTCGGTCAGGCGGGTTGTGAAAATTTTCAAAGTGCCCTGCTCCGTGTCGCCGGCATAGAGAGTCGACCAAGCCGTGGGGTAGGGGGAGAGACCGCGCACCAGATTGTGGACCTCGGCAGCGGGGCGAGTCCAGTCGATGCGGCAGGTGTCTTTGAAAATCTTCGGCGCATGGGTGACCGTTTCACCCTCCACATCCGTCTGGGGTGTAGTCTGAAGGTCGCCGGCAATGATGTGGCCCACGGTGTCGAGGGTCAGGTCGGCACCAAGCATCATAAGTCGGTCATGCACCGAGCCTGCATCTTCGTCAGGGCCAATGGCGATTGATTCACGCTTGATAATGTCGCCCGTGTCGATTTCGTGTTGCAGGAAGAAGGTGGTGACACCGGTTTCAGTGTCGCCGTTGATCACAGCCCAGTTGATGGGCGCCGCGCCGCGATAGCGCGGCAGCAGCGAAGCGTGGAGATTAAATGTGCCCAGAGGAGGCATCTGCCACACCGCCTCGGGGAGCATGCGGAATGCTATGACGATAAAGAGCTGAGCGTCAAATGAGCGCAGCTGTTCGATAAACTCCGGGTCTTTCAGCTTCACGGGCTGAAGCACCGGCAGGCCGGCTTCAAGAGCAAACTTCTTCACGTCGCTCATCTGAATTGAGCGGCCGCGTCCGGCAGGTTTGTCAGGGGCGGTGACCACGGCCACCACGTTATATCCGCCATCGAGGAGGCGGCGCAGGCTCTCCACAGCAAAGTCGGGAGTGCCGAAAAACACTATACGGAGGTCAGATTTATTCATCGGTAATTGAAAATAAAATTGCGTAACTGCAAAAATTGAATGACTGCAAAAGTTGTGTAGCTGCAAATTTACGCCAATTTTTTCAGATTCCATTCTTTTCGCCTCCGGATTTCGATGCAGCTCATCGGCTTTCGACTGCAAAATTACAACACGCGGCACCCTTCCTGTGCGAGAATCCCGCGGAATGGAGGTGTGAAATAGTGTTAAATAAAATGTTAAAGAGAGTTAATGGGGGGGGGTAAAAAGTCTTTTATATAATTTTGTTCAGCAAATCTGCCTGTGGCGGCTCAGGCCCGCGGTTGCATGGGGGAATTTGCAGACAATCTGATTAACGTCAGTCAAGATGTTTTTCCTGACAACACAACACACATTAACTAATAAACATCAATCCTTCATGTTCTTCAACAAAACCATCACCATTGTAAGCATCTTGCTCGCAGCCGGATTCTCCGCTGCGCAGGCCGACATCAAGCCCTGCATCATCGCGCGAGGCGACGGCGTTGCAGACCACAATGCCGATCTCGAGCAGTTTGACCGCATCATGTTCGGGCAGGAGTCGATGACCCTCACGAACTCCGTCGACCCCACCGTGAGCCACGAGCTGTCCTATTCGGAGTACAACCGCATCCTCGTGGGCCTCGCCGAACCAACAGTCGATCTCGCAGAAATCACCGAAACCCACACCGCGCCCGATGGCTGCCTGCATTACGACAAGGCCGCCCAAACCATCACCGTCCTCAACGCTGCCGAGCCACTGAGCGTCATCGTCTACAACCCTTCCGGCGCGCTGCTTCTCAAAGGCACACTCCGTCAGGGCGAAACCCTCTCGGTTTCAACCTTGCCTCAGGGACTCAACATAGTGGTAGCCACCGGCTCATCAGCCACCTACACCCTCAAATTCTTCAAGTAATTCATCTCCTAATTAATTGAATCAATGTTGCGTGCAGGCTTTGCGGATACCTCATGTAGGTCGCGACTCAATTCCGGGTGTAACTTAATGAAATCGAATGGATTGGTTTCCCCTGGCTTCACCCGAATTGTGGTTTCCTCAGGCTTCACCCTGATTGTAGGGACGCACCCTGGTGCGTCCGCAAACGTCTGATTATCAACTCGGACGCACCAGGGTGCGTCCCTACAATCAGGGTGAAGCCCGGATGTGTACAACCTCCAGCACCGACATTTAGATGACGAACCACAATCACAAAACAATTAACCAACCGAAAAACCAAATCGCACAATGATAACAAACAAACTACTCAAAAGCATAATGCTCGGTGGCCTTTGCGCCGTTGCCGTCTTCGCCTACGCCGAAACAGAAAAAGTAATCAAGGTTTACAATAACGGTGAAGTGGTGGCAAGATACTGGCTCACTGATTTCGAATACATCCAGATTGAAGATGTCGAAACATCCGAAACGGATAAAGATGTTGAGACCATCACCGTCAATGGCGTCAGCTTCGATATGATCAAGGTAGAGGGTGGCACCTACAAGATGGGCAGCAATGATGGTGAATCTAATGAAAAACCCGTACATGATGAAACGATAGCGACCTTCCAGATAGGCAAGACCGAGGTAACTCAGGAACTTTGGGAGGCGGTGATGGGGACTAATCCCTCATATTTCAAGGGCGAAGCCAACCTGCCCGTTGAAAATGTATCTTGGACAGACTGCAACACGTTCATCGCCAAACTCAATGAATTGACCGGCAAAAACTTCCGCCTGCCGACCGAGGCAGAATGGGAGTATGCAGCGAGAGGTGGCAACAATTCACAGGGCTATACTTACTCAGGGAGCAATACCATTGAGGACGTTGCGTGGTACGGTTCAAAGTCATCATCAAAGACTCACCCCGTAGCCAAGAAGCAGCCGAATGAACTAGGCATTTATGACATGTCAGGTAATGTATGGGAATGGACTTTTGATAAGTATAGCAGCAGTTACAGCAGCGAACGCACGAGCTCGTACCGCGTTAGTCGCGGCGGCAGCTGGTACTTCGGTACTACTTACTCGCGCGTTGCTTATCGCGACAGCGTTAGCGAGTCCACTGCGAACTACTTCATTGGGTTCCGCCTGGCTCTCTAAGTTTACAACTTCTTCCCTTTGAATCTGCGATTTTTAGATTGTAGTCTCAGGAGGATGGAGGGGGTTGGAGAAATTTAATCATGCGGATACACTCTAGTGCTTCCCTCTCCTTGTGAACGCACGGATGTGTACAACAATTCTGAAAATTTGACAGCATCTGAAGCAACCTCCTGCACCGACATTTAAATGACAAACCACAATCACAAAGCAATTAACCAACCGAAAAACCAAATCACACAATGATGACAAACAAACTACTCAAAAGCATAATGCTTGGTGGCCTATGCGCTGTGGCTCTCTTGGCCTACGCCGAAACAGAAAAAGTAATCAAGGTCTACAATAACGGAGAAGTAGTGGCCACCCACAAACTCTCGGATTTCGAATACATCCAGGTTGAAGATGCCGAATTGAATCAAGATGTTGAAACCTTCACCGTCAACGGCGTCAGCTTCGATATGATCAAAGTTGTAGGGGGCACCTACAAGATGGGCAGCAATGATGGATCTTCACATGAAAAACCCGTACATGATGAAACGGTTGCGACTTTTCAGATAGGCAAGACCGAAGTGACGCAGGAACTTTGGCAGGCAGTGATGGGCAGTAATCCCTCAAACTTCAAGGGCGAAGCCAACCTGCCGGTTGAAATGGTTTCATGGACAGAATGCAACACATTCATAACTAAACTCAACGCAGCAACCGGCAAGAACTTCCGCTTGCCGACAGAAGCGGAATGGGAGTATGCTGCACGTGGAGGCAATAAATCTCAGGGCTATACCTATTCGGGCAGCAATACTATTGGTGATGTTGCGTGGTATGACGGAAACTCATCCTCAAAGACTCACCCCGTTGCTCAGAAGCAGCCGAATGAACTTGGTGTATATGATATGTCAGGTAACGTATGGGAATGGACCTCTGACAAGTATAGCGACAATTACAGCAGTGCACGCACGAGCTCTCATCGCGTCCATCGTGGCGGTAACTGGGGCATCAATGCTCCTGGTGCGCGCGTTGCCTTTCGCGGCTACGATTACGAGTCCTCTGCGACCAGCGGCCTTGGGCTGCGCCTGGCTCTCTGAGTTTACAATTTCTTTCCTTTGAATCTGCGATTTTTCAGATTGTAGGCTCAGGGGAAGGATGGGGTTGGAGAAATTTAATCATGCGGACACTCTGGAGCTATCCTCTCCTTGTAGGAACGCATGGTTCGTGCTTCAGACGATAACACGTTGATTACCAACTGGACGCACGAGCCGTGCGTCCCTACAATTTGGATAAATCAACTCCGACGGAATTCTGAAAATTTGACAGCATCCGCAGCAATCTCCTGCACCGACATTTAGATGACAAACCACACTCGCGAAACAATTAATCAACCGAAAAAGCAAATCACACAATGAAAACGAACAAGCTACTCAAAAGCATAATGTTAGGCAGTCTTTGCGCTGTGGCCGTCTTGGCCTACGCCGAGAAAGAAAAAGTAATTAGGGTTTACAATAACGGTGAAGTGGTGGCAACCTACAAACTCTCTGATTTTGAATACATCCAGGTTGAAGATGTCATTGTAGATGACGAAACATCCGAAATGATTAAAGATGTTGAGAACATCACCGTAAACGGCGTCAGCTTCGACATGATAAAGGTTGAAGGAGGCACCTACAGGATGGGCAGTACTGTCATTGATGTTGAAATGCCCATACATGATGAAACGGTTGCTACGTTTCAGATAGGCAAGACCGAAGTTACTCAGGAGCTTTGGGAGGCAGTGATGGGGACTAATCCCTCAAACTTCAAGGGTGAAGCCAACCTGCCCGTTGAAAATGTATCTTGGACAGATTGCAATACGTTCATCGCCAAACTCAATGAATTGACCGGCAAAAACTTCCGCCTGCCGACCGAGGCAGAATGGGAGTATGCAGCGAGAGGTGGCAATAAGTCTCAGCGCTACACTTATTCAGGCAGCTACACCCTTGGAGATGTGGCATGGTACAAAGACAATGCATCCTCAAAGACACATCCTGTAGCTCAGAAGCAGCCGAATGAGCTTGGCATCTATGACATGTCGGGCAATGTATTTGAATGGACGTCAGATAAGTATAGCACAGATTACAGCCAACCTCGCACGAGCTCTAATCGCGTCCTTCGTGGCGGTAGCTGGTACTACATTGCTGTTTATGCGCGCGTTGCCTATCGCCACGACTATAGCGAGTCCACTACGAACGGCTACCTTGGGCTCCGCCTGGCTCTCTAAGTTTACAACTTTTTCCGATTTGGTCTGCTGTCTCCGATTGTAGGCTAAGGAGGAGGGGCGCGCCGGAGGTGTGCCGGTTGCTTATAACCCCAGGCGTAGAGACCCGTAGGGCTCGGAGCCTGGGGGGATGGGGGATATACATACTATAATGGGAGCCTCGTAGAGGCGATGTTTTGTGGGGCGACAGGTTGTCGCATAGGGTATTCACCAACAAAAACACCGCCTCTACGAGGCTCGAAGTATATAGCCTGCACTCTGCCTACCCCAGACTCCGAGTCCCTACGGGCCTCTGCGTCTGGGGTTTGGAATGACCGACGCACCTCCGGTGCGCCTCTCGCGTAAGTCACCTGGATACGAAATTTTTGGTGCAGCTCAATATGTGTTGCGAATAATTCGATTCCGACATACGGCGGAATGGATGGTAAAAGATTAAAAAAGGTGTGAAAAAGTGGGTGGGAATTGATGTTAGTTGATGTAAGTTGATTATCTTTGTGGTTACTAAATTGCAATTAACATAACCAAAAGATATCTATGAAGAAAATCAGCGTTTCGCTTGCTTTGCTGGGTGCTTCGGCGGTGATGGTTAGTGCCGCTGACCCGGTGGATTATGTGAATACTCTTTCGGGCACTCAGTCGAAGTATGAGCTTTCGACCGGTAACACTCTGCCTATCGTGACTATGCCTTGGGGTATGAATGGCTGGACTCCTCAGACCGGCAAGATGGGCGATGGTTGGGTTTACACCTACGATGCCGATAAAATAGTGGGTTTCAAACAGACCCACCGCCCCTCGCCATGGATCAATGACTATGGTCAGTTTTCGCTGATGCCTGTGACCGGTAAGCCGGTGTTTGATGAGCAGCAGCGTGCAAGCTGGTTCAGCCACAAGGCTGAGAAGGCTACGCCTTATTATTATAAGGTGTATCTCGCCGACCATGACGTGACCACGGAGTTTGCGCCGACCGAACGTGCCGTGGCTTTCCGCTTCACTTTCCCGGAGGCGGAACTTTCAACGGTGGTGATTGATGCGTTTGATCATGGTTCAGCCGTGACTGTCGATAAGGCCAACCGTCGAATCACGGGCTACACCACTAAAAACTCCGGCGGCGTGCCTGAGAATTTCAAGAACTATTTCGTGATTGAATTTGACACGGATTTCGGCTACACGGCCACCGTGCTCGACAGCGTGATTTCTGAAGGTGTCAGCTCGGCTGCAGGCAATCATGCCGGTGCAATCGTGGGTTTCAAGACCCATAAGGGTCAGACGGTCAATGCCCGCGTGGCCTCCTCATTTATCTCTCCCGAGCAGGCTCTGATCAATCTCAAGGAGCTTGGCGACGGCGACTTTGACCGCATCTGCAAGGAGGGCCGCGCCCGCTGGAACGATGTGCTCGGCCGCATCGAAGTGGCTCCCGACAGCTATGACTTTCAGCTCGACCGCCTGCGCACATTCTACTCCAACCTCTATCATGCGCTGCTCTTCCCTCACGCATTTTATGAAATCGATGCTGCCGGCAAGGTGGTTCACTACAGCCCCTACAACGGCGAGGTGTGTCCCGGATATATGTTTACCGATACCGGCTTCTGGGATACGTTCCGCGCTCTGTTCCCGCTTGTTAATCTCGTGTACCCCTCCGAGAGTACCAAGATTCAGGATGGCCTCGTCAACGCCTATCTTGAAAGCGGCTTCCTGCCTGAGTGGGCATCGCCGGGCCATCGCGGATGCATGGTGGGCAACAACAGCGCATCCGTTGTTGCAGACGCTTATCTCAACGGCATCCGTGGCTACGACATTGAAAAGCTCTGGGAAGCAGTGACCTCCGGCGCTCACAAAGTGCATCCCGAAGTCTCCTCGACCGGCCGTCTGGGTCATGAATATTATGATGCCCTGGGCTATGTGCCCTATAACGTGGGCATCAATGAAAGCGCAGCCCGCACGCTCGAATATGCCTACGACGACTGGTGTATCTATCAGCTCGGCAAGGCTTTGGGTAAATCGAAGAAGGAACTTGAACCATATGCCAAGGCTGCGATGAACTATCGCAACCTTTTCGATAAGGAACACAATCTGATGCGCGGACGCAACGAAGACGGCACTTTCCAAACCCCCTTCAATCCGCTGAAATGGGGCGATGCGTTCACTGAAGGGAACTCTTGGCACTACACCTGGTCGGTGTTTCACGACCCGCAGGGTCTCATCAACCTGATGGGTGGTGCGAGCGAGTTCAACCAGATGATGGACTCAGTGTTCACCGTGCCGCCGGTGTTTGACGACAGCTATTATGGCTTCCCCATCCACGAAATCCGCGAGATGCAGATCATGAATATGGGTAACTATGCGCATGGCAATCAGCCGATTCAGCACATGATTTATCTCTATGACTGGTCGGGCGAACCCTGGAAAGCACAATATTGGGTGCGCGAGGTGATGAACCGCATGTACACCCCCAACCCCGACGGCTATTGCGGCGACGAAGACAATGGTCAGACATCGGCCTGGTATGTGTTCTCGGCCATGGGCTTCTATCCGGTGGCTCCCGGTTCGGGCGAATATGCGCTCGGCGCACCGCTCTTCAAGTCTGTGAAGCTGCATCTTGAAAATGGCAACACCGTGACCATCAATGCTCCGGCCAACAGCGACACCAATCGCTACGTTGAGGCGCTGAGTGTCGACGGCAAACCCTACGACAAGAATTTCGTGACCTATACTCAGCTCACCGGTGGCGCAACTCTTGATTTCACAATGGGTTCCAAACCCAACACCGAGCGTGGCACATCGGTTGAGGCGCGTCCTTATTCATTCTCCACAGCGGCCGATGCTCCCGTCATCAAAGCTGCCAAGAAAACCTCTAAAAAACGTAAGTAACAGAAATGAAGTATTATGCTATTATAAACGGAGTGCAGCAGGGGCCGGTTGAGGCTTCTGCGCTTAAGCAGCTGCCGGGATTTTCGGCAGAAACTCCGGTGTGGTGTGAATCGATGACTGATTGGGCCCCTGCCTCGCAGGTGGCTGACCTGTCGTGGCTGTTTATCACCCCCGGTGACACGCCGCCACCGCTCGATTCTGCCCCCGGATCGGGTCCGGGCTATGGTCCACGTACCCGACCGCTCGGCGGCACGGCATCTAATATGGGTGTGCCCGGCTTCAATCCTTATGGCCCGGATCCGGCTCGCCGTCCATACAACTGGATGGGATGGTCGATTTTCAATACCGTCATGGGGTTGCTTTTCGGCTGGATTTCAACTATTCTCGGCATTGTTGGAATCATCTTTTCGGCACAGGCCAAAAACCGATATGAGCAATGTGATTATGCCGGCGCCGAGTCTTCGGCTCGCGTGGCCAAGATTGTCAATATTATTGGCCTGGTGATTCTGGGTCTGGCTATTTTGCTTGCGATAGCGCTGTTTGGGCTGATTTTTGCGGGATTTAATTATCATTAAGTTGAAAATTTTAGATAGAAAGCCGCTCCCGGTTTGGGCGCGGCTTTTTTGTTTAGGTTTTTGGAACTTAGGGATTTGAAAGCCTACGGAACTTTTTTTGTCGGCTTGCGCCTCAAATACGGAACGGAGCGGAACGACACGGAACTTTTTTGTTTTTTCCGGTTTGCTTGAAACTGAACTCGCGGGGACTCGCTTCGCTCTCCGGGCAGGAACTCGTGGAACACTTGATAGAGGACAGAGTTTAGAGATTAGAGTTTAGAGAATAAAGAATGGAGGTGGGGGATTGGGGTGAATTTCGGAAAAAATTGTTAACTTTGCAGAGTCATTACACAACAAATATTGTAACACAATGAAAAAGGTTCTGTTGCTTGGCTCCGGAGCCCTGAAAATCGGTCAAGCCGGCGAGTTTGACTACTCAGGTTCCCAGGCCCTCAAGGCGATGCGCGAAGAAGGCATCTCCACGGTATTAATCAATCCGAATATCGCCACGATCCAGACGTCGGAAGGTGTGGCCGATAAGGTTTATTTCCTCCCTATCACTCCGCATTTTGTTGAGGAGGTCATCAAGAAGGAAAACCCCGATGGAATTTTGCTGGCGTTCGGCGGCCAGACTGCATTGAATTGCGGTACGGAGCTTTATCTCAACGGAACTCTTGATAAATATGGCGTGAAGGTTCTCGGCACATCAGTGGAAGCTATTATGATCACTGAAGACCGAGACCTTTTTGTAAAGAAACTGAGCGAAATCGAAGCGAAGACTCCGGTGTCGCAGGCTGTTGAGAATCTTGAAGATGCTCTCGAAGTGGCCCATCGCATCGGCTATCCGGTGATGGTGCGTTCGGCCTATGCGCTGGGCGGTCTGGGCTCGGGTATCTGCAATAACGACGAAGAGTTCAAGCGCCACTGCGAAAGCGCGCTGACTTATGCTTCGCAGATTCTCGTGGAAGAGTCGCTCAAGGGCTGGAAGGAAATCGAGTTTGAGGTGATTCGCGATGCCAACGATCATTGCTTCACCGTTGTGCCGATGGAGAACTTCGACCCGCTGGGCATCCACACCGGCGAATCTATCGTCGTGGCTCCCATCGTGTCGCTGAGCCGCGAGCAGATTTCGATGCTTGAGGATATTGCCCGCCAGGTTGTGCGCCACATCGGCATCGTTGGCGAATGTAACATCCAGTATGCTTTCAACGCTGAAACAAATGACTATCGAATCATTGAAATCAACGCGCGCCTGAGCCGCTCGTCGGCGCTCGCATCGAAGGCTTCAGGCTATCCTCTGGCTTTCGTCGCCGCCAAGCTCGCGCTGGGCTATACGCTCGACCAGATCGGCGAGATGAACACTGCCAACTCGGCATATGTGGCTCCGTCGGTTGACTATATGATCGTGAAGATTCCCCGCTGGGACTTGACGAAATTCGTTGGTGTTGACCGCGAAATCGGTTCGTCGATGAAGTCGGTGGGCGAAATCATGTCGATTGGCAAATCTTTTGAGGAAATCATTCAGAAGGGTCTGCGCATGATCGGTCAGGGCATGCATGGTTTCGTTGGCAACAGCGACTTACAGTTCGACAATCTCGACGAAGCTCTCGCCAATCCGACCGACCTCCGCATCTTCGCCATCGCTCAGGCTCTTGAGCAGGGCTACACGATTGACCGCATCGTTGAGCTGACCAAGATTGACCGCTGGTTTATCGAACGTCTGAACAACATCGTTGAATATGCCGCCCATCTGGCCACATTCAAAAAGGTTGCCGACCTCGACCGCGAAACGCTCCACAAAGCCAAGGTGCTCGGCTTCTCCGACTTCCAGATTGCCCGCCTNGTTGAAAACCCCACCGGCAACATGGAGGCNGATGTGCTTGCAGTGCGCGACCGCCGCAAGGCNCTNGACGTGACACCCAAGGTGCGCCGCATCAACACCGTTGCTTCGGAATATCCCGAGCTGACCAACTATCTTTATGTCACTTACGGCGCCGACGAACATTCGATTCCCTATGATATGAATGCCGGCAACAACATCGTTGTGCTCGGTTCGGGAGCCTATCGCATCGGCTCGTCGGTTGAGTTTGACTGGTGTTCGGTCAACGCGGCTCAGACTTGCCGCAAGCTGGGCTATCGCTCGATTATGATCAACTACAATCCTGAAACCGTGTCGACCGACTATGATATGTGTGACCGCCTCTATTTCGACGAGCTGTCGTTTGAGCGCGTGATGGATATCATTGATCTCGAATCGCCTCGCGGTGTGATTGTCAGCGTTGGCGGTCAGATTCCCAACAACCTGGCCATGAAGCTCTATCGTCGCCATGTGCCCGTGCTCGGCACATCGCCCGTGTCGATTGACCGCGCTGAAAACCGCCACAAATTCTCGGCTATGCTCGATCAGCTCGGCATCGATCAGCCGCGCTGGAAAGAACTGACCACTGAGGCTGAAATCGATGAATTCGTGCATGAAGTGGGCTTCCCGGTGCTGATCCGTCCGAGCTATGTGCTTTCGGGTGCGGCAATGAATGTGTGCTACGACCATGAGCAGATGCACCGCTTCCTGGGTCAGGCCGCCAAGGTGTCAAAGGAGTTTCCGGTTGTTGTGACCGAATTCCTCCAGAATGCCAAGGAGATTGAGTTTGACGCCGTGGCCCGCAACGGTAAAATTATTGAATATGCTATCTCTGAGCATGTTGAGTTTGCCGGCGTTCACTCCGGCGACGCAACCCTCGTGTTCCCCGCTCAGAAAATCTATATGGCCACCGCGCGTCGCATCAAGCGCATCAGTGCGCGCATCGCCAAGGAGCTTAACATCTCCGGTCCGTTCAACATCCAGTATCTGGCCAAGGACAATGACGTGAAAGTGATTGAATGTAACCTCCGCGCTTCGCGTTCGTTCCCCTTCGTCAGCAAGGTGCTGAAAAAGAACTTTATCGAAACCGCTACCCGCATCATGCTCGGCGAGCAGATTGAACCGGTTGATACTTCGACGTTCGACATTGACTACGTTGGCGTGAAGGCTTCGCAGTTCTCCTTCTCTCGTCTGCACAAGGCTGACCCGGTGCTCGGCGTCGATATGTCGTCGACCGGCGAAGTGGGCTGTCTGGGTCGCACNTTCGATGAGGCTCTGCTCAATGCTATGATTTCCGTTGGCCACCATGTGCCCAAGGGTGCAGTGCTCGTGAGCTCNGGCGACGTTCGCGGCAAGGTTGACCTGCTCGATGCCTGCCGCCTGCTCTCCGAAGGTGGCTATAAGATTTATGCCACAGCCGGCACAGCCCGTTTCCTCAACGACAACGATGTGGAGGCAACTCGCGTCAACTGGCCCGACGAGGAGGGCGACGCTCCCGGTGTGCTNGACGTGATTTCTTCGGGCGAAGTTGATCTGGTTATCAACATTCCGAAAAACCACACCAAGCGCGAGCTGACCAATGGTTACCGCATCCGCCGCTGGACGGTTGACCACAATATTCCTTTGCTGACCAATGCCCGCCTGGCGGTGGCTTATGTGAAGGCGTTCCTTTCTACGCCTGAGATTGCCATCACTCCCTGGCAGGAGTATTGATCGGACCACCCGAAGACAAACAGCCGGTTTGTCTGACTCACCTTCGACAAACCGGCTTGCAGTATAAAATAAAAAAAGAGTGTCAAATTTTTGACACTCTTTTTTTATGCTTTTATTTGGNGGNNGGATTAGCGGGAGTAGACCCAGGCGTCGGGGAATTGGGCGCGGATGGTGGGGTCGGTTGATTTGAAGGTGTTGGCGGCTTCGGGGTTGTTGGACATGGCGGAGTAGATGCGGAAGCGGCCATCGGCGTTGAGGATGCGGAGGTCGGCGTCGCTGCCTTTGCGGGCAATGAAGCGACGGGCTTCGGCTTCGGTGTTGCAGGAACCGACGATGACGAAGCAGCGGAAGCTGTCGGCGGGGTCGGAGCCTTTGTAGTCGCTTACTTTTACGAGGCCTTTGGGGGCGGAGGGGGTGGAGTTATCGGAGAGCTCGGAGTTGATCGGAGATCTCGGAGGACTCGGAGTTTTCTGATGGTTCTTTTGCTTCGGGGCCGAAGTTGGCTTGGGGCTGCATGGCCACGGTGAGTGCGGCGGGCAGGGTGGCTTTCTTGGCCGGGGTGACGGCGGGGAGGGAGAGTGCGGCGCGGTCGGCAGGGCGGTCGAGAAGCACGGGGGTGGTCAGCGCGGCTCCGGCGGCGAAAATCATGGCCACGACGGCAGCATATTTTCCGGCTTTGAGCAGCTTGGCGGCGATGCGACGGCCGAGGGTGGTGTCGACTTCGAGAATTGTGGGTTCGAAGGTGTCGGCGTCATCAGCAGCAGCGTCGGCAGTTGAGAGTCGGAGCGAGGGGAGTGCGCTGTAGAAAGCGTTGACAATGGGGGCTACGGCTTCGGGCTTGAAGTCGATGAGGCCTTCGGCGCTGAGCGAAAGGGAGCCGATGCGGGGAAGCTCAACGGAGCCTTCGGCAGCCATGCGGGAGCGAAGGAGTTCAATCTGGCGGGTGACTTCGGCTCGGGCTGATTGGAATGAAATGCCGTTGCGACGGGCCACGGAGCCGGCAAGGAGGCCGTCGTCGTGGGTGAGCGCGTTGTTGAATACGAGGCTGCGGCGCGGGGGGAGGAGCATGCGGCCGTCGGCAGAGAATTTTGCCGGTTCGCGCTGGGCTACGAGCGCACCGAGTCCGGCCATGACTACGCAGTCGTGGCGCGTTACGAGATATTGTATGTGTTCAATTATAGACATTTCAGTTGCAAATATAGGGATTTTTTGGCGAAGAGTCAAAATAATCTTGAGAGATCTTCGTCGGAAAGCATTTTAATGATTGGGAGCCCGTCGGGGGTGAAGTTGGGTGAGGGGAGCTGGAGGAGGTCGCCGATGAGTCGGTTGCGCTCTTCGGCGGAGAGGGCGCGTCCGGCGGTGATGGCTGCGCTGCGGGCCATTGAGAGGGCCACGCGCTCGGCAATGACGGCGGTGCCGGCGTCGATGTCGGATGCGGCATCCTCGATGATGTTGAGGATGATTTCGGAGGGGTTGGTGTCGCCTGTCATTGCGGGGACGGCTGACACGGCCCATGCGTTGTCGCCGAGAAATGAGAGTTCGAAGCCCATTTCGTGGATGCGCTCCTGAATGGATTGCAGGAGGTCGGACTGGGCGGCTGACAGACGGAGCACTTCGGGGAAGAGGACCTGCTGCACGCCGATTGAGCCGGAGAGGAGCGTGGCGCGGAAGCGTTCGAAGAGCACTTTGACGTGGGCGCGGTGTTGGTCGATGACCATCAGTCCGGATTTGGCGGGGGTCAGCAGATAGCGGCTGCCGATCTGGATTGACGTGGGCGGCTCGGAGTCGGGAGATGCGAGGAGAGCTGCGTCGGAGGCATCGGCCAATTCGTCGGGCAGGGGGAGTGTGATTTCAGATTCGACAAAGGAGGAAGCGTNGGCGGGGAGGTCGATGTGGCGTTCCTGCGAGGGTGCGCCGCCCATGAATCCTTCGTAGAGCTTCTGCCAGTCGTCGGCCATGCCGGTGGTCCGCATGGAGGGNGTGCCTGCGGCTCCGCCNGAAGAGCGGGGCGGGGCAGAGGAGAATCCGGGGTCGAAGGCGGGCTGATCGAAGGGGTTGTATGTGGTGTCGATTTTGACGTCGTGGTCGCCGTCGGCATTGGGGTTGAAAACGGGGATGTCGATGGAGTCGTCGGTGTCGAAGTCGATGCTCGGCATGGCGTTGAATCTGCCGAGCGATTCGCGCACGGCGGCAGTCAGAATCTGCCATATGGGGGCCTCGTTTTCAAACTTGATTTCGTTTTTGGTGGGGTGGATGTTGACGTCGATGGTCGCGGGGTCGACGGTGAAGTTGAGGAAATAGTTGGGCTGCTGGTCGGCCGGGATGAGGGGTTCGTAGACCTGCATGATNGCCTTGTGGAAATAGGGGTGGCGCATGTGGCGNCCGTTGACCGTCAGATATTGCAGAGCGTTGCGGCGNCGGGCATGGTCGGGGAGGCCNACGAAGCCGTCGATTTTGACGATTGACGTGGAGGTGGCCACCGGCACGAGCTGGCGCTCCACGGACTTGCCGAAGAGGTCGGAGATGCGCTGCTTGAAGGAGCCGCGCAGNAGGTTGTGGACAATGGTGTCGTTGTGGACCAGGGTCAGGTCGACGCCGGGGTTTACCAGAGCCATTCGCTCAAACTCGCGGGAGATGTTGGAAAATTCAACGGCATCTTTTTTGAGGAATTTGCGGCGTGCGGGCACGTTGAAGAAGAGGTTTTTGACCATCATGTTGCTGCCTTTGGCGCATGCGGCGGGTTCCTGAGTTTCGACGCGGGAACCGTTGATGACAAGGCGGCAGCCCACTTCGGAGTCGGCGGTGCGGGTGCGGAGTTCAACCTGAGCCACGGCGCAAATCGAGGCGAGGGCTTCGCCGCGGAAGCCCATGGTGTGGAGCGAGAATAGGTCGTCGGCCTGTTGGATTTTCGATGTGGCATGACGCTCGAAGGCCATGCGCGCGTCGGTCTCCGTCATTCCGCAGCCATTGTCAACGACCTGAATCAGCGTTCGGCCGGCGTCGCGGATGATTACTTCCACGGCGGTTGCTCCGGCGTCAATGGCGTTTTCAACCAGTTCCTTGACCACCGAAGCGGGTCGTTGGATGACCTCGCCGGCAGCAATCTGGTTGGCAACTGAATCGGGAAGAAGACGGATGATATCTGACATTAGAGTGTGTTTGCTTTAAAAAAACAGAGGAGGGTTTTGCAAATGCAAAGTTACAACACGCGGGGCGCTCGCGCAAACTTCAGTTTAAACAGGGTGTTGATAAGTGTTGAAAACTTGTTGATAACATCTTTTTTTTGGTGATTCGGAATAAATTACTAAATTTGCCGATGCAATGGTGTTTCCGCAGTCCGAGAGCGGACGGGAGACAAGAACCTGTTCATTCAGGGTCTAATAGGGAACCCGGTGAGAATCCGGGACAGTACCCGCTGCTGTAATTCCCGCAGAAGCTTTTCGCATCATGCCATTGGGGCCGCCGGCTCTGAGAAGGCGCGAAAATGCCGAGGGATAAGTCAGAAGACCTGCCACTGCACCCCAACATAATTCGGATTGTGCCTGCGGGACTATGGGCTTCGGTCGGAACCTGACTTTTGATAAGAGATGCAAGAGATGAGTCGCTAACGTCGGCGGATGCTGACCGGCGAATTGATGTCGGGCATACATACACATTATTATAATAAGGTTTAACTCCCGGAGGCACGAAAAGATGAAAGTGCAAACGGGAGTATTTTTGTATGCTTACATCAATTTTAATAAACCGACAAAATGAAAAAAATCTTTACGATGGCCGTTGCAGCCTTGTTGCTTGCCGGGCCGACTTCTTGCAGTTATGATGATTCCGACCTGTGGACAGCGGTCGACGATGTGAAAGACCGCGTCGATGCGCTCGAAGCGGCCGTCAGCGGAGTCAATGGAAATCTTTCGGCGTTGCAGACTATTGTGGAAGCCCTTCGCAACAATGTGACCGTGACCGAAGTCACCCCGACTGCCGAAGGCTATGTGATTAAATTCTCGAATGGCGAGACGGCCACCATCACCAACGGACGCGATGGCGTGGATGCCCCCGAAATCACCGTTGCCAAAGACAGCGATGGCTACTATTATTGGAAAATCGACGGCCAGTGGCTGACGGTTGACGGCGAGCGTGTGAAGGCGAACGGCGCTGACGGAGTGGCCCCCAAAATGAGAATCAACGAGCAGACCGGCGAATGGGAAATCTCGACCGATGACGGATTGACCTGGACTTCGACCGGAGTTGTGGCAGCAGGCACATCGGGCGATTCGATGTTTGAGACAGTAGACACCACCGACCCGTCGTGTGTGAAATTCGTGCTTGCCGACGGCACAGAACTGAGTGTGCCCCGCTTCGATTCGGAAGCTCCTCTTTTTGCAGTGAAGGATTGCGACGGAGTGCAGGTGATTCGCAACGGCGAATCGGCAACTTTCGCCGTCACCACGGCCAATATTGCCGACTATACGATTCAGAAACCTGACGGATGGCGCGTTGAGTTTGACGGCAAGACACTGAAAATCACTTCCCCTGCCGAGGCCAACACTTATGCCGAGCAGGAGGGCGCGGTGTCAATCGTGGTGGTGTCGACAGCCGGCCGCAGCATGATTGTGAAAATCGAGGTGGCCACCTATGAGCTGCGTGTGCTGACTTTCGAGGATGCCGACGCAAAATTCACACCCTTCACTCTGAGCTATTGCAACAAGTCNATTTCGACCTGGAGCGACCTGATTGACGAACGTCAGTATGGCGGCCCGATGCTCTACGGCGACTCGGGCTACGGCATGGATGCGCCCTATCAATGGTATGATGAAAAGAATACCGAGCTCCGCCACACCATGCCGCCGGCCTACGGAATGTATTGCTATTGGAGCGGTGGACATGCCATCTCCAACTTCTACGACATGGACCTGAGCAACGGAGATTTCTCTCATCAGCTTTCGGTCTATGCCGCCTCAGGACATAACGGATCGGCCAATTTTGCAATGCACTTCGGCTATATCGACGATTCGCCCTACGGCACCAAGGAAGCTCTGCCCGCTCTGGAGTTCGGCGACGGAGCAGAACGCATCATCGACCATCTCTATATCATGAACTCCACCTATGCGATGAACTGCTATATATCGGGCAACGGCCTGACTGCAAACATCGGTCCCGACGACTGGGTGAAGCTCCTTGCCATCGGCTACGACAAGTCGGGAGCAAAGACCGGAGAGGTGACATTCTATACCTGCAACGGCCCGGAGAACATTGTCATGGACTGGACAAAATGGGATCTTACGTCGCTGGGCAAGGTGGCCAAGGTTGAGTTCAATATCACCGGTTCGAGCGACAATGGCTATGGCTTCAGTCAGCCGGCATATTTTGCCTATGATGACGTGGCCGTGCGGTTCTAAGAGTGTGTTTACTTTTAAACCAAATTAATAAATGAAGAGTGTGAAATATAATTTTTGATTTCATCACAAAGGATCTTTTGGGCGCTTTTTCAAACTTTCATCAGTCGCAATGCCCGCATTGCTCCTTCTTCAATTTTGAAAAATCACTCCAAAATCTCTCTTTGTGCTAAAATCATTTAAAAGTAAACACACTCTAATTCTGCTGTCAAATGAAGAAAACACTCTTTTCATTCTTTTTACTCTGCATCGCTTCGGCCCTCGGGGCCGGAGTGGTGCTTTCATCGTGTAATCGCGAGGATGTTATCACGGCCGATGTGGCGCCGTCGATTGACTTCGGCGAGAGTGGCGGCGTGTACACCGCCCGCGCAGGTCGCCCGCTGACCATCGCGCCTGACTACAGCCATAATCTCGGAGCCGACTATAGCTGGGAATTTGACGGAGAGGTTATAGCCACCACTCCTACCCTGACATGGCAATGGGAAGAAACAGGCAGCTATTATCTGATGCTGACCGTGACCAATGATGCCGGGAGTGCCCGGGCGGAAATCAGAGTGGATGTGGTTGAAAACGGCACACCGGTCATTTCGCTTCCGATTGCAGGCGACAACGTGATGGTTGCGCTCGGAACGGATTATGTCATAGCGCCCGAAATCAGCAATTCCACTCTCGAAGGATTTGCCTGCACCATCAGCATTGATGGACACGAGGTGGCAACTGAGCCGACATACATTTTCAGTGCTTCGGCGACGGGTGACTACCTGGTTGAAATCGAGGCCTCGAACACTGACGGCAGCGACCGGCGCGAATTTACAATCACTGTCGTGGAGTCGCTACCCTATGAGTTGACTTTTCCCACTCCGTCATATTTTCAGACTTCNACCACGCGCTACACCTTTGCCGGACGCCCGGTGTGTCTGACTCCGTTGGTCGAGAATCTTGAGGTGACTGACATTGTGTGGAGTGTTAACGGCGTGCGAGCCGACTGCTCCGAGCTGACATTCCTTTTCACTCCCGATAAGGCGGGCGAATATATCGTGGGCATCACTGTCAACGGCTCTGCTTCGGCCTCGGTCAAGGTGGTGTGTGTCGACGTCACCGAGCAGCAACGCAACCGCAAGCCCTCGGCCTCAAGTTCGGCCCGNTGCGTCAATGTGTTTGAATGGGTGCCCGCACCCGGACAGTTTATCGGCGAGACAAAAACCGGCGGTATGACCGGCAACGAAACCACTCCCGAAGCAGCCAACTCATGGGCTCGCCGGCGATTGGAAGAGCAGAAATATGTTTCGCTCGGCGGCTTCGGCGGTTACATCATAGTAGGGTTTGACCACAGCATCCAGCGCGTTGACGGCGACTATGATTTCGCCGTGATGGCAAACGCATTTCTGAACGCTGCGACCGGTGCCGGAGGTTCCAATGAGCCGGGCATCGTCTATGTGATGCAGGATGTCAATGGCAACGGCCTGCCCGACGATGAATGGTATGAGCTCCGAGGCAGCGAGACTTCGGTGGCATCGACCCGGAGTGATTATGCCGTGACCTACTACCGTCCGTCGGGTCCGAAGATGAATGTGCAGTGGACCGACAATTACGGTGTCAGCGGAACTATTGACTATCTTGCGGCATTCCATCAGCAGGACTATTACTATCCGGCATGGATTGAGGCCGACAGCTATACGCTGCGCGGAACCTGTCTGGAGGCTCGCACTACGCAGGATCCGTCGACCGGAATGTGGGACAACAGCGCATACTCCTGGGGTTATGCCGACAATATGGGCGGCGATAATCTGACCGGCTCCGATGCCGTGACCGGCGACGGTCAGCGCAACGGATTCCTGATTGAAAACGCCATGCTCCCCAACCGTCAGGCTATTAAGCTCGAATATGTCGATTTCGTCAAGATACAGACCGGAGTGAACTCAAAAGCAGGCTGGCTTGGCGAGGTTTCGACCGAAGTGTTTGATGTTGAAGACCTTCATTTGTCGAAATAATGACCCGCAATAAAATTTACAAGTATATCTTTTCTGTCGTTCTGTTTCATGTGGCCCTGACGGGCTGCATGGAATGGAATTACGGGCAGCCGGAGGAATTTGTGAGCTCCGGCCACGGATTGTTTATCACCAATGAGGGAAACTTTCAGTATGGCAACGCTTCGCTGTCGTATTACGACCCGTCGACTAACACCGTGGAGAATGAAGTGTTTTTCCGTGCCAACGGGATGAAACTCGGAGACGTGGCTCAGTCGATGAGCATTTATGACAACAAGGGGTGGATTGTGGTGAACAATTCCCACGTAATCTTTGCCATTGACCTGAACACATTTAAAGAAGTGGGGCGAATAGAGAATCTGACTTCTCCGCGCTATATCCACTTTTTGAGCGATGAGAAGGCTTATGTCACACAGCTCTGGGACAACAGAATCTTCATTGTCAATCCGAAGAAATATGAAATCACCGGGTATATCCGGGTGCCGGATATGACGATGGAGAGCGGCTCGACGGAGCAGATGGTGCAATATGGCAAATATGTCTATTGCAACTGCTGGAGCTATCAGAACCGCATCATCAAGATTGACACCGAAACGGATGAGGTGGTCGATGAGCTGACAGTGGGTATTCAGCCGACTTCGCTCGTGATGGACCGCTATAACAAGATGTGGACGGTGACCGACGGAGGCTACGAAGGGAGTCCTTATGGCTATGAGGCGCCCTCGCTCTACTGCATCGATGCTGCGACTTTCACCATTGAAAAGCAATTTCGCTTCAAGAAGGGTGACTGGCCGAGCGAAGTGCAGCTCAATGGCACTCGCGACACGCTCTATTGGATTAATAACGACATCTGGCGCATGGCGGTGACCGATGAGAGGGTGCCGGTGCGTCCGTTTCTGGCGTATCGCGACACGAAGTATTATGGTCTGACGGTCAATCCGCTCAATGGCGAGGTGTATGTGGCTGACGCCATCGACTATCAGCAGCAAGGCATGATCTATCGCTATCGGGCCGACGGAGAACTGATCGATGAATTTTATGTCGGGGTGATTCCCGGCGCATTTTGCTGGAAATGAATATGAAATATGTAGTGGTAAAAAGGCTGGTCGCGGCAGTTGTCTTGGTTGCCGGAGCAGGCATGGCGGCAACCGGCCAAAGCTCGGAGCGAATGAAGAGTCTGCGTGAGGTTGTTGTCTGGGGTAACAGGCCGATGAAAGATATCGGAGTGCAGAAAACAGAATTTGACTCGCTGGCGCTGAAAGAGACTGTTGCACTGTCGATGGCGGATGTGTTGACATTCAACTCATCGGTGTTCGTGAAAAGCTACGGTCGCGCCACGTTGTCGACTGTGGCCTTCCGAGGCACCTCGCCGAGCCACACACAAGTGACCTGGAACGGCATGCGAATCAACAACCCGATGCTTGGCATGACTGATTTTTCAACTATTCCGTCATATTTCATTGACAAGGCGTCGCTACTCCATGGCACTTCCTCGGTCAATGAGACGGGAGGCGGATTGGGAGGCCTTGTCAAACTGGCCACGGTGGCCGATGTCGATTCGGGGCTGCATCTGCAATATGTTCAGGGCATAGGGTCGTTCAAGACATTCGATGAGTTTGCACGAATCACCTACGGAAGTCGGCGGTGGTCAGTGTCGACGCGCGTTGTCTACAGCTCGTCGCCCAATGACTATCGCTATGTCAACCGCGACAAGAAGGTCAACATATATGATGATGACAAGAACATCATCGGTCAGTATCATCCGACGGAGCGCAACCGCAGCGGGTCATATAAAGATTTTCATGCGTTGCAGGAGGTGAGCTATCGCATCAGTCAGCGCGACCGGCTGGGGCTCAACCTCTGGTATGTCAACTCAAATCGCGAGCTTCCGATGCTGACCACCGACTACGGCGAGGAGCGCGATTTTGAAAATCGTCAGCGGGAGCAGACGCTGCGTGCCGTTGTCAACTGGGACCACAATCGCCGCAAATGGAAGCTGGGTCTTCGAGGCGGATATATCCACACTTGGATGGCTTATGACTACAAGCGTGAGGTGGCCGAGGGCAATATGGCATCGATGACGCGCTCGCGAAGCCGGGTCAACACNTTCTACGGTCAGGCCGAGGGTGAGTTNNCACCCGCTGAAAAGTGGTTTTTCACCGCCGGAGTGTCGGCACACCAACATTTTGTGCGCTCGCAGGATCGCAATATCATTCTTCAGGATGGCGATAAGGCGATTGTCGGTTATGACCAGGGGCGCATCGAGCTGTCGGCTTCGGCATCGGCGAAATGGCAGCCTTTGGAGCGACTTGGGGTNTCGGCGGTGGTCAGGCAGGAAATGTTTGGCGACAGAGTTGCGCCGGTGATTCCNGCACTGTTTGTCGACGGACTTGTGTCGCGGCGAGGCAATGTGATGTTGAAAAGCTCGGTCTCGAGAAATCATAAATTTCCGACGCTCAACGACCTGTATTTTTTGCCGGGCGGCAATCCCGACTTGAAGAATGAGAGCGGCTGGACCTATGATGCCGGTGCGTCGTTCGACATTGGNTGGANCCGACCATTCCCGGTGTCGGCCGGAGGCAGCGTGACGTGGTTTGACAGCCGGATAGATGATTGGATTATCTGGCTGCCGACGACCAAGGGCTTCTTTTCGCCGCGCAATGTCAAGCGAGTGCATGCCTATGGCATCGAGGGACGATTGAATGTGGCTTTTGAACCAATAANGGACTGGGTGTTTGACGTCAACGGATCTTATTCCTGGACGCCGTCGATCAATGTCGGGGAGAAGATGTCGCCGGCCGACCGCTCTGTGGGAAAGCAATTGCCCTATGTGCCTCGCCATTCGGCATCGCTGACGGGGCGACTGACCTGGCGCTCATGGAGTTTTCTCTACAAGTGGGCTTACTATTCGGAGCGTTACACGATGTCGAGCAATGACTATACTATCACGGGGCATCTCCCGCAATATTTCATGAGCAATGTTTCGCTGGAGAAGAAACTGACGCTGAAAGTTGCTGACCTGCAGCTGAAGCTGGCGGTGAACAATCTTTTTGATGAGGATTATCTTTCGGTGTTGTCGCGTCCGATGCCGGGAATTAATTTTGAGTTTTTCATTGGCATAACNCCGAAATTTTAGAGTGTGTTTGAATTTAAACTCACTCTTAGGATTGTCGGGGGAGAGTGGGGCGCGATTTTAGGGGCTTCGCGTCGGTGGGAGCTCCTTTCAGTGGTGTGGCGGGGCTGGATCCTTTCGAGCCGGGAAGGCTGATGCGGGTGGGCTCGGAGGAGCGGTTTGCGTCGCCGGGAATGCGGTTTTCATCGCCNGGGAGCAGGCTGCCGTCGGGCTCGGGGATGAGGGAGCCGTCGGCGGCCGGAAGTGTGCGGTCGGCGGGAGCGTTGGGGTTGGGTTGTGCGTTTTCTTGATTGGGTCCGCCGGGTCCTGCGGGGCCCTGCTCGATCGGGGGCGCGTCTTTCAGGAGTTGCTCCATGCCGTCGGGCACATTGAACACNTCGAACCATGCGTAGGGTCGGAGGTCTTCGAGCCATACGAATTTCGGCAGGAAGTAGGAGTTGCGCTTGGCCAGATAAAGGGGTGTGATTTTTGAGGTGGTTTCGGGCCAGAAGTGGATGGTTTCTACTTGATTGTCGGAGAAGTAGGAGTCCATGTAGGATGATTCGACGTGGGCGAATTTATTGTAGGTCGAATCGGATTCCATCGGGAATACGATGACTTCAACATTGCCTTCGGTGTAGAGCCGGCGCACGGTGGAGTCGGCCATCCACACGGTCATGTCGTTGCCTGAGAGCTGATTGTAGCAGTCTTCGGCGATGTGTTCGGCCAGGACGCCTGTGCGGGGCAGACGGGCCCAGTCGACTGTGGAGTCGGCCATGTGGACGTTGATCTGATTTCCTGAGACCTGGCGTTCGCCGTTCCAGATGACGGGGCTGCGATACATCCACATCATGGAGTCGCGCTCGGTCAGCGAGAGGGAGTCGCAAAGGCCCTGGATGTCGGTGCGATAGAAGCGGACGCGATGGTAGGCGTTGGTGACTTTTGTGGAGTCGGCGAGGTCGACATAGGCTTCGATAGAGTCGCCGTGGAGATAGAGTGTGTCGCTGCGGGAGTATTCTTTGACCAGTGCGCGTCCGGTGACGAATGCGCTGTCGCGGACTTCGTCGTAGAAGCCGTAGTTGCCGGAGAGGGTTGTTTTGCGGGTTGTGTCGACGAGCACCATGTTGCCGTAGGCCCATCCGCGCTGGGTGTTGCGGTTGTAGACGAGGGTGTCGCCTGTCAGGGTGTTGCCTTTGTTGGTGACCACGGTGGATCGTTCGTAGAGGTCGGCGATATTGGTGACGGTGTTGTAGCGACCTGATGAGGTGAAGATGGTGCCGTCTTTGTTGATGATTTCGCTGGGGCTGACGAGCTCGGCGATGCGGGTGTAGGTGTTGTATTCGAGGGCGTCGGTGTTGATGGTCAGCACGTCGTTTTCGGAGCGTGAAACCAGGTGGACGTCGTCGTTGAAGAATGATTGCTTGGTGTGGGTGTTGTATTCGCCACGGCGCGAGGTCAGGCGGTTTTGTTTGTCGGTCAGTTCGCCGCCCACGTCGTAGAAGCCTATGCCGGCTTCCATGTCGTAGTTGAAGATGTCGGTGGTCAGAGTGACGTCGCGGTTGCGCAGGCGCACTTTTTTGCCGGCGTCGGCGTAGAGAATGGCCATCTGGTCGAGGCCGCTGTAGTCGAGATAGTCGGCAAAGACGAAGAGGGTGTCGCCCTGCTCCATGCGCACGTTGCCGAAGGCTTCGACCGAGTTGGTGACTTCATAGAAGTAGGCGCTGTCGCAATACATGAACATTCCACCTTTGCGGAGCTTGACGTTGCCCTGCACGAGCTGATATTGGTCGAGGGGAGATCGGTGGGGATTTTCGACGTAGCTCAGGCGGTCGGCGTATTCAAGGAACACTTTGTCGGGCTGCGCGTGGTTGGCCGAGGGGATGGAGGGCCGGATNCGNCGCTCGGCGGCTTTTTTCTCGCGGGCGGTGGCGTCGGGTTTCTGCGCGGAGGCCACGGCCAGGAGCGAGGGAATCCACAATAAAGCCAAGGCCNCGAGAGCGGCGGCTCGCGTGGCTAAGGTGTGTCTGCTTCTGCGGGTGGATGATGCGGATGTNGATTTCATCGGATTCAACGGCCGGGGTTGCTCGACGGGTGATTATTTTGCTGCGGCGGGCGATGATTTGATCCAGCCGGAGTGTTCAAACTCGCAGTTGCGCCAGCCGTCTTCGATGCGCACGTAGGTTTCCTGGATTTTCTTTTCGAGCCATTTTTTGAGCATGGCTTCGCGTTCCGCTTCCTCATACATGTTTTTGATGAGCTGATAGTCGTCGGAGATGTTGGCCTGATGGCCCTGGATGCGGTCGGTGAGTTTGACGATTGCCACAACTTCGCGGTTGAGTTTGGGGTCGATCATGATGAAGGGCTTGGAGATGTCGCCCACCTGCATGTTGTTGACCATTTTGCCCACTTCCTGGGGGAGTTCCGACATCTGGAAGAGGGGGGTGCCGTTTTGCTGGTTGACCATGATGCCGCGGTTGTTGCGGGTGTCTTTGTCCTGCGAGAGGTAGGCTACGCCCTGCTCGAAGGTGAATTTGGAGTTGTCGACAATGTCGGTGCGCACGCTGTCGAGGCGGTTGATTGCGTCGACGAGGTCGTTGTCAGACACTTTGGGGCGAAGGAGGATGTGGCGNGTGTTGATGCGGTCGCCACGCTTTTCGATGAGCTGGATGATGTGGTAGCCATATTGGCTTTCAACGATTTTCGACACTCGCTTGGGGTCGTTGAGGTTGAAGGCCACAGCGGCATATTCGGGATCGAGGTGGCCGCGGCCCATGAATCCGATTTCGCCGCCACGCAGTGCGCTCTCCTTGTCTTCTGAATAGAGGATGGCCATGGTTGAGAATTCGCTTTCGCCACGGGTGATTTTGTCGGCCATGTCGCGGAGTCGGGCTTTGACATCTTCGATTTCCTGACGGGGAATGACGGGGTTGAGGGTCAGAATCTGCACCTGCACCTGCATGGGCACGAAGGGGATGCTGTCGGAGGGNAGGCGGTCGAAGTAGCGTCGCACGTCGGCGGGTGTGGCCTTGACGTTTTCGGTCAGTTTCTGCTGCACGCTGCGCACGCGGTAGGAGTTGCGCACCATGTCGACCATCTGTTCGCGCATCTCGGGCATTGATTTGCGGAAATATTGCTCCATTTTCTCGCGTGAGCCGAGCTGGGAGATGTAGAAGTTGATGCGCGCATCGACTTCAGACATCACGGAGGCGTCGGGCACGGTGATGGTGTCGATATCGGCCTGNTGGAGATAGAGCTTTTCAATGGCCATCTGTTCGGGAATCAGGCAGTAGGGGTCGCCGTGGAGGTCGACTTTTTCATACTGCATGTTGTTGTANTGCTCTTCGATGTCCGATTTCCATATCGGCTGGTCGCCAACGACCCATGCCACTTCTTCGGCNATGTTGTTTTGAGCCGATGATGCGAGGGCAATTATGGCGAAGAGAGCCGACAGGGCAAGTTTTATTTTCGTCACGGTGATGAAGTCTGTTTTTGTTGAAAATTGGTTTATCGGGTCAAAATTACGAAATTTTATTCAGTTGACTATCTTTTGATTTGCAAAAATAGTATAAAAGCGGTGCTAATGTGATTAGCGTGACTTNGGCGGCGCGTGGAATCAGCGGAGCTGCTTGGCTGCTTTTTTGTTGATTTTGACCGGATANCGTTTGCGCAACTGCTTGAGCCACTGCTCTTCGAGTTGCTTTTGATAGGCCATGCCGGCTGCTCCTTTGACGTCGGCTGCCGAGCGGGGCTGCTCAACGACCTGGCCGCGGAAGGGGCGGAAGGCTGTCCAGCGGCCGTTGGGGGCGGGGAGGGTGCCGGAGAAAGCCACATAGTCAATGATGGGGAACTGGCCTGCGGCAGAGTTGACCTGGTCGATTTTCACCTTGTTGGTGAATCGTTTGCGGAGTTCCTGGCCGTAGTTTTTGGTGTCGGCGGGGAATTCGGNGAGATAGGCCACGGCGGCATCGGCAAGCGAATCGTTTTCGGCGGAAATCACCCAGCCGATGTAGTGGGGGCGCTGCCAGCTGAAGTCTTTGCGATGGGCTTGGAAATATTTTTCAAGGCCTTCGGTGTCGGTGTTGGCGCGGTCCCAGACTTCGCGGTTGCTGACTTCGTAGACGAGGAGGTCTTCGTCGTAGCTGTTGGTCAGACGGGCATATTCCGGTTCGCGCTCGGGGAGGGTTTCGAGCATTCGTTCCTGAACCATGCGCTGAAAATAGTTGTCGATGGCCGAGCGGGCGGAGGCGCCGCTGGTGCGTCGGCCGGTTTCGATGAGGTTGGCCAGAGCGCGGTCGGCGGTGTGGGGCTTGCCGTTGATTGTGAAGAGGGTGATTTCTTGGAATGTGGGAATCATNGAGGAGTCGGCACGATTGGCAAGNCCAACGATGCCAACGGCTTTCTTGACGGCTTCGCGGTCGAGCACGATGCCTTCGGCAGCGGCATAGCGACGGGCGGCGCGGGCATGNATCTGCGAGGCGCGGGAGTCGCGGCTAATTGCTTCTTCAAGATTTTTGCGCACGGAGTCGAGCGGAGCGATGGGGCGGGCACCCTCCTTTAATATAATGTGGTAGCCATAGGCTGTGCGCACGGGAGCTGAGAGCTGGCCGTCGGCGAGTGCGAAGGCTGCTTTTTCAAATTCGGGCACCATGCGTCCGGGGCCGAACCAGGGGAGGTCGCCGGCGGTGGTGCGTCCGGAGGGGTCTTCGGTTTCGGCTGAGGCNAGAGTCTTGAAGTCGGCGCCTGCGGCAAGGAGAGCNGCGATGGAGTCGATGGAAGCGCGCACTGTGGCGGAGTCGGCCATNTTGGGGTCGCGGAATCGCTTGAGGATGTGNCGCGCCTTGACTTCGCCGGGGTTGGCGGCTACGGCTTCGGGGCGCAGCAGGTGGATGCCCATTCGGGAGCGGAACACGGGGGAGAGCTGCCCGATGGGGGTGTTGAATGCACGGTCTTCAAATTCGTAGGGGGTCATGCCGCCGATGATGGTCAGTCGGCCGCCGGTCTGTGCGGCACCCTGCTCGGTGGAGTATTTCTTGATGAGTTCGTTGAAGTCGGCACCCTGNTCAACGGCGCGGCGCACNCTGTCGGCGAGCTCCGACATTGATGCNAGTTCGGCTTCGGAGCGGGGCTGGAGCCAGAGGTGTGACACGGTGACGAGTTTGCCCATATGGTCGTAGGCCACCTGCACCAGGCTGTCGCGCATCTGATGGTCAAACATATAGGGTGCGGCGAGTTCGCGGCGGTAGTTGTCGAGCTCTTTGCGATGGGATTCGATGGTGTCGAGGCCGGCGTCGCGNGCGGCCTGCACTTTCATTTTATAGAGCGCGAAGCGGTCGATGCGAGAGTCGGTCGACTCGTCGGCAGCGGCAGCGGCGGCGTTTTTCTGAATCATACGGTTGTAGTCGCCCACCTTGACTTGCTGGCGGCCAACGGTCATAAGAGTTTCGTTGTCAGCAATCTGAGCAGCGGCGGCTACGAGCAGCGGGGCGGCTGCGGCGAGCATTAAGATACGGTGTAAAGAGTGTTTCATCTGTTTTTGATTGAAAAAGCAATTAACGGATATATAACGTATTGCGCAGGCAATATATTATATATCCGTTAAGCGAAGTGTTGAGTTATGAGGTTTCAGACGCCGGGGCGCGGATTACTGATGCGATGCGCTGTAGTTGGGCGCTTCGGAGGTAATGGCCACGTCGTGGGGNTGGCTTTCGGCCACGCCGGCGTTGGTGATNCGGGTGAATTTGGCTTCATGGAGGCGTTCGATGTCGGGAGCGCCGCAGTAGCCCATGCCGGAGCGGAGACCGCCGAGCATCTGATAGACAACTTCATAGAGGTTGCCTTTGTAGGGCACGCGGGCGGCGATGCCTTCGGGCACGAGTTTCTTGACGTCGGATTCGTTGGCCTGGAAGTAGCGGTCTTTCGAGCCTTTTTCCATGGCTTCGAGCGAGCCCATGCCGCGATATGATTTGTATTTACGACCGTTGAAGATGATGGTGTCGCCGGGCGATTCTTCAACGCCTGCGAGCATTCCGCCGAGCATCACGCAGTAGGCACCTGCGGCGAGGGCCTTGACGATGTCGCCCGAGTAGCGGATGCCGCCGTCGGCAATCAGAGGCACTCCGGTGCCTTTGAGGGCTTTGGCAACGTCGTAGACGGCAGAGAGCTGGGGCACGCCTACGCCTGCAATGACGCGGGTGGTGCAGATTGAGCCGGGGCCAATGCCCACTTTGACGCCGTCGGCGCCATTTTCAACGAGGAATTTGGCGGCTTCGCCGGTGGCGATGTTGCCAACGACCACGTCGATGTGGGGATATTTTTCTTTTACGTCGCGGAGCACTTTGATAACGCCTTTGGAGTGGCCGTGGGCGGTGTCGATTACGATTGCATCGACTCCGGCCTCAACGAGAGCGTCGACGCGCTGCATCGAGTCGCCGGTCACGCCGACGCCGGCAGCTACGCGCAGACGTCCGCGGGCATCTTTGCATGCGTTGGGTTTGTCTTTTGCTTTGGTGATGTCTTTATAGGTGACGAGGCCAATGAGGCAGCCGTCGGAGTCAACCACGGGGAGCTTTTCGATTTTGTGTTCCTGAAGAATCTGGGCAGCTTCTTCGAGGTCGGTGCTCTGGGTTGTGGTGACGAGGCCTTCGGAGGTCATCACTTCGTCGATGGGGCGAGTGAGGTCGCGTTCGAAGCGGAGGTCGCGGTTGGTGACGATGCCCACGAGCTTGCGGTTGTCGTCGACCACGGGAATGCCGCCGATGTGATATTCTTCCATCATTTTGAGGGCGTCGGCCACTGTGCTGCCGCGCTTGATGGTGACGGGATCATAGATCATGCCGTTTTCGGCACGCTTGACAGCATGGACCTGGCGAGCCTGCTCCTCGATGGTCATGTTTTTGTGAATCACGCCGATACCGCCTTCGCGGGCAATGGCAATGGCGAGCGCAGCCTCGGTCACGGTGTCCATGGCAGCCGAAACGAGGGGCACGTTGAGGGTGATGTTGCGTGAAAACTTAGTGGAAAGATTGACCTCGCGGGGGAGAACTTCGGAGTAGGCCGGAATCAGTAGAACGTCGTCGAACGTCAGGCCGTCCATCTTGACTTTTTCTGCAATAAATGACATACGGTAAATGCTGTGATATATTATTGCATGCAAAGGTAACAATTTTTTTTGAGTTGAGGAGCATTTTTGGCAGAAAAAATGAGGAGGGGAGTCTCGGAGAACTCAGAGAACTCAGAGAACTCCGAGTGCTCCGAGTGCACAGAGAATTCAGAGCTCTCCGAGTTCTTAATTAATTGAAGAAATTTTGTTATCTTTGCGGAGGGTTTGCCCCGTGTGGCGTACGCCGCAGTGATTTTGCTCTCCTAACCGTTTATTAACATTCTGCCAATGAAGCTCTTTCTCTATCGTCTTTATCAAATTTTTGTGATGGTTCCGCTAATGATTGTGGTGACCGTTCCGGCGGCGTTGCTGACCATTGCCGGTTGCTCTCTCGGAGGCGGACGGTTCTGGGGCTATTGGCCCGGACATCTGTGGGGACGGTTGATGTGCTGGCTCTCATTGGTCAGAGTGACGGTGCGCGGTCGGGAGAATATCTCAAAGGGCACGAGCTATGTCTTTGTGGCCAACCATCAGGGAGCTTACGATATTTTCAGCATCTACGGCTTTCTGAACCATGACTTCCGGTGGATGATGAAGAGCGAGCTGCGCACCATTCCGCTCGTTGGCTATGCCTGCGAGAAGTCGCGCCAGATCTATGTGGACAAGTCGTCGCCGAGAGCCCTGCGCCACACCATGGACCGCGCCGAGGGACTGCTGGGCAGCGGCATGTCTATCGTGGTGTTTCCCGAGGGAGCCCGCACCTGGAACGGCAAGATGCGCGCCTTCAAGCGCGGGGCGTTCACGCTGGCTCAGGAATTTAAGCTCCCCGTGGTGCCGATTACGATTGACGGCGCGTTTGACATCATGCCGCGTTTCAAGAAGATTCCACATTGGGGCCATATCAAACTGACCATTCACGAGCCGATTCTCCCTGATGCGGAGAAGGGTCACGACCTGCCCGCGCTGATGGCGCAGTCGCAGGCCGCCATTCAGTCGGCGCTGCCTGAGTGAGGCAAAAAAAGTAGCGGAGCGGGTGCAACTCCTCCCCCTGAGAAATTGTTATCTTTGGTGGACAGCCTAAATGACGGGTTGCCGCCCGCAGTGCCAATTTGTCAGCCGAGGCTGACACGATTGGGGTTTGGCACGACTTTGGCTAATAGCCATTGATGAATATCGACACATAAAGATCATAATCAAAATCAAACATAAAAAATCATAACCTATGACTATTAAACCATTATCAGACAGAGTTCTCATTCTCCCCGGCGCAGCTGAGGAGGTGACCGTTTCAGGTATCATCATCCCCGATTCAGCAAAGGAAAAACCTCTGAAAGGCAAGGTCGTGGCTGCAGGTCCCGGCTCAAAGGATGAAGAAATGATGCTCAAAGAGGGCGACACCGTTATTTTCGGTAAATATGCCGGCACGGAAATTGAATTCGAGGGTGAGAAATATCTCATCATGCGACAGAGCGATGTG
Organism: Bacteroides sp.; assembly: GCA_014801655.1. Lineage (GTDB taxonomy): Bacteria > Bacteroidota > Bacteroidia > Bacteroidales > Muribaculaceae > Paramuribaculum. The sequence continues at coordinate 75,316 of JAAVDT010000061.1, forward strand.
CTTGCCGTCGTTGCTGAATAATCGGTGCGACACACATATATAATATATANATANNAAAAAACAGCTATAAAGATATATCATGGCAAAAGAAATTAAATTTGAAATCAAGGCTCGCGAAGAGCTCAAGAAAGGCGTCGACGCTCTTGCCGACGCTGTCAAAGTTACCCTCGGCCCGAAAGGCCGCAATGTGATCATCGAGAAGAAATTCGGCGCACCCCACATCACCAAAGATGGTGTCAGTGTGGCCCGCGAAGTTGAACTCGAAGATCCGTTCCAGAACATGGGCGCACAGCTCGTGAAGGAAGTCGCATCAAAAACCGGCGATGATGCCGGCGATGGCACAACCACCGCAACCGTTCTTGCTCAGGCNATTATCAACGTTGGTCTGAAAAACGTTGCCGCCGGTGCCAACCCNATGGATATCAAGCGCGGTATCGACAANGCCGTGGCAATCGTGGTTGAAGGCATCCGCGACATGTCGCAGGAAGTCGGCGACGATTTCAAGAAAATCGAAGATGTGGCCCGCATTTCTGCCAACAACGATGAAGCTATCGGTGCGCTTATCGCCGAAGCCATGAAGAAGGTGAAAAAAGAAGGTGTCATCACCGTTGATGAAGCCAAAGGCACTGAAACCACTGTCGACACCGTTGAAGGTATGCAGTTTGACCGCGGCTACATCTCTCCNTACTTCGTGACCAATGCCGAAAAGATGGAGTGTGAAATGGATTCGCCTTANATCCTGCTCTACGACAAGAAAATCTCCAACCTCAAAGACCTTCTCCCCATTCTCGAAGCAAGCGCCCAGAGNGGTCGTCCGCTGCTGATCATCGCTGAGGATGTCGACCAGGAAGCTCTTGCCACACTCGTGGTGAACCGTCTGCGCGGATCTCTGAAAATCTGCGCCGTTAAGGCTCCCGGCTTCGGCGACCGCCGCAAGGCTATGCTCGAAGATATCGCCGTGCTGACCGGTGGTACAGTGATTTCCGAAGAAAAAGGCATGCGTCTCGACTCTGCCACAATCGACGTGCTCGGTCGCGCCGACAAGGTGGAAGTGACCAAAGACAACACCACNATCATTGACGGTGCCGGCTCTAAGGAAGCCATTGCATCGCGCGTTGCCCAGATCAAGTCGCAGATCGAAAACACCACCAGCGACTATGACCGCGAAAAACTTCAGGAACGTCTGGCNAAGCTGGCCGGCGGTGTGGCCGTGCTCCATGTGGGNGCTCCCAGCGAAGTGGAAATGAAAGAAAAGAAAGACCGCGTCGACGACGCTCTNTCCGCAACCCGTGCGGCCATCGCCGAAGGNATCGTGCCCGGTGGCGGTGTGGCTTATATCCGCTGCGTTGAAAAACTCGAAGGCATCAAGGGCGACAACGACGANGAAACCACCGGTATTCTGATCGTGAAACGTGCCATCGAAGAACCCCTNCGCCAGATTGTGGCCAACGCCGGAGTGGAAGGCGCAGTGGTGGTTCAGAAAGTGAAAGAAGGCACTGCCGACTTCGGCTACAATGCCCGCACCGACCGCTATGAAAATCTGCTCGCAGCCGGTGTGATCGACCCCGCCAAGGTGACCCGCGTGGCTCTTGAAAACGCCGCTTCTATTGCCGGCATGTTCCTGACCACCGAATGTGTCATCGCCGAAAAGAAAGAAGAAAATCCCGCCCCCGCAATGCCCGCTCCCGGCATGGGTGGCATGGGCGGCATGATGTAATCGCCGAATCCCCCCGCTAAGGATTTCCAATAGCAATAAATACCTCAAACGGTGCGCTCCCCATCAACAGGGTGGCGCACCGTTTTTTTATTTTGCNAANTTGNATTGGAGTCAGTTGTCGAGGAGGGGGAGGAGGTTGGCGTAGCCGGCGGCGGCCATTTCGGCTTGGGGGATGAAGCGGAGGGCGGCGGAGTTGATGCAGTAGCGGAGGCCGCCCTCGGAGGCGGGGCCGTCGGGGAACACATGGCCGAGATGGGCGCCGCTGGAGGCTGAGCGCACTTCGGTGCGNCGNCGGCCGTAGGAGGTGTCGAGATGTTCGGTCAGCAAGTCGGGAGTGATGGGGCGTGTGAAGGCAGGCCATCCGCATCCGGAGTCATATTTTCGTGTGGAGACNAAGAGCGGNGTGCCGTCGGTGATGTCGACGTAGATTCCGGGTCGGAATTCATGGTCGTATTCGTTGTCAAACGGTCGCTCGGTGGCTCCGCACTGGGTCACTTCCCATTGCAGGGGCGTCAGGCGTTGGCGCAGTTCTGACTTGTCGATTTTAGAAGAAGTGGTTGTGGTGCGGCCCATTTGGCGGGCTTCGTCGAAGAGGGCGGGGTTGACGTGGCAGTAGCCGCCGGGATTCTTGTCGAGATATTGCTGATGGTAATCTTCGGCGGGATAGAAGTTGCGGAGCTCGCCGCTTTCAATGGCCAAAGGCTCGGAGTGGCGTCGCTGAAGCATGGCGAGCATGGCGTCGATGGTTTCGCGGTCGGCAGGGTCGGTCCAGTAGATGCCGGTGCGGTATTGTGTGCCTTGGTCGCCCCCCTGGCGGTTGAGCGAGGTCGGGTCGATGCTCCGGAAATAGAGGTCAAGGAGGTTGGAGAGGCCTATGCGGTCGGGGTCGTAGTCAACGCGCACGGTTTCGGCAGCTCCGGTCAGTCCGGTGCATACCTGCTGATAAGTGGGGGAGGGGATGAGGGAGTTGGCGTAGCCCACGGTGGTGGATGTCACGCCGCCGACGAGCGAAAAGAGATGCTCTGTGCCCCAGAAGCATCCGCCGGCGAGATATATTGACTTAGTCATAGAGCAGATGTTATTTTTCGGTTATGGGTTTGATGCCGATGCCGGGCAGGGAGGTCAGTGTCACCCGGCCATCGACGATTTTCATTCCGTCGAAGAGGTCGTTGGCAATCAGTAGGTTGCCGTCGAGGTCAACCCAGTCGGCCAGCGGAGCGAGCTGCGCTGCTGCGCTGACGGCACATGAGGTTTCGGTCATGCAGCCGATCATCACCTTCATGCCCAGCGCGCGAGCCAGAGTGGCCATGCGGTAGGCATCGTGGAGGCCGCCCGATTTCATCAGCTTGATGTTGATGCCGTCGTAGGCACCGGCCAGTGCAGGGATGTCGGCGGAGGTCTGCACGGCCTCGTCGGCAATGATCGGCAGCGGCGAAAGCTGACGCAGGCGACGGTGGCCTTCGAGGTCGGCTTTGTCCATCGGTTGCTCGATGAATATAACGTTTTTTGAGGCCAGCCAGTTTATGTTGTCGAGAGCTTCTTCAACGCTTTTCCAGCCCTGATTGACATCGACGCAAATGGGGCGGTTGTCGCGGGCGCGGATCCACTCAATCAGCTCGCGGTCGCCGGGCACACCCATCTTCACTTTCAGAATCTTGTAGGGAGCCGACTCGGCGAGTTTCTTTTCGAGTTCGTCGGGGGTGTCGTTGGAAATGGTGTAGGAAGTGCAGGGCATCCGGAGGGTGTCGAGACCGTAGAGCCGATGCCAGGGCTGACCGGCCATTTTGCCCGTGAGGTCATGGAGAGCGATGTCAACGGCAGCCTTAGCGGCGCGGTTGCCCGGAGCTATGGAGTCGAGATAGGCGTGAATCGATTCCATTGCGAAAGGGTCGGNAAGCCGTTGCGGGTCAATCTTTTCAAGGAAACCCATCACCGATTCCACCGATTCGCCCAGATATGGCGGCATGGAAGCCTCGCCATAGCCGGTCAGCGAGTCAATGGTGATTTCGACCTGCACGCCGGGGGTGGTGGTTCGCGACATGGTGGCGAGATTGAAAGCGTGGCGCAGCTTCAGCTCATGTGGATAAAATCTGAAGCCCACCCTGTCGGCGGCGCCGACCGAGGAGATGGCCGCAATGGCGGCAATAGCGGATATGATCAAACGTTTCATAATGCACAAAGTTACGAAATTTTACTATGCCACACAATCGTATTTCAGCAAGTCAGAAACCCCCAATGGCTTTTCTCTTTTTTGCGGGAGAGAAGGGAACAATATGGGCGCCGGGGTGTTCTGATTATAAAGACGTTTCACTATTGGCGCCGAGCTGCGATGGGTCGCGGCGGCGCTGCCTATTATCTATAAGACATTATGAAATTTTTCGATTGCCATAGATGGCGCAGCCTGCTGAGGGTTGCTGCGACAGTTGCTTTGATAGCACCGGCTGCCGGAGCGGTCAATGCGCAGAGTGTGTGCGACTCAGCGGAAGTGTGGTTTCGCCAATCTCATTCAGAACTCGACACGACTTTCGGCGACAATGGCGCGCAGCTCCGCCGCATGACGGCCGGGCTTGACACGCTGATGGCCACCGACGGCTACCGGCTTCGGTCGGTCAGAGTTGTCGGCGCNGCTTCGCCAGAGGGTTCGGCGCGGTTCAACAGCGAGCTGTCGAAGCTCAGAGCCGGGAGTATCTATGACTATTTTGCCAACCGCGGACTTAGACCCGACTCGCTCTCGGTTGATTATCGCGGGCGTGACTGGTCGGGACTTCTGCAGCTTGTGAATGATGACGAGAGTGTGCCCTCCCGGGCCGAAGTGATGAAGATTGTGGAGGGTGTGATTGCCTCCGGATCCAATGAGGCTGAGGTCGGCAATCGCGCTCTTGCCCGGCTGAAACGGCTTGGCGGCGGATCGGCCTACGGGTATATCTACACCCGGCTTTTTCCGAAACTGCGCAGCTCGAGGCTTTTTGTGGAGTATGAGCCGGCCGGTAATCGCCAGCCGCTTTATGTCGATGTCATCACATCGCCGGAGCCTGACTCACTGCCAGAACCTGACGCCATGATCGAGCAGGAGATTGCCGAAGGTGTGACGTTCACTCCCGAAGAAAATCATCGAAGGCTCTACATGGGGCTGAAAACCAATATGCTCTACGATGCACTGGCTTTGCCTAACATCGGCGCCGAATTCTACATTGGGCGCGGATGGTCGGTGGGCGCCAACTGGATGTATGGTTGGTGGGACCGCGACAACCGCCACCGCTACTGGCGCGCCTATGGCGGCGATGTGAATGTGCGCCGATGGCTCGGAAGTGCCGCCGCCGACAAGCCTCTGACCGGCCACCATATCGGACTCTATGCCGGAGTGGTGACCTACGATTTCGAGTTTGGCCACACCGGCTACATGGGCGGTAATCCCGGCGGCAACATCTTTGACCGCTGCAACTATTTCGGGGGCATCGAATATGGCTATTCGCTCCCCGTCGGGCGCCGGCTCAACATCGATTTCACCATCGGCATTGGCTATCTCGGCGGAAAGTATCAGAAGTATGTGCCCTGCGAATCAGGAGGCTACCTNTGGCAGTCGACCCACCGCGTGGGGTGGTTCGGCCCGACGAAGGCTGAAATCTCGCTCGTGTGGCTCATAGGTTCCGACAATTTCAACCGACGCAAATAATCTCCACCCCATTCCACCCCCAACTTCAAAATGACATTACTCAGAATGAAACGCAAAATAACATATCTCATCCTGGCCGCCGTTGCTATGATTGCCGCTTCGTGCGACCACAAGGAGCTGCTGACCGAATGTCGGTCGACGCTAAGTGTCAATGTGGTGTTTGACTGGCGCAATTCGTCGGAAGCCCGGCCGGAGTCGATGGCTCTCTATCTTTTTCCTGCCGACGGCGGCACTCCGCTGCGCTACACGTTTCAGAACTCCACGGGCGGCGAAATCACGGTGCCCTACGGAAGCTACAAGGCACTGTGTATGAACAACGACAACACCGACTGGGCCCGGCTCAAGGATGTGGGCCACATCGAAACGTTTGAAATACACCCGACTGAGGTCAACGGCCTTTCGCTCGCCGATCTCCGCTCGGCCAACGAGCCCACCGACCCCTCGGCCGACACTCTTATTGTCAACACCCCCGGCCGCCTCTGGACCGATGCCGGAGAGACGCTGTCGCTGTCTCAGGCCGACTCCGGGGTGAAAACGCTCACGCTCTATCCGGCCGATGCGGGTTGCCGCTACACTATCGACATCTATGATATCAAAGGAGCGGAGTCGCTCAACGAGCGACAACTGTTCTCCACTTTTTCCGGCTTGGCCGGAGGCTTCTTCCCCGGCCAGGCATCGGCCTCGGATGAGCATGTCACGATGCCGCTGACAATGACCGTCAGCGACGATGGAACTCAAATTCATGGCGAATTTCTGAACTTTGGAGAGAGCCCCGACATTATATATAAAAATGAGCTTACGCTCCACTATTTCCTGACCGACGGCACTCCGATGGCCTACCGTTTCGACGTCACTGACCAGGCTCACAATGCTCCCGACCCGCGCAATGTTCACATAGTGCTCCGCGGACTCCCCATTCCCGAACCGATTGCCAATGGCGGCGGTCTCAAGCCGGTGGTCGACGCATGGCTCGTTGAGCATATCGACATCAAGATGTAAGACACATACGCGCACACACACAATTATATCTATCTATATACACAAATCTTTAAAACAGCAGATCATGAAAACGACTTCTACTTTGATAATCGCTCTCGCAGCACTTTCACTGGCCTCCTGCGCCGAAGATGAGCCGGTCAGCTATAATCTCGAGAATGAAAACGAGATCAGTTTCCGCCCCGCCATGGGTTCGCGAGCCTCGGAGGTGACCAATGCCAACCTCCAATCGTTCTGGGTCACTTCATTCATTGGCGACACCCCCTATTTCAACAATGTTGAGTTTTCAAAAGGTGCCGGCGGTTTCTTCAACTCGGTTAAGCCATACTATTGGCCCGCCGACACCACTTCCGTTGAGTTTTACGCCTATTCGCCATCGCTGGCCGCCTTGTTTCCCGACGACATTACCGGCGACGACGATGACGGTTGGCATGATTTCTACAACTCCGAAGACGCGGGTCTGACGTTCAACGCCACCGAAAAGAAGCTCGTCAACTTCACGGTGTCTGATTCCATCAATAAGCAGGTCGACTTCATCACGGCCTATGGCAAAGGCAATCGCAAAGAAAATGAATCGGCGGGCGTTGAGCTGACATTTGACCACCGACTGACGCAAATCGAAATCCGCGCCAAGTCTGAAAACCCAACCTACACGTTCAAGGTTAAGGGAGTGCGTATCGGCCGAGTGCAATACATGGGCTCGTTTGACTTCACCACCAACGCCTGGACCCTCGATGAATGGCACGACACTCAGGTCTGCGAATCATCTTTCCCCGAAGTGACGCTGACCGCTGACCCGGTTTCAATCATGGGCCCCAACGGCAACGCAATGCTGTTGCCTCAGACGTTGGTCCCCTGGAACTACACGGGCGACCCCGACAATGCAGCCCGCGGAGCCTATCTGTCTGTGTTCGTTCAGATTTCAACCACCGAAACAGGTGCCGTCATCTACCCCTTCCCCTCCGACACGAGACTTGACCCCGAAACAAAACAGTTGCGCAAATATGCCTGGGCCTCAATTCCTCTTTCAACCACTTGGGAGGCCGGNAAGAAATACATCTACACCCTCGACTTCACCAACGGTGCCGGCTATATTGACCCCGACGACCCCAACCCCGGCAAGCCNGTGCTCGGCGAAGCCATAAAATTCACCGTCACCGTCAATCCCTGGACCGACACNCCGCAACCTACTCCTATGCCGGTGAAATAGAGTNCAGAGTAGAGTTNAGAGTNNAGAGTTTAGAGTTTAGAGGCTCCTCCCNCNCNATTCGGCNGAGCGTAGGAAAGCAGGCATCCCNGCCTGCTNNCCTACTTNATAGNNANTNNATTATTGCTNNTTGGAACNNNAGGATNTGNAAGCCTACGGAACTTTNNTATCGGCTTACGCNTCAAATCTACGGNGCGNNANNGANTTCTTAGAACTTATGGATTTGAAAGCCTACGGAACTCTTTTTGTCGGCTTGCGCCTCAAATCTACGGAGCGACACGGAACGGACACGGAACTTTTTCCGTTTTGCTTGAATTTGAACCCGCAGGGAGTAGCTGCGCTCTCCAGGCGGAAATCCGCGGAATTTTGAGGGGAGATTGTGGCGGAGCATAGGAAAGCAGGCTGGAAGCATACGGAACTCTATAGAAACTGTTTAATTTAAGGATATGGTCTATCGCGCCAAATAGTGCTCGGAAATGAAAATAATTACGCCACAATGGCGCAATTATTCACTGTTTTTTTCTAATTTTGACGCGATAAACAATAATTATGACAACTGAAATAGAAATCCTGCAGTTCCTTCATTATAATCCTTTGGCTAAGCGCTCAGAGATTATGCAGTCTTTGTCTAAACAGATAAGCGATAGAACTCTTATGCGCATGCTATCGGAGGCAGCTAAAAGAGGAGATGTTGAAGTGGTGGGTCGCGGGCCCGCGACCAGATATCGGCTATCGCCTCAGGCCCACGTTACAATGGAATTGAATCTCGAAACATATTTTGATGATGACGTGGATGATCGTCAGATTCAGGAATCATTCAATTTTGAATTACTAAACGATATTCTTCCTAAAGTGGAATTATTTACCCCTGAAGAATTATATCGTCTTGAAGAGGCACAAAATTTATTCCGAAAGCATCTGTCAGAAATGTCGGAAATTGAGTATCGAAAGGAGATGGAGAGGCTTGGGATTGATTTATCGTGGAAATCCTCCCAGATAGAGGGTAATACATATTCATTGTTAGAGACTGAACGACTGTTGAGAGAAAAACAGACAGCAAGCGGTAAGACTAAAGAGGAAGCTGTGATGCTTCTCAATCATAAGGATGCTCTCGATTTCATTCTGGATGTTCCGGATTATTTAAAAGATCTTACCGTTGGACGCATTGAGGAAATTCATGCTCTTCTGACAAAGGAATTGGGTGTGGAGCGAAATGTCCGCCATCGTCGCGTGGGTATAACAGGAACGAATTATACTCCGCTTGATAATGAGTTTCAGATACGTGAGGCACTTGAAGACACTGCTCGCCTTATAAATGGCAAGAGCAATATTTTCGAGAAAGCCATTCTTGCGCTTGTTTTACTCAGCTACATTCAGGCATTTACCGATGGAAACAAACGCACAGCTCGGATTGTGAGTAATGGTGTTCTCATTGCGAATGGTTACTGTCCGATATCTTTCCGCACAGTCGACTCGATTGATTATAAAAAGGCAATGTTGATGTTTTACGAGCAGAACAATATCGCTGCTTTCAAGCGTATATTCATCGACCAATTCCTCTTTGCAGTAAAAACTTACTTCTGAATGGCATTGCCCCTGCTTTCCTAAGCCGTTATCAGTGTGTTATCGTTTATTGGAACTTGGGGATTTGAAAGCCTACGGAACTTTTTTATCGGCTTACGCCTCAAATATACGGAGCGAAACGGAACGGACACGGAACTTTTTTGTTTTTCCGGTTTGCTTGAATTTGAACCCGCGGGGACTCGCTACGCTCTCCAGGCGGAAACCCGCGGAATTTTGAGGGGAGATTGTGGCAGAGCATAGAAAGTGGGCCAAACGATTCCTTTTCCCCGGAGCTTTACCCGCTCCGTAGGGACGCACGGCTCGTGCGTCCGATTGATAATCAATGTGCTATTATTGGAGTGTGGGGGCTGTGTGTCTTATGTTCTTATGCCGGTGCAGCTCGGGATTTCAAAAAATTTTTGGTGCGTTGTTTGATTTTAAATTTTTATTTGTAATTTTGCCGTTGCAGATTTCATCACAGACCGCCACGCCAGAAATCAGCTCTGAGCGTCCGCAATGAGCTATTTTTCAGGTCTGGGGTTTGAGGGTGGGATTTGCAAACATATTTTTTGAAAGCGTTTATCCGCGCTGATTCTTGACTGCTTGAAATTCTCGCAAAATTTCTACCGATAGGCAAGGATTGAGCAACGGGTAGATGCCCGTGGTTTATGTAAGATTACCCTGCATCCGGTCAGGCGTCTCGGGAGAGATGTAGCCGGACGCATTGTGGTTGCGCATATTCTGGCGTGGGCTTCTGCACGTTGCCGTCTGACTATCGGTGGGCACATGCGAGAAGCCTCAAGCAGTAGGACGGCAACAGATACAGATTCCCACGTTTTCTGTTTTATAATCATCAACTTAGTGCCAACGAGGGGAAGACCGCGGCCATCAAAAAACATTTTTCAAACAATGAGAAAACCATTACTCGCCATGCTGCTTGCCATGCTCTCATGTCTTGCAGCAAGCGCCGCCGTCGGCGACACATTCACCTCCGGCGATCTGACTTTCACTATTACTTCAGAATCCCCTGCCGAAGTCTCGGTCAAGGCAACCGATGCAAAAACCATATCCGGAGATGTTGTTATTCCCTCAACCATTACCGACAACAGCATAACCTACTCTGTTACATCCGTTGATGACAATGCTTTTTTTTCCGCATCTTTGATAACATCCATTTCAATTCCTCAAACTGTTACCAAAATCGGAAGCTACGCCTTTCAGAGCTGTACAAATTGTCAGGCTATTAACATTCCTGACAATGTGACAACTATTGGTGTGGCTGCGTATTCAAATTTGGCGAAGATTGCAGCATTTTCAATAAGTGAAGATAATGAATACTATACTGTTGTTGACGGAGCTTTATATAATAAGAATAAAAATAGGATTATTGCATATCCCGGAGGAAAAACAGATGCAAATTTTGACATTCCTATGGGTGTAGATACAGTTTCGACTAATTGTTTTATAAATAACAAATATTTAGAATCAGTAACAATTCCCGATGGCGTCACTAATATTATGTTTCGAGCATTTAGAGGGATTGATAAGCTTAAATCTATCAGTCTGCCCGGTTCATTGAAAACGGTTGGCTATGGTGCATTTTGTGATTGTAAATCTTTAACAGAGATTCTGACCATTGACTCTTCTAATTCTTTTTATTCAGAGGATGGCGTGCTGTATAACTGGACCAACAAAACAAATTTAGTTCAATATCCGGCAGGCAAAAGTGATGTGGAATTTGTAGCACCCTCTACCTTAACTAAAATTGCTGCATATGCGTTTTATGGTTGTTCAACGCTGCAATCAATAACTATTCCTGCGGGAATTGACCAAATCAACGATTATACATTCTATAATTGCTCCGATCTGACTAAATTTGTGAATCTTAATCCAACTCCTCAAAGTGTTGGCGAAGGTGCCTTTAATTCGATTAAGTTGTCAAATGTAATTTTGTATGTGCCATCGAGTAGCAAGGAAGCCTATGCGTCGGCTAATGTCTGGAATACATTTAAGGAGATTCGCGGCATAGAATTTTACCTCGACATCAATGAAGCTACCCTTAGACCTGGCGAAACATTAGATCTTAAAAATAAAATTGTTAATACTGAGGATATCACAATTAAGTCTTTGACTTGGAATAGCTCAGATACTGACATTGCCACGGTTGATTCCGAAGGTGTGGTTACAGCCGTTGCCGATGGCAAGGCCACAATCACCGTGAGTGCGGTTGATGAAAATGACCAGACTTATACTGACGAGTGCGAAATAACTGTTGACAGCACTTCGGACATCACTGTTATCACAACCGATAGCAAAGGGGTGATTGACTATTCGGCAGCTTATGATGTGTTCACGGTTAATGGTGTGTTGGTTGGAAAAAGTGTTGAATCGCTTGCGCCCGGCCTTTACATCGTGCGCCAGAAGGCAGCCTCAGCAAAAATCCTTGTGAAGTAAAAAGTTACAGTTAGAATACGGATAGCGATTTCGCATCGCATCTGCATTGTCAGTCGCCCGCCATTGGTCAAAGTCTTTGACCTCGGCGGGCGGTTTTTGATTATTCTTTATTGGAACGTATGGATTTTAAATCCTACGGAACCTTTTTGTCGGCTTGTGCCTCAAATATACGGAGCGAAACGGAACGGACACGGAACTTTTTCCGGTTTCCTTGAATTTGAACCCGCAGGGAGTCGCTGCACTCTCCAGGCGGGAAACCCGCGGAATTTTGAGGGGAAAGTGCGGCGGAGTGTAGGAAAGCAGGCTGGAAGCATACGGAACTCTATAGAAACTGTTTAATTTAAGGATATGGTCTATCGCGCCAAATAGTGCTCGGAAATGAAAATAATTACGCCGCAATGGCGCAATTATTCACTGTTTTTTTCTAATTTTGACGCGATAAACAATAATTTTTCGGTTTGCTTGAATTTGAACTCGCGGGGGACTCGCTGCGCTCTCCGGGCGGAAATCCGCGGAATTTTGAGGGGAGATTGTGGCATGTAGAGTTGCTGCACAATGCTGCTTACTTAGCTAATCAAGAGAGGTTGTTTTCATTCGGGCTTTACCCGAATTGTAGGGACGCACCCTGGTGCGTCCGAATTGATAGTCAGTGTGTTGCGGACGCACCAGGGTGCATCCCTACAAAGAGAGGGGAGCCCTATAAGGTTTAATCACTGTGTGTGGAGGGGATTTTGCTTAGGGGGTGAAGGTGGCGGCGAGGTAGTGGGCTACGGCGTTGGTGTCGTTGGCGGGGATTATGGTGGTGGCGGCGGCTTGGACTTCGGGGAGGGCGTTGGCTACGGCTACGGCGGTGTCGGCTACGGCCATCATGGGGAGGTCGTTGAGGTTGTCGCCAAACACGGTGAGGCGGTCGGCGCCGATGTGGTGTTTGAGGGCGAGGACGGCGGAGGCTTTGTCGACTCCGGGGGCGAAGACTTCGATGTAGGCGAGTTGATGGTTGAATATGTCGGGGTAGGCGGAGACTGAGCAGATGCCGGTTTGGCGCAGGTCGTCGGCGAGGGGATAGATTTTGTCGAGTGGCCCGAGGCCGAGAATCAGGATGGTGTCGGGATGGGTTTGACCTGCTGAGGGTCGGGGGATGATGTGGATTTTTTTGAGGGTGAGGCGGGAGCGCTCGTCGATGAATTTCTGTTCGCGCGGGGTGGGTCGGCCGTGGAAATAGGCGTGGATTATGCCTGCGCCGGGGGCTATGGTGTAGACCAGGGGTGAGATGCCGAATGTCAGGAAGCGGTCGGTGATGGTTTGGGCTGTTGCGGGGTCGATGTGGCGTGGATGGATGTAGGTCAGGGTAGAGCGGTCCCACATTGCGGCTCCGGTCATGACTATGGCGGGTGGGGTGGTGAAGGTGTCGGCCATCAGTGGCTCTACAGTGGCAGGGGTGCGGGCGGTGGCCACGGTGATGAGTGCGCCCTGCCGGCTAAGGCGGGTGATGATTTCGGCCGATTCTGCGGAGATGAGGCCGCTGCGATTGAGCAGTGTACCGTCCATGTCGGAAACGAAGAGGTGTTTCATAGTGCGTCGGGGGGGGATGGAGGAAGTTAGTTCTGGAGGGGGAGCTGGATGCGGAATGTGGTGCCGACACCGGGTTCGGATGCGCTGACGAAGATGCGTCCGCCGTGGTATTGCTCGATGATGCGTCGGGCGAGGGTCAGTCCGAGACCCCAGCCGCGCTTTTTGGTGGTGAATCCGGGGCGGAACACCTCTTTACGCATTTTTCGGGTCATTCCTTTGCCGGTGTCGGTCACTTCTACTATGGCGAGGTGATGGGATAGGTCGGCGCGGGTGGTGATGGTGATTGAGCCGGTTGAATCCATTGCGTCGACGGCGTTTTTGATGAGGTTTTCAATCACCCATTCGATGAGCGGTTCCGACAGGGCCACCGGCAGGAGACCCTCGCAGCAGTCGACGCTGAGGGAGATGCGCGAGGAGATGCGGGTGCGCATATAGTCGGCGGCTCGAGTAATGACATGGTTGAGGTCGGTGGTTTCGATCTGCGGTTGTGACCCGATTTTGGAGAATCGGGAGGCGATTGTGGAGAGACGGCGCACATCTTTGTCCATCTCTTCGACCATCATCGGGTCGCTTTCGGGGTCGTCGCGCATCAGCTCGATCCATGCCATCAGGGAGGAGATGGGAGTGCCGAGCTGATGGGCTGTCTCTTTTGAGAGGCCCACCCACACTTTGTTTTGTTCGGCGCGCTTGGTGGAGGTGACGGCAAAGTAGACCACGATGACGAAGGCTGCCATGACGATGATCTGGATGTAGGGAAACCAGCTCAGGCGGCGCAGCAGGGTGGAGTCTTCGTAGTAGAGATGCTGGGTGATTCCGGTGGTGATTTCGATGTCGATGCGATTGTCGGAGCCGATGAGTGCGGTCAGTTTTTTCTGGAGGTAGATGCGGTTTTCGGGCACGGCGAGGGTCAGGTCGTCGTCGGGCACGGGGAGGGAGAAGTTGCGCTGCATGATGATGGAGTCGACTTCGTTGGTGAGTAGCACTGGGATGTTGTCGTTGGTTTCGATGATGCGCAGCAGGAAGTCCATCTGCGAGTCGGAGATTTCGGCATCGGCGGTGGCGAGCGATGCGATTTCTTTGGTGGCATCGGCCCATATTTGCATTCGAGAGCGTTCCTGGCGCGAGAGGTCGCCCACGATGGAGTTGGAGACATAAAGGAATATGCCGACCACGATTACGGAGGCGAGCAGGAAGGCGAAGGTGCCGTAGCGACGAAACTCGTAGATGTTCATTTGCGGGATCGGGTGAAGTCGGTCAGGAATGAGGCAATGGTGCGGAGGGCGAGGGGGGAGATGGTCTGGGTGATTGTGGCATAGCCGAATGATTGTTGGCGCGAGGGTGATTCCTGGAGCATGTGGTTGAGGTCGGGGAGCAGCTCGGTGCGAGCTTGCGGCAGGGCGTCGGCTATGGCGCGGAGGTTTGGTTCGGCTTCAACCTGGAGGTCCCAGGAGCCGGCTATGGCGAGCACGGGGGCTTTGATGTCGGCGAGCCATTGCGAGGGGTCGAGGCGGATGAATCCGATATACCAGGGGGTTGACATGGCGGCGACGGTCGGGGCGCGGCGCGTTGAGTCGGGTTCGATGCGGGCATAGAGCGAGTCGATGCGGGCGGCCACCTGAGCGGGAGTGCCGGGCTCGCGGATGGCGTCGAACACTTTGACCATCAGGGCGTGGCTTTCGGGCGATTGGGGCTGTCCGGCGTGTTCGGCAAGCATTTCGTTCTGGCGAATCATCAGGTCGCGGCCATTGATGGCCATGCCGGCGAGTGAGATGGCGAGGTCAATCTCGTCGGGGTGGCGGGCAGCATTGTAGAGCGCAATCGTGCCCCCTTCGCTGTGTCCGAGAATGCCCACGGGGATGCCCGGGAAGCGGCGTCGCAATTCGCCGACGGCTGCCATGGCGTCGCCGGCGTAGGTGATGGTGGTGTCGTCGGGTCGGCCGGGAGAGGTGGATCCGACGCCTCGGTCGTCGCAGCGCAGCGTTGCCCAGCCCATTCGGGCGAGATAGTCGGCAATGACGGCAAAGGGCTTGTGGCGATAGATTTCCTCATCGCGATTTTGCGCTCCGGAGCCGCTGACGAGCACTAATGCTCCGGCCGGCCGGGTGAAGGGCGCGGCGATGGTGCCTCCGATGGTGATGGAGTCGGGGGTGAGGAAGGTGATATCTTCGGTGAGGTAGAAAAATGGCGGTTGGGGTGTCTGCGGTCGGGCAGGGAGAATGTCGTCGGGCGAGCCGGGAGTCAGGCGCAAGGGGAGCTGCATGCCTTGGGTGAAGGTGCCATCGATGGCAGGGCCTTCGGTCAGACGACCTGAAAATGAGGCGTTGAGCGCCGGAAGGGAGAGGGTGAGCAGGCTGTCGGCAAATTCAACCCGGGCGGCGGGAAAAGAATCGGCGGTCTGCATTGGCGAGTAGACCATGGCGGCCAGCTGCTGCGGGTCGGAAGGCGAGGCAGTGATGTGGATCACCAGTGGCAGGCGCTGCATCAACATGCCTTTCCACCAGCCTTCGGCAGGGGAGGAAGCTGACACGCAGAGAACTGTGGCAAGCGTGGCGGCGAGTGTGAGGAGTCGGAGTCTCATCGGGGTAGGGAGGGATTACTTTTCGAGGTCGGCGAGGATGGATCGAAGTTCTTCGTCGGTGGTGGTCAGGCGTGAGCGACATTCTTTGAGCAGCTCGGTGGCACGGCGGGTGTAGAGGGTCAGGCGGTCAATGTCGCAGTTGTCGCTCTGCATTGTGCGAAGTATAGAGTCGAGTTCGGCAACGGCCTGATTGTAGGTCATTTCGGCAACGGGTTTGAACTGAGGTGTCTGCTGTTCCATGATGATGTTATTTCGATGTTGAAGAGTTGATGACGGTTGATGTGAAAGAGCCTGAGGCAAGAGTGGTTGTGACGGTCTGACCGGGCTGCAGGTCGGCTGCGGATCGGAGGGCGCGACCGTCGACGGTGGTGATGGAGTAGCCACGGGCCAGAGTGGCCTGCGGTGAGAGGGCTTCGAGAAGCGAGTGGCGCGACTGAAGGCGGTCGGTGGCGCGGGCAATGGCGTTGACGGCTGCCGTTGAGAGCGATGAGGCCACGCCCTGAAGGCGTGTGAACTCCGGGGCGATGCGTCGCGCTCCGGTCTGGGCCAGGAGCATGGTGTGGCGCTGCAGGGTTGACGTGGCGCGCTGCAGGGCTGCTTCAGGCGCGAAGCGGATGGTCGATTCGAGATAGGCGAGATGGGTCTGCGCGCCCTGAATGAGGTCGGTGGCGCGAAGCATGATGTCGGCGGCCGTCTGGCGGAGTCGGGCAAGGGCTTCATCGCCTCGGCCAATGAGCCATTCGGCTGCTGCCGTCGGGGTCTTGACGCGCATGTTGGCAACGTAGTCAAGCACGGTGATGTCGCGCTCGTGGCCGATGCCGATGATTATGGGCAGCGGGAACTGGGCCACGTTCAGGGCCAGCTCGTAGTCATCGAAAGCGAGGAGGTCGGAAGTGGCACCGCCGCCTCGGATAATGACAACGCAATCGTAGCTGTCGATATCGGCGGCAATTTCGTCGAGCGCGGCTCTGATGGAGGGCGAGGTGCGGTCGCCCTGCATCATGGCCGTGAAGAGCCGGGTTGAGAATCGCAGGTGCGAGGGGTTGGTGTAGAGCTGATGGATGAAGTCGCCATAGCCGGCGGCGCCCGGGGCGGAGATGATGGCTATGCGCGAGGGCACGTCGGGCCACTCCAGCTCGCGGTTGAGGTTGATGACCCGTTCGGCCGTGAGGCGGGTGATGATTTCGCGTCGGCGGCGTTCGGCTTCGCCCATGGTGTAGGAGGGGTCGATTGCCGAGATGATAAATGACATGCCGAAGGCGGGGTGGAAGTTGACCGTGCCGTAGACCATCACTTTCAGCCCGCTTTCGAGGCGGCGGCCTGTGGCGGCCATGAAAGTGGCGTTGATTGAGGGGAATGAGCTGGCCCAGATGGCGGCGCGCATGCGGGCAATGATGGAACCCGAGGCGGGGTCTTTCTCCATTAGCTCCATGTAGCAGTGGCCGTGGTTGGTGCGCAGGTCGGAGAGCTCGGCGATGACCCACACATTATGGAGCGGTGCGGCGGCCAGAGCCTGACCCACCATTCGGGCGAGAAGGCTCAGGGTGATGCCTTTTCTTTCATGGACGGGGCTCATCGAACGGGCTCGAATTTTTTGCCGTTCCAGCGGTAGACGAGGGTCGGACGCAGGTAGGCGCTGATGGTTTCGTAGACTTCGCGGGCGAGAAATGACTCGCTGTTGTTGGTCATGGTAAGCGTTGCCGTGGCGGGGTCGTAGATGTAGCTGACGAGCATGAAGGGGAGTTGCATCTCCACTTCGTCGGCGTGGCGCTTGCCTTCGTCGGTGAGCCACTGACGGAGGTCGGGCTCGGCGAATGTCTTGGCGGTGAGGTTCTGACGCCAGTCGGCGGAGTAGACAGAAATTTTGCTGTCAGGGGCCGGAGTGTTGACGGTGGAAATTATGGCAATCAGGCTGTCGGCACCGGCGGGGAGAGCGACAATCTGCAGCTCGGAAGCGGGGGTGAGAATCACGTGCATTGACTCGGGGGAGAGTGCGTCGATGCGCGATTTTCCGCCCTGAGTGTTGTTGGAGGGNGTTGACATGTTGCTTGTGAAATAGTCGATCATGTCGAGGCGCGCGTCGGTCGACAGCAGGGGGATGATGCTCGCCGGNGCATTTTTAAAAGCATTGGCCACAGTGCCTTGCGCTGCAGCTCCGAATGAGCTTGCNGCGGCGATGACCAGAGTGGCAAGGGAAAAAANNTTTCGCAGTTTCACGTTGTTTATTATCTTTATATTTAGTGAGCTTATTATCGATTAATTGATTTGGGGGCAGCAGCTTCGCCATCATCGGCCGTTCACGGCCGATAAACCCGACATCCGCCTCCCGCAACCATTTTCAAGAACTTCACCATGCAGTTTAGTTTCAGGATGCTTTGGTGTTTTTGTGCTCATCCCATAGGAGGGATGCGAGATATTTGTCGCTTCGGCAATGGAGGTCNGCAACACCTTCCTCNATGAGAAGGGCCAATGGAGAGGTGTAGTAGAGGTCTGCCGCATCAACCAGAGGAAGACCATACATGTCATGGAGGCTCTCTATGATTCGTGAACTCTTGTTCGCTCTCATTGCAACTTTTGTTTCATCAGTCATAGTTCAGAGCTGTTTAAGTGGGTTAGACATTTNTCAATCATTTCCTGGGATNGAATGCAATATTGAATGTTTGGTTTTCTAAGTAGTCGCGGGAGTGAACTACATCGGGTGATGATACGGCGACATTGGATGAGTGGAAGAGTTTCATTGAGGGAGCACTCCTTTCTCGCGCATGTAGTCAGTTAAATCATCCATCAGGTANCGCGAACCGAATGTATGTAGCACATCGTAGGAGGGAACAATGTAGTCGTATAAAATTCCCGAACGCTTTAATCGGTCATAAACATCGGACTGGGGCAGATTGAGGGTCTGCGCCAATTTGCTGATGCAATATGTCACGAATTCGAGAATTTCTTTGTTCATTGGAGTTAGGTTGGTTGAATGTCGGATTGGTGGATGCGGGGCGCCCGCCGGTCGACCGGGTTGGGGGCGAGGGGCGGGCGCGCGCTATCGGGGGTCGATATGCAAAGTTAGCGTTTTTTTGTTTTCTTTGTTGACTTTTTTGCTCCGGAGCGTGATTTTTTCATGAAATATTCTGCAATGGTTTCTTCGCCGTCGGCAGCGGAGCGGTTCTTGCGGGCTGATGCTTTGGCGTAGTCGCGGTCGGCATCGGCCACTTCGCTATATACTCGCTTGCCCATCCACTCGGCTCCGCGGAGGCCTTCGATGACTCGGCGGCCATCGGCTTTGGTGACGTCGAAGAGGGAGTAGCCGGGGAGGAGGTCGATGCGGCCTACGTCGACGCGCTTGCCCTGGACGGTGTGGTTGAGCATGTCGATGAGGTTGCCGGCGTAGAATCCGTCGTTTTTGCCGAGGTTGACGTAGATGCGTTCCATGCCTTTTTCGGCTGTGCGACGGTCTTTTTCGGCTTCGGTGGCGGGTTTGCGGCGTTCTTTGCGCGATTCTTTGGCGGGTTTTTCGTCGATGAAGTCGATGTTGGGAGCGTCGCGGTAGTAGTCGAGGAGTCGCTTGAATTCGAGGGAGACTACGCGCTTGAGGAGGTCTTCGGCTGAGAGCCATCCGAGTTTGCGGCTGACTCCGGGAAGATACTGAGCGATTTCGTCTTCTTCAACTTTGACGCGCTCAATGCGGTCGGCGAGGTTGTAGAGCTGTTTTTCAATGATGTGCTGAGGGGTGGGCACTTCTTTGCGCTCGAATTTCTTGCCGATCTTCTTTTCGATTTCGCGGAGTTTACCTTTTTCGCGCGAGTGGATGATGCTGACGCTGACACCAGTCTTGCCGGCGCGGCCGGTTCGGCCTGAGCGGTGGGTGTAGACGGCGGTGTCGTCGGGCAGACCGAAGTTGATCACGTGGGTGAGGTCGTCGACGTCGATGCCTCGGGCTGCTACGTCGGTGGCCACGAGGAGGGTGATGACGCGGTCGCGGAATTTGCGCATGACGATGTCGCGCTGCTGCTGGGAGAGGTCGCCGTGGAGTGCGTCGGCGTTGTAGCCGTCGGAGATGAGTTTATCGGCTATTTCCTGTGTGTCGCGTCGGGTGCGGCAGAAGATGATGCCGTAGATGTTGGGGTTGTCGTCGGCAATGCGTTTGAGGGCGAGATATTTGTCGCGCGCGTTGACCATATAGTAGATGTGGCGCACGTTGGCGGAGCCTTCGTTGCGGTTGCCGATCACGAATTCGACGGGTTGCTTCATGTATTTCTTGGCGATGCGGGCAACTTCGTCGGGCATCGTGGCNGAGAAGAGGAGCATTTTGCGCTGCTCGGGCACGTGGGAAAGGATTTCGTCGATTGAGTCGAGGAAGCCCATGTTGAGCATTTCGTCGGCTTCGTCGAGAATGACGGTGTGGACGTCGTTGAGTTTTACGACTCCTCGTTTGATCAGGTCGATGAGTCGGCCGGGGGTGGCCACGATTATCTGCACGCCTTTGCGAAGGGCTCGAATCTGGCTTTCGATGCTCGAACCGCCATAGACGGGGAGCACGGCAACGTCGGGCATATATTTTGAGAAGTCGGCCAGGTCGCTGCCAATCTGGAGGCAGAGCTCACGGGTTGGGGAGAGGATGAGCGCCTGCGGCTGATGAACCGAGGGGTCGATGCGCTGAAGCACGGGGAGGCCGAAGGCTGCTGTCTTGCCGGTGCCGGTCTGGGCGAGGGCAACTACGTCGCCGTCGAGCGATTCATCGAGCAGGTGGGGAATAACTTTTTCTTGTACGGGCATTGGGTTTTCAAAGCCCAGTTCTTCTATTGCGCGGCGCAGATCGTCTCTGACGCCAAGGTCTTCAAAGGTCATAAAAAATAATTTGTTGTATCTTGAATTTTGGTTAATCTTACAAAGATACAACAAATTAATGGGTAAAAAGTCGGATTTGACCTTTATTTTGTGGAGTCAGAATCAGTGGAGGGGGATTTTTTCGATGCGGCGGATGTGGCGGCCTCCTTCGAAGGGGGTTGAGAGGAAGGTGTCGATGATTGCGAAGGCTTCCTCTTTGGAGATGAATCGGGCGGGGAGCACGAGGGTGTTGGCGTCGTTGTGTTCGCGGGCCAGACGGGCGAGGTCGGTGTTCCAGCAGAGGGCTGCACGGATGCCCTGATGTTTGTTGAGGGTCATTGAGATGCCGTTGCCGGTGCCGCACATTGCTATTGCGGGATAGCAAGCTCCGGCTTCAACGGCGAGTGCTGCGGGGTGGGCGAAGTCGGGGTAGTCGCAGCTATCGGCGGAGTTTGTGCCGAAGTCTTCTGTTGCGATGCCGCGGTCGTTGAGATAGGCTTCGATTGCTGCTTTGAGTTCGTAACCGGCGTGGTCGCTGCAGAGAGCCACGGGTTTTCCGTTTTGAATGATTGACATAGCTGATGAAGGGGTGTTATGTTGATGTATATATATTAATAAGGTGTGGAGGGTCAGAGGTTGAGTCGGAGTCGTCGCCAGATGGGTCGGGGTATGAGTCGCCAGAGGGCCACGATGATGCGCCATCGCCAGTCGATGATGACCACTCGGCGCCGGCGGAGAATGGCGCGGACAATGCGTCGGGAGGCGTAGGCCACGGTCATTTCCAACGGGTAGCGGCGGGAGTCGCTTAGCAGGGCCGTGCGGATGAATCCGGGGCGTATGTCGGTGAAGCAGATGTCGGCGCGGCGAGTGCGGGCGAGTTGGTCGAGAGCGTCGATGTAGGTTGACTCGAAGCGTTTTGAAGCACTGTAGGCTGCCGAGATGCCGATGCCTTTTGTGCCGGCAATGGAGGTGATGACGGCAATCTGGCCGGGGGTGCCGGAGCGCAGGAAATGATGATAGGCTGCCGTGATCAGTCGGGCGAAGCCCACGCAGTTGACTTCGAGAGTGTTGACGAGGATTGAGTCGGTGGCATCGGGATCCTGATAGCCAACGCCGGCGCATAGCAACACTGTGTCAACTCCGCCCAGACGCTCGATGAGCAGCGCGAAGCGGTCAACGCAGTCGGGGGCGGTGACGTCGATCTGCTCCCAGATGATGTTGCCCCCGGGGGCACGGGCGGCAATTTCGCGCAGGCGGTCGTCGCGTCGGGCTGCAATGGCCACTTGCCAGCCGCGCGAGGCGAAGTCGAGAGCCACACTTTCGCCGAGGCCTGATGAGGCTCCGATGATGGCAATGCGTTTTGTCGCGGATGATGAGGTCATTCGGATTCGGTGGGTTCAGTGGTTGGAGTCGAGGGTTTGCCCAGGGGGAGGGTGTAGCTTATGGAGAAGCTGGCGCTGAAGGCTCCGCCGCGTTTGCCGTAGCCGGGAATGTACATCGGCTTGCCGTAGGGGGCTTTGCTTTCGTGGAGAATGGCGTGGTATTTTGCCATCCAGCCGAGCGAAATCTGCTTTCCGAGCATCACGCGCACTCCGGCCACGAATTCAAAAAATCCGGTGGTGGCACTCTGCGAGGGGATGGAGAATTGCTGGCTGATGCCCCAATAGGGGTCGTCGAGGGTGAACTCGGAGATGTCGTATTTGTAGAAGGTCAGGCCGTAGCGCACACCGGTGAGAAACTGGTAGGCGGGATTGTTGTTGTAGAAAATGTTGTAGTTGGCGCCGATGCGGAAGTAGGGTGCCAGAGGAGAATGGAAGGTGTAGTTTTTGCCGTCGGGGGTGATGTTGGCGGAGCTGAGACCGAATTCCACCACCGGCTTGTAGCGGTTGTGGAGGCTGAGCTCGGCCCAGATGTCGGCGCCACCGTAGTCCTGGCCGAGCAGTCGCATGGCGGGGTCCCAGAGATTGACGCCGACAGTGACGGATTCGAGCAGGGGGTAGATCA
Source organism: Bacteroides sp. (assembly GCA_014801655.1). Lineage (GTDB taxonomy): Bacteria > Bacteroidota > Bacteroidia > Bacteroidales > Muribaculaceae > Paramuribaculum. The sequence goes on from JAAVDT010000061.1 coordinate 97,901, forward strand.
TTTTTGCCGATTTGCGAATGGTGGTGTCGACCCATTCTGTGCCGCTGACGGTGTCGATGAAGATGATGTTGCCCTGGGCGTCGCGTGCTTCGGCGAGGTTGGCTTTGGGGTCGACTTCACGCACGGGGCGCTGCTGTTGCGGATTGGTGGTGGCTGCGGGCGCGGGCTTGACGGGTGTGATTTTGCGTTGCGCCGCCGAGGGGAGTGCGCAGCAAAGAGCGGCTAAGATAGCGGTGGCCGCCATGATTGATATGCGATGGATGAGTGACATGGCGGTTGGTTATTCAGATGTTTTGAAATAGATTTTGATGCGTTCGAGGTCGACGTTGGTGATTTCGGGGTCGGTCAGCTCGACGCTTTGTATGAGGTGGGAGGTGTGGGTCAGTTCGGTGATGTGGTAGGTCAGCATGGCGCCGCACTCTTCGGAAGCGAAATAGGGGGAGGAGGTGTAGCGGAAGGTGATGGTGTCGTTGAGCTCGGTGCCGTTGATGCCCTCCTGATCGTAGTGGAAACAGAAAGANGTCACTTCGGCATTGGAGCGGAGCGGCAGGTAGATTTTTTCGAGGGTGGTGCCGGAGGCGTAGAGAAGGGAATCGCCGGGCGCACCGACGCCGCTGATGTCGATGGTGTTGACGGTGACTGCCTGACCCGATGAGGAGTAGAGCCCGGCCAGAGGAAGGGCGCTTTGATTGTCGGTGCAGCCTGATGTGTTGCAGCCGCACAGGAGCGAGGCGGCGAGCATGGTGAGGAGGAGTGATGTCAGAATTTTTCCCATAGAATGATTTCGTCGAGGGTTTTTCGGTTCTTGGGGGTGGGGAGGGTGCCATCGGCGGGATAGCCAACGGAGAGCAGNGCCACNGGTTCGAGGCTGTCGGGGAGGTTGAGCGCTTTGCGGAGGGNTGCGACGTCGAAGTTGCAGATCCAGCAAGTGGCGAGTCCGAGGGCCGCCGCGGCAAGGCAGATGTGTTCGGTGGCTATCGCCAGGTCAACATCGGTGTGGTCTTTGCCGTCGTCGGGTCGGTGCCATGCCTGAGAGTGGTCGCCGAGNCAGACGATGAACGCTCCGGCTCCGGCAGCCCACGGGCGGGGGTAGCATGCGGCGATTTCAGCGCGCAGGGGATCAGTGTCGGCCACGAGAAATTTCCACGGCTGGCGATTGCAGGCCGAGGGGGCGAGACGGGCGGCTTCGATGAGCGATCGCAGCTCGGCGCGCGAAGGGGTGGCGTCGGGGCGATAGTTGCGGCAGGAGTATCGNAGGTTGAGGAGTTGCTGAAAGCAGGGATATGCGTCGGGATTGGCCATGGCGTCGAGAGGGTGTGGGGNGTTAGTCTTTGGTGATGTTGAGTTCTTCGTCAATTTCGTAGCGGTTGCGCAATGATGAGTTGCGGGCAATCAGTTCGCCCACGAATCCGGCGAGGAATAGCTGGGTGCCGATAATCATGGTGGTCAGCGAAATGTAGAAGTAGGGGGAGTCGGTGACGAGTCGGGCCGGGATGCCGCAGCAGAGATGATAGAGCTTGATGCCGCCGAGGACCATGACAGCCACCAGGCCGATGAAGAACATCAGCGAGCCGAGCAGGCCGAAGAAGTGCATCGGTTTGCCGCCGAATTTGTTGGTGAACCAGAGGGTCATCAGGTCGAGGTAGCCGTTGACGAAGCGATCAAGGCCGAATTTCGATTTGCCATATTTGCGGGCCTGATGGTGAACAACTTTCTCGCCGATTTTCTTGAAGCCGGCGTTTTTGGCGAGGTAAGGGATATAGCGGTGCATGTCGCCGTAGACCTCGATGTGTTTGATGACTTTGTTGCGATAGGCTTTCAGGCCGCAGTTGAAGTCGTGGAGGTTTTTGATGCCGGAGACGCGGCGGGCTGTGGCGTTGAAGAGCTTTGTGGGGATGGTTTTCGACAGCGGGTCGTAGCGCTTCTGTTTCCAGCCGCTGACCAGGTCGTAGCCATCTTCGGTGATCATTCTGTAGAGCTCGGGAATTTCATCGGGGCTGTCCTGGAGGTCGGCATCCATGGTGATGACCACATCGCCTTTGGCGCGAGCGAATCCGGTGTTGAGGGCGGGCGATTTGCCGTAGTTGCGACGGAATGAGACGCCCTTGACGGCGGGATTCTCGGCCGACAGGCGACGGATCACATCCCAAGATTCGTCGGTGGAGCCGTCGTTGATGAAAAGTATTTCGTAGGAAAACTGATTCTCGGCCATTACTCGGGCAATCCACTTTTCGAGTTCGGGAAGGGATTCGGCCTCATTGTAGAGCGGAACGATTACTGTTATATCCATTTATGCTGAGTTATTTAGTAGTTACTGTTTTGTGGCGCGGCGGGTCGACGGAGGCGCACAATCGGCGAGAGGAGCATCGACGACAGGCATCCGATGGTCATCGTGATCCAGAACATTGACATGACGAACGATGTCGGGCGAAGCACGAATCCTTCGTTGACGGCGTTGCGGAGCACGCGGGCCATTTCTTTATATTCGGGAGTGCCGATGGTCTGAAGTTGTTCGATGGACTGCATGGTCATGCGCATCAACACTCCGGGGTCGATCCATTTGAGGTAGACCATGGTGACGAATGCGCAGATGGCGCATCCGAAGAGATACATGGATATGCCCTCGACCCACAGCTCGGCCATGGTGTAGCGATAGCCGGAGGCCACGAATGATCGGCGCAGTCGCATGGCTGTCACCACAGGCAGGGCGAGAATCATCAGTGTGCCAAGCAGCTGAATGAGGGGCGCGTGGACAACGAGCGAGAGAAAAATCAGGGAGAGGTAGGGGCCGAAAAAGAGGGCCGCTGCGGCTCCGCGAGAATATGGTGATGTTGGTTTATTCATCAGTGGTGGAGGAGTCTCTAAAATATAGCTCTAAATATAAGAGGTGTAATTAGCTGCAAATATAGCGATTTTTTGTGGTTTTTCGGAGAAAAAGGGGGCAGAAGATTTGTGTATGGAGTTTTTTTGGTGCGGGGGAAAACGAAACGGGTGCGTTCAGCCTCGGTGGAGGCGGAACGCACCGCGTTTTTTTATTGTGCGTAAATCGTCGGGTGGGTCGGATTATTCGGCTTTGCCGTTAGAACCGAGCACGTTAACGATTTTGTGCTTGTAGAGTTTTTCCATTTCGTCGCGAGCGGGACCGAGGTATTTGCGGGGGTCGAATTCGCCGGGTTTGGTGGCGAATACTTCGCGAACGGCTGCGGTCATAGCGAGACGGCTGTCGGAGTCGATGTTGATTTTGCAAACGGCGCTCTTGGCAGCTTTGCGGAGTTCTTCTTCGGGGATACCGATTGCGTCGGGGAGTTTGCCGCCATATTTGTTGATGGTGTCAACATATTCCTGGGGTACTGAAGATGAACCGTGGAGCACGATGGGGAAGCCGGGGAGTTTTTCCATAACGGCGTCGAGCACTTCGAATGCCAGGGGCGGGGGAACGAGCTTGCCTTCAGCGTTGCGGGTGCACTGTTCGGGAGTGAACTTGTAAGCGCCGTGAGAGGTGCCGATAGAGATAGCGAGGCTGTCGCAACCGGTGCGGGTAGCGAAGTCGATAACTTCTTCGGGGTCAGTGTAGGTGTGGTGGTCAGAAGAAACTTCGTCTTCAACGCCGGCGAGCACGCCAAGTTCGCCTTCAACAGTTACGTCGAACTGGTGGGCATAGTCAACAACCTTCTTGGTGAGGGCAACGTTTTCTTCGTAGGGGAGGTGAGAACCGTCGATCATCACTGAAGAGAAGCCGTTGTCGATGCAAGATTTGCAAAGTTCGAAGCTGTCACCGTGGTCGAGGTGGAGGCAGATCTGGGGATTTTCCCAGCCGAGTTCCTTAGCGTAAGCAACTGCACCCTGAGCCATGTAGCGGAGGAGGGTAGCGTTAGCGTAGTTGCGCGCACCTTTCGAAACCTGGAGGATAACGGGAGATTTTTCTTCAGCAGCAGCTTTGATGATGGCCTGGAGCTGCTCCATGTTGTTGAAGTTGAAAGCAGGCACAGCGTAGCCGCCTTTGATGGCCTTGGCAAACATCTCGCGAGTGTTGACCAAACCCAAGTCTTTGTAACTTACCATTTTGTGTTTATTTAATTGGTTAAACGAATTTTTTCGGTTTTCAGATGCAAATTTAGCAAAAATNATTGAGTTGCAACAATCTCGCGCGCGTTAAATTTTGCAATTATTTTGCGGNGGATTATTTGCGGAGGTGGGTCCAGNCGTTGACGCAGCCCACGAAGAGCGNTCCACCNATGATGTTGCCCAGCGTTGCGGGGATCAGATTGGCGGTGATGAATGTTGCTATGGTGACCGAGGCGCCTTCCATCATGCCCAGAGGGATNAAGAACATATTGGCGATGCAGTGTTCGTAGCCCAGGGCCACGAAGGCCATGACCGGAAGGAAACATCCGGCCATCTTTTCGAGCAGAGTGTGGCCGGCCAGGGCGAGCCAGACAGCGAGGCATACACACCAGTTGGCGCCTATGCCTTTGAGCAGAACCACCATCCAGTCCATGGATGTCTTTTTTTCTGCCATTGCCATGACGGCGTCATGGTAAGGCTCGGCGGCGGTCAGNCCGGCGGCGTAGACCAGCAGCCATGCGAAGAGCAGGGCGCCGATGAAGTTGCCGAAATAGACCAATGTCCAGTTTTTGAGCACGGAGAGGGGCCCGAAGTGGCGTTTGACAAGGCCGGGCATGAGCAGGGCATTGTTGCCGGTGAANAGTTCNGCTCCGAGCACCACCACGAGTATCAGNCCGATNGGGAACATGCAGCCGCTCAGCAGCCGCTGCAGCGAGGGATTGCCCGCNGTGGCTTCGGGNAATCCGAAGCCAACGATGATTGAAAGTATTCCGCCAAAGGCGATGAACGCCCCGGCCTGAATGGCTTGGATGAAGAGTTTTGAGGTGGTCAGCGAGACTTTTGAACGGCCGATGTCGAGCGTTGCGTCNGCAATTTCTTTTGGGGTGCGGAGTTTCATTCGCAAAGCGTTTGATTNGTTTTGCATGCGAAGTTACGAAATTTCCANCTGGTTGCAAAATTTCTATAATAAGTAGATTAAACCGAGAAGGCGACGCTTCCCCGGTCAGCGGAGAGCGTCGCCNTAAAATTTTTTNCCGGCATTTGTCNGAGCCGGCTATGTTTTGTAGAGTTTGGTTATGATGTTTTGANTTTTGAGGGGTTATTTCTTTGCGGCGAGTTTTTCGAGCTGGCTTTCAACAGCGTCGATTGCTTCGTCAACGCCCTGTTCGAATGAGTCGGCCACTTTCTTGGCAACGAGTTCGCCGTGGTGGGGCACGATGACTTTGATGACGGTCTGTTTGTTCATGGCTGTTTCAGCTTTGAGCACTGTCAGGTTGGCGTCAATATAGGTTATGGTGGGGTTGCGGCGGACGAGGCGGGCTGCTTTTTTGTTGATGAAATCTGTGAGTTGCTGGGTTACATCGAAATGAATACCCTGAATTCTTACTTCCATGGTTATTCTCCTTTTTTTTGTGCACGGGGGTGTGCGAGTTGATAATTTTGTTTTAAGTCACGATAGGATATATGGGTATATACCTGAGTTGCTGTCAGAGATTGATGGCCTAAGAGCTGCTGAACTGAGGTGAGCTGCGCACCGCCGTTGAGCATGTCGGTGGCGAAGGAGTGGCGAAGCACGTGTGGACTCTTCCTCGATGCGTGGACTCCGCCCGATTCCATGGCTCGGTGGACTATGTTGTAGACCAGCTTGCGATAGAGCGGACTGCCGTCGGGTCGAACAAAAAATTCTTCCGCCTCGGGGGCAGTTGAGTCGCGCAGCCGTCGATAGTCGGCAATCCGGGCCGTCAGTTCAGGGCCGAAAGGCACAATTCTATCTTTATTACGCTTTCCGTGCACTTTTAGTTCACCGCGATTGGTGTCAACATTGCGGTCGAGCAGCCCGGTGAGTTCGGAGCAACGCAGCCCCGTGGAGTAGAACATATCAAGAATCAGACGGTTGCGCACTTGGTCGAAATCTTTTTCGTCGATTTCAGAGTCGAGCATTTGCGACATTTCTTCCGTGCGGACATAGACCGGGAGATTGCGCGGAGCCTTTGGCACGGTGAGTTCCATGGCCGGGTTATCGGCAAGTCCGTGGAGGCGCATCATGAATCGGAAGAATGCGCGCAGGCTCTGGATTTTGCGNCGGATGGTGCGTGGCGATGCNCCCTGGCGGGCNACTTGGGCAATCCAGAGGCGGAGGTCGGAAAGAGTGGTGGTTTCGGGTCNCAGATNGTAGGCGCCGCCGGAGGTGGCGAAGTCGCTCCACTGATTCAGGTCGGTGCGATAGGCATCGACGGTCTGAGGCGAGAGCTGGAGCTCGGCGGTGATATATCTAAGGAATTCCTCGATCATTGGCGGTTGCTTCGGTTTCTTAGAGTGTGTTTGAATTTAAATCAAATTAATAAGTAAGTGTTTAAATTNAAACACACTCTTAGAGCAACCGCAAGTTAGGGATTTTTTTTCTGACGGCCAAATTTTTTTGATGCCGGCGATATNAAATNAGAGTGTGTTTGAATTCAAACACACTCTAAGAAACTGTTTAAAATTATCTGAAAAATCTTTATCTGCTTTGATTTTGAGCTGATTCAGGATGNGTTTTGNTTATGATACTTTATGGTAGTAGTAGCCTTGACCGAATTCTATGCGTTTGTTGGCGCTGTCGAGTGGGAGAACATCGCAAGTGCCCGANGTTTGGTTGTATTTGATCTCACCGCGTTCGATTTTATAGCGACCGTTGTAGGAGAGATCTCCGTCGTAGTACACTTTGAGGTTGGTTTTGGTTATGATTATCCGCGTAGTAAAACGCTGTCGGCCGCCAAGAGGCCCCATATCTATGGTGCCGGAACATTCCCATGTGCCATAGATCCAGCTATACTGATTTTGAGAGCTCTTACTCTGCGTTTTAGTAGTTTTAGTGGNNNGNTNCCATGACATGNCTGATGCNTAGGTTGCAGCTCCGCCAAGCATTATTGCGGCGATAAGCGTCATTGCGTAGATTGTTTTTTTCATAATGTTGNTTTTTTGNGGGGGGCATTGAGNGGGTTAAGNTTAGTATTCTACNACGAAGGCCACTGTGCCGTTGAGNGTCAATGTGGTGGGGATGTTGGTGTTGTCAACCTCTCCGTAGCGTTTCAGATCCTCGTTTGTCATTACCACGTTGGAAAATTCGATTGTCACAACGTCGTTTTTAAACGATACGAATTTAGCAGTGCCTTTTACGCCATTGTTGCCAAACCAGGCATAAGTCTGTTCGACATTGGAATAGGGGGTCATTAATCCAATCTCGCAACCCCACCATGAATCATCAGAGCTTCTGTGAACCACATCAAACTCCAGTGTCTGTCCTTTCTTGGCTGTTTCCCAATTGAAATTCTTGAAGCCAAACTGCAATGTGGCCGTATTATAGTCGTCGCTATAGTGGAGGTCGTCGGCATCTTTAAGCTTTCGGCTGTAGGCTGTCGCGATTGCTGATACATATTGCTCATTATTCGCATTTGTCTCCTTCGACAGTGTGCCCCAAGAACTGGAGGGATCATACCATTCGCCGGCGCCATACAAATCTCCGGCCCAATAGTAGTCCTGGCCATTTAGATTAAATGCCACCACAGATGATGAATTGCCGCCATTGATTGATGCATCGTCATCATCATCGCCACAACTGGAAAGGGTAAACGTCATTGTGGCAATCAATGCCACCATTAGTGATTTAAAGTAAAGTTTCATACTGTTTGTTTTAAGTTAGAGAATTGCTGCAGAAATATGAGTAGTTGAGTGAGTCGGTTAAACTACATTTTTTGGCTGCTGATTTGAGCGCAAAGTTATACCTTTCTTTTCTTAGCGTAATGTCCATTTGTGTCCTTTTGACCCAAAGCTGTTTACTTAACTAATCAAAAGAGGTTGATTTTATTCGGGTTTTACCCGAATTGAAGGGACGCACGAGCCGTGCGTCCAGTTGAGAATCAATATTTTATCGTTGGACGCACGATCCGTGCGTCCCTACAAAGAGAGGGGCCCTATAAGGCTTTTCCTCGGTTTAAGTTAAACAGCATTGCCTTTTGACTCTACTCGCCATTGATGCGGTTTNATTTCANNAGTATGNCAGATAAANAGNAAAAGAAAGGAGCGGGGGGAGGGATAGAATCAGAAATCAGAAATCATGAAAAAATCAGCCACCAAGCGACTGATATGTTAATCGCTAAGTGGCTGACTTATGCTGCTTTTCTTGGTTATGTATAAACACAACGATAGAGAACCCACCGCATTGCGNTGCGGCGGATTCCCTTATTGTTGTGCGTTAAAAAAGAGGCTCGGAGGAGCGGATTCTTATTCCTCTACGGCGCGGAGTTTCTGCACGTAAACGGCCTTCATCATTTTCTTGCGGTTGGTAACCGAAGGTTTCTGGAAAGCCTGACGGCTGCGGAGTTCTTTAACAACACCGGTTTTTTCGAATTTACGTTTGAATTTTTTGAGAGCGCGTTCGATGTTCTCGCCTTCTTTAACTTGTACGATGATCATTTTTTAGTTACAATATTTTGAGATTACTTATTATTCGCTGGTTTAGCGCGGCAAAATTAACCATTGTTTTTCACTTCTCAAAACTTTTTCGCCCCATTTTCGCAATTTCTTTCAAAAAAACCATGATTTTAGCGCGGAAAAGGTTAAATTTGCCAATGTGTTATGGATTGNGCATCGCTCGGCGCANTCTCCCNGACCAATTGTTTCAACTAATATCACATTAAATATATGACCATGAAAAAGTATCCTAAAATCGGTATTCGNCCCACCATTGACGGTCGTCAGGGCGGAGTTAGAGAAAGTCTTGAAGATAAAACCATGGCGCTGGCGCAAGCCGTTGCCAATCTGATTTCTACGAATCTCCGCTATCCCGANGGCAGCCCCGTTGAGTGTGTGATTGCCGATTCAACCATAGGCCGTGTGGCTGAGGCTGCTGCCTGCGCCGACAAGTTTGAGCGAGAAGGCGTCGGCGCCACTATCACCGTCACCTCTTGCTGGTGTTACGGCTCCGAAACGATGGATATGAATCCTTATTGGCCCAAGGCNGTGTGGGGCTTCAACGGCACNGANCGTCCCGGCGCCGTCTATCTCGCCGCTGTGCTCGCCGCACATGCTCAAAAGGGATTNCCTGCTTTTGGCATCTATGGACGCGATGTGCAGGANCTNGACGACAACACCATTCCGGCCGATGTGGCTGAAAAACTNCTTCGATTTACTCGCGGTGCGGTGGCCGTTGCCTGCATGCGCGGCAAGAGCTATCTGTCGATCGGCAGCATGTGTATGGGCATCGCCGGCTCCATCGTCAACCCCGACTTCTTCCAGGAATATCTCGGCATGCGCAACGAGTCGGTCGACGAAACCGAAATCCTGCGCCGCATGGAGGAGGGAATCTATGACNAAGAAGAATATGCNAAGGCTATGGCNTGGACTGAAAAATATTGCAAGGTCAACGAGGGTGATGATTTCAAGAACCGCCCCGAAAAGCGCAAAACCCGCGAGCAGAAGGATGCCGACTGGGAGTTTNTCGTGAAGATGACTCTGATTGTGCGCGACCTGATGCAGGGCAATCCCCGCCTGAAGGAGATGGGATTCAAGGAAGAAGCTCTCGGCCACAATGCCATTGCCGGCGGATTCCAGGGNCAGCGTCAGTGGACCGACTGGAAGCCTAACGGCGACTACACTGAGGCGCTGATGAACACTTCGTTTGACTGGAACGGNATNCGCGAGGCTTTCGTTCTCGCAACGGAAAACGANGCNTGCAACGGTGTGGCCATGCTCTTCGGTCACCTGCTGACCGGCTGCGGACAGATGTTCTCCGACGTGCGCACNTATTGGAGCCCCGAGGCTGTGAAGCGCGTGACCGGCAAGGAANTGACCGGACGNNCTTCGGGTGGTATCATTCACCTGATCAACTCCGGCGCTACCACACTCGATGCCACCGGCGCGAGCGTCAATGCCGAGGGTGAACCCTGCATGAAGCCNTCGTGGGAAATGACCGAGCAGGATGTCGAAGCGTGTCTCAAAGCTACGACATGGTATCCCGCCGACCGTGACTATTTCCGTGGTGGCGGCTTCTCGTCGAACTTCCTGACCAAGGGTGGAATGCCGGTGACAATGTCGCGCCTTAACCTNGTGAAAGGTCTTGGCCCGGTGCTTCAGATTGCCGAGGGCTGGACGGTGGAAATCGACCCCGAAATCAACGCTGTGCTCGATAAGCGCACCGACCCCACCTGGCCCACCACTTGGTTTGTGCCCCGTCTGTGCGACAAGCCTGCCTTCAAGGATGTCTATTCGGTNATGAACAACTGGGGTGCCAACCACGGNGCTATCAGCTATGGCCACATCGGTCAGGACCTGATTACGCTGGCGGCTATGCTGCGCATTCCGGTGTGTATGCACAATGTCGACGACGATGCGATTTTCCGCCCGTCGGCGTGGAATGCTTTCGGCATGGACAAGGAAGGTTCCGACTATCGCGCATGCAAAAACTATGGTCCTATATATAAATAAGGTGTAACTGCGATGGCTAAAGTATCAGAAATAGAAAAATTCGTAAATCAGGCCCGCCGCGTAGGTGCGGCAGGCCTGACCATCTGCAGCTCCGGCAATCTGTCGTGGCGGCTTGACAATGATGAAGTGTTGCTCTCCGGCACCGGTTCATGGCTGCCGGAGCTGACCGTCGACCGGGTTTCGGTGTGCCGTCTGTCGACAGGCGAGGTGCTCAACGGTGTGAAACCCTCGATGGAGAGTGTGTTCCACATGGGCGTGATGCGCCGCCGCCCCGATGTAGGGGTTGTGCTTCACTTCCAGAGTCCGTATGCAACGGCTATTGCCTGTCGCCGATCGCGTCCGACCGACTTCAACTTCACGGCAGAAATGGCTCTCCATGTCGGCGCCGAAATTCCGATGATACCCTATTTCCGCCCCGGATCGGTGGAGTTGGCCGACCATGTGATCGACGCGCTGACCGAGCATAACTCCGCCATGTTGCTCAAGCATGGCCAGGTTGTTTGTGGCAAAGACTTCGATCAGGCTTTCGAGCGCGCGATGTTCTTTGAAATGGGGTGTCGCATCGCTGCTCTCAACGGCGACAATGTCGATCCGCTGACGGCAGCTGAAGTGGGCGACCTCGAATCGTATTTTCTCGGAAAAGAGGGAAAATGAAAGAGGCCATAATAGCCGTTGACTTTGGCGGCGGCAGCGGCCGCGTGATTGCCGGTGTAGTTGCCGGCGATTGCGTGGAGTTGCGTGAAATCCATCGGTTTGCCAACCGTCAGGTGCGCCTTGGCGGCCATACTTACTGGAATTTCCTCTCGCTCTTTGATGAGATGATTGTCGGGCTCCGCAAGGCCGCAGGTGAAGGACTGCACATTCTCTCCGTGGCCATCGACACCTGGGGCGTGGACTTCGGGCTGATTGACTCCCGCGGCCGGCTGATGGGCAATCCGGTGTGCTATCGCGACGCGAGTGTCAGCGGTGCGGCCGAGTCGTTCTTCCTTCATCACGGATCGCAGCAGGAATTTTATGCTCAGGCCGGAGTGCAGATCATGGATATTGACAGCGTGTTCCGCCTGGCCCGCATGCAGCACGAGATGCCCGAAGAACTTCGGGCCGCCGGCCGATTGCTGTTCACCCCCGACCTGTTCAGCTATTTCCTGACCGGAACGGCCAACAACGAATACACCATAGCAACGACCTCCGGCCTGATAGATGCGCGCACACGCAACTGGAACCGCCCGCTGATTGACCGCATCGGCCTGCCGCAACATCTTTTCGGCGACATTGTGATGCCGGGAACGGTGCGTGGCCTGCTGACACGGGATGTCATGGCGCAGATCGGTGTAGACTATGAGGTGCCGGTCATTGCCGTGGGGTCACACGACACGGCAAGTGCCGTTCATGCCACCGGCGAGGAATTTGAGTCGAGTCGCACGGCCTATCTCAGCTCCGGGACGTGGTCGCTGCTTGGTGTGAACATCGGTGAGCCGATTCTGACCGATGAGGCGCGCTTGGCAGGATTTACCAATGAGGGGGCCACCGGCGGACGCATCCGCTTTCTGCAAAACATCACCGGACTCTGGATTTTTCAGAAACTCATCGAGGAGTGGCGACATCAAGGGCTGCCGACTGACTACCCGACTTTGCTCGCCGCTGCCGAATCCGAACCGTCGGAGGCGCTGATAGATGTTGACGACCAGATGTTTCATGCTCCGCAGCTAATGACCGGGGCTATTGACGAGTATTGCCGTCGCCACGGGCAGCCGGTTCCGGCGACACAGGGCCAATATGTCAGCTGCGTGATGCGCTCGCTGGCCATGCGTTATAAAAAAGGTATCGACGGACTGAACCGCCTGCTGCCATATCCGGTTGAAAAACTGCGCATCATCGGTGGCGGAAGCCGCAATGCGCTGCTCAACCGTCTGACTGCCGAGGCCACCGGTCTGCAAGTCGAGGCGGGTCCAGTAGAAGCCACGGCTATCGGCAATATCATGATGCAGGCTCAGGCGCTCGGCCTCGACAAAATCAATAAATTTGAAATGCAATGAAAACAAAGACCAAATCGCCCGGACGCCTGGTTGAACGGCGCTACCTCGTGCCGTTCATTCTGCTGACATTCCTTTTTGCGCTCTGGGGATTCGCCAATGATATAACCAACCCCATGGTGGCCGCGTTTCAGACCGTAATGGAGCTGTCGGCGGCCAAAGCCTCGATGGTGCAGTTTGCCTTCTATGGCGGATATGCCACCATGGCCATTCCGGCGGCGCTGTTCATCCGCCGGTTCAGCTACAAGAGCGGCATCATGCTCGGTCTCGGACTATATGCCATCGGTGCATTCCTGTTCATTCCGGCGGCGGCCTATCAGCAATTCTCGTTTTTCTGCCTGTCGCTCTATATCCTCACCTTCGGGCTGGCCTTCCTCGAAACAACCTCCAACCCCTACATTCTTTCGCTCGGGAGCAAGGAGACTTCTACGCGCCGACTGAATCTGGCGCAGTCGTTCAACCCNATCGGGTCACTGTCAGGCATGGCCGTGGCTTCACTCATCGTTCTGCCCAATCTNTGGTCCGACCGCCGAAACGCCGCCGGTGAAATCATCTTCCCCTCGCTCGATGCAGCAGAAAAGTCGCAGATCAGACTCCACGACCTCGCCATTATCCGCGACCCGTATGTAGCCTTAGGACTTGTGGTGCTGGCCATTCTGGTGGTTATGGCGCTGACACGAATGCCCCGCACCGACAATCACGGGGCCAAGGTNTCCGTGGGCGAGACGATGCGTCGCATCTGGGCAGACCACAGATACTCGTTTGGTGTCGTGGCGCAGATGTTCTATGTCGCTGCGCAGATAATGGTATGGACATTTATCATCCAGTATGCCGACAATCTCGGCATTTCAAAAGCTGTGGCACAGAACTATAACATTCTGGCCATGTGTCTGTTCCTTATATTCCGATTCCTCGGCACATTCCTGATGCACTATTTCCGCGCCAGCCGGCTTCTGGCCGTGTTCGGCATTTGTGCGGCGTGTCTGNCTGCAGGGGCAATTTTTATCGTTGGATTCGCAGGGCTGATTTGTCTTGTCGGAATCAGCGCATTCATGTCGATAATGTTTCCGAGCATCTACGGCATTGCGCTTGAGCGCGTTCATGAGCGNGACACATCGCTTGGCGCCGCGTTTCTTGTGATGGCCATTGTTGGCGGAGCATTGATGCCGCCGCTGCAAGGCTTGATTATCGACCGTGGCACTGTGGCCGGCCTGCCCGCNGTCAACGTTTCCTTNATTCTGCCCCTGATCTGCTTCGTCGTCGTAACAGCCTACGGCCTCTACACTTCGCGAACCCGANAATNAGCAAAAACAATGAANCNNCNCCTGTCGCTACTGNCGTGTCTGCCTGTATTTGAGCAATCGGTGATTGGGGTATGGATTCCCGCAATCGGGGTAGGTNGATTTGACGGACTGTCAGTAACTTTGCAGTCGATAAAATGTTTTTAACATGAAAAAGAAAACAATGGTCGGCATGATGCTGCTGATTGCTGCATCGTTGACCGCAAAATCTCAAACAATGAATAATCTGAATACAAACCGGTCGGTGGCTCCCGCAGAGCAATTAACCCTGACCGAGGAATGGGACAAGGTGTTTCCGAAGAGTTATAAGGTTGACCATCGCAAGGTCACATTTGTTAACCGCTATGGCATCACGCTCGCAGCGGATATGTACTCACCTAAAGGCGCTACCGGAAAGTTGCCGGCCATTGCCGTGAGCGGGCCGTTCGGAGCCGTTAAGGAGCAGTCGAGCGGACTCTATGCGCAGCAACTTGCCGAGCGAGGCTATCTGACAATCGCNTTTGACCCTTCATTCACCGGCGAGAGTGGCGGCATGCCGCGCCGTGTGGCTTCGCCCGACATCAATGTGGAGGATTTTTCGGCGGCTGTTGATTTCCTCTCTGTGCAGCCTGAAGTCGATGCCGACCGCATCGGCATTCTCGGCGTTTGCGGCTGGGGCGGAATCGCCATTCAGTCTGCCATTAACGACCCGCGCATCAAGGCCACTGTGGCCTCGACAATGTATGACATGACCCGCGTCACGGCCAATGGTTATTTCGATGGCGACAATTCGGCAGAGAAGCGCAATGCCGCACGCGCCGCTATGGCCGCTCAGCGCACTGCCGACTATCAGAGCGGTGAATATAAGCGCGCCGGCGGTGTGGTTGATCCGCTGCCTGACGATGCGCCTCAGTTTGTGAAAGATTATTATGCCTACTACAAGACTCCCCGTGGTTTTCATCCTCGTTCGGGCAACTCTACCGATGGTTGGAACGCTACGTCGGCGCTGCCTTTCATGAATTTCAAGTTCTTTGAATATGCCGGCGAGCTGGAAAACGCCGTGTTGATTGTGCATGGCGACAANGCTCATTCCTACTACTTTGGTAAGGANACGTTTGCCCTGCTCAAAGGNGACAATAAGCAGNTGCTCACCGTGAAGGGCGCTTCACACTGCGACCTTTACGACCNGATTGACATCATTCCCTTTGACGAAATCGCTGCTTTCTATAAGCAATATCTGAAATAATAACTCTGCGACAGAAAAAACAAAAGGCGGAACGCCCCGAGATGGAGGGTGTTCCGCCTTTTGGTGTTATTGAGGGCGCGGGGAGGGGCTATTCAGCCGGCTCCTCATACCATTTGGAGTACATCAGATAGTTGTGGGCGATNTTTTGGTTGAGTTCGCGCGAGGTGGCGGGGTCGACCATTTTGATGAATCGGGCCGGTGCGCCGCCCCAGAGTTCGTTGGCGCCGATTTTGGTGCGGGAAAGCACCACGGAGCCGGCAGCCACCAGTGCGCCTTCGCCCACTTCGGCATCGTCCATGACAACAGCGCCCATGCCAATGAGTGCGAGATCGTGGATTTTGCAGCCGTGGAGCGTTACGTTGTGGCCAACGGACACGTCGTTGCCGATTTCGATGGTCGACTTCTGATAGAGGGTGTGCAACACCGTGCCGTCCTGAATGTTGACGCGGTCGCCGATGCGGATTGAATTGACGTCGCCGCGCAGAACGGTGTTGAACCAGATTGAGCAACCGTCGCCCATGACCACGTCGCCTATGATTGTTGCGTTATCGGCCAGAAAACAGTCGTTGCCGATTTTCGGGGTGAAGCCCCTGAGTGGTTTTATGAGTGCCATTTGAGTGAAGGGGGATTATCGGGTGAGGGGAGTGGTTTTCGCAATGAGCCATTCCTGGGCTGCGGCGTCGAGATGAGGCAGCAGGCGTTCGCACACCATTGCGTGATAGCGGTTGACCCAGTCGATTTCGCCGTCGGTCATGATCGAAGTGTCGAAGAGTGAAGTGTCAAACGGGCAGAGGGTCAGCGTTTCAAACTTCAGGAAGTGGCCGAAGTCGGTGGTGAATGCGTCGACGGTCAGGATGAGGTTTTCGCAGCGGATGCCATACTCTCCCTCGCGGTAGAGGCCGGGCTCGTTGGAAGTAATCATGCCGGGCTGGAGGGGTTCGAGCGTGTCGTTGAGTCGGATGCTGTGGGGGCCTTCATGGACGTTGAGGAAGTGGCCAACGCCGTGACCGGTGCCGTGGAGATAGCTCAGGCCTTCTTTCCATAGCGGCATGCGGGCGAGCACGTCGAGCTGTGCGCCACGGGTGCCGGTGGGGAAAATAGCTTCAGCCAGAGCAATGTGGCCTTTCATCACGAGGGTGAAGTCGTGGCGTTGCGACTGGGTGGGCTCGCCAAGCGAAATGGTGCGGGTGATGTCGGTTGTGCCGTCGAAATAGTTTGCCCCGGAGTCAATGAGCAGCAGGTTGGTGGCAGTGATTTCGGCGTCGGATTCTTCATTGGCCGAGTAGTGGACAATGGCTCCGTGGGGGCCGAAGCCGGCAATGGTTTCGAAGCTCAGATCGAAATAGTGGTCGCCGCGGCTGCGATATTTCGTCAAGATGCGGTCAACNCCGATTTCAGTCAGCTTTTCGCCGGCCGCAACAGTCTTTTCAATCTCCATCAGCGAGTTGACCATGGCCACACCGTCGCGAATCATAGCGTTGCGCACGCCTTCAATCTGCACGTCGTTTTTCACGGCCTTAAACACGGCCACAGCCGAGGGACCTTCAACGGCGCGTTTGCCAAGCGCGGGGAGCAGTGCGCCTGCGCTCTGAGAGGTGCTGACATAGACGAGCTCGGAGGCAGGGAGGTTGGNGAGGAAGTCAAGAACACTGTCGTANCCGGCCACTTTAACGCCGTTTGCGGCAAGATATTCAGCTACTTCGGCCGTCAATTTGGCTTCGTTGACAAAGAGCGTCGCACCCTGAGGGCCGAGATAGAGAAACGATGAAAGCACGGGATTGCAGGGCACATCGGATGAGCGNAGGTTGAGNGTCCAGGCAATTTCGGCAAGGTCGGAAATGAACACGGCGTCAGCNCCGGCAGTCTTCACTTTTGCAAGTACACGCGCCATTTTTGATGCAGCGTCTTCGCCTGCAAATTCAGTCTTGTGGATGAAGATTTCATTGGCCGGCAGCGCGGGACGGTCGAGCCATAGGGCATCAATCGGTGCAAAATCAGTTTTGAGGTTTATGCCGCGTGAGGCGAGAGTTTTTTCGAGTCGGCGCGTGGCGTCGATTGAAAACACCATGCCGTCGATGCCAACGGTCTGACCCGGTTTGAGCGCGGAGAGCAGATAGTCGGTCATTGAAGGAGTTTCCGGTTTTCCCTCTTCCATCACACCGATGCATGTGCCGCTGAGTTGCTGGGCAGCCTGAAGCCAATAGCGTGAGTCGGCCCAAACATAGGCCTCGGTCATGGTTACGAGCAGGTCGCCGGCAGATCCGGTGAAGCCTGACAGCCAGCGGCGCACCTGCCAGTGGGCGGCCAGATATTCACCCTGATGGGGGTCGGTCTGCGGAATGATCACGGCGTCAACGCCGGCCTGCTGCATCTCTTTGCGCAGCAGCTCGATTCGTTCGTTGATTTCTTCTTTCATATTTGGTTATGTTGTTTATTGTAAAAGTTTTTTCGCGCAGTCATGCGGAGTTTGCATGCTCCGGTCAATGAGCTTTAGCTGCGCGCAACGGCAAAAATATAGTTTTTTTTCCAAACGGCCTATCATTTTAGTTGAAAAACTGATGTCGGCGCTCGATTGTTCGCCCTGTTGTGCCGGTTTGCGATATTTCATCCGGTTGTGAGAATGAAAAAAATTGTTGTGGCGAAAAATATTTATGGCTTGAATTCTTATTATTATAGGTGTAATAGGGCTTTGAAGAAAAAAGTTCGTGATTTTTGCAATTTTTTTTGATTTGCGAAGCGAAAATGTTTGGTAGTTTCAAAAATTGTACTTAACTTTGCAATCGCTTTTGAGAGCTACACGATGTGTGAAAGCAATCAAAAAGACCCGCCTCTTTAGCTCAGTTGGCCAGAGCACGTGATTTGTAATCTCGGGGTCGTTGGTTCGAATCCGACAAGAGGCTCAATCAAAAGAAGCCGCAAAGAGATGCGGCGGATAAACGAAAAATGTTGTAACAGGCATTAGGGCGTGTTCCAGAGTGGCCAAATGGGGCAGACTGTAAATCTGCTGGTTTTCACCTTCGGTGGTTCGAATCCATCCGCGCCCACAAATAATTGCGGAAGTAGCTCAGTTGATAGAGCATCAGCCTTCCAAGCTGAGGGTCGCGAGTTTGAGCCTCGTCTTCCGCTCCAATATTTGCCTATGTAGCTCAGGGGTAGAGCACTTCCTTGGTAAGGAAGAGGTCGCGGGTTCAAATCCCGCCATCGGCTCAAATCAAGTTGTAACAGCCTCGATAGTGCTATGCGCTGTCGTGGCGTTACCAATAAAAGACGATTTTATTTTTACAACAACAATTATAGCAAAAAGTTATGGCTAAAGAGAAATTCGAAAGAACGAAACCGCATGTTAACATCGGTACTATCGGTCACGTTGACCACGGCAAAACCACACTGACTGCCGCTATCACTACCGTGCTCGCTAAAGCAGGTCTTTCTGAAGTTAAGTCGTTCGACCAGATCGACAACGCTCCCGAAGAAAAAGAACGTGGTATCACAATCAACACTGCACACGTAGAATACGAAACTGCTAACCGTCACTACGCTCACGTTGACTGCCCGGGCCACGCTGACTACGTTAAGAACATGGTNACNGGTGCNGCTCAGATGGACGGTGCTATCATCGTAGTTGCTGCAACTGACGGTCCCATGCCCCAGACTCGCGAACACATCCTCCTCGCTCGTCAGGTGAACGTTCCCCGTATCGTTGTGTTCCTCAACAAGTGCGACATGGTNGACGACGAAGAAATGTTCGAACTCGTTGAAATGGAAATGCGCGACCTCCTTTCTTCTTACGAATACGATGGCGACGAAACTCCCATCATCCGTGGCTCTGCTCTCGGCGCCCTCAACGGCGAACCCCAGTGGGAACAGAAAGTTATGGAACTCATGGAAGCCGTTGACAACTGGATTCCCCTGCCTCCCCGCGATATCGACAAACCCTTCCTCATGCCTGTTGAAGACGTGTTCTCAATCACCGGTCGTGGTACTGTAGCTACCGGTCGTATCGAAACCGGTATCGTTAAGGTTGGTGACGAAGTTCAGATCATGGGTCTTGGCGCCGACATGAAGTCAGTTGTAACTGGCGTTGAAATGTTCCGCAAGCTCCTCGATCAGGGCGAAGCTGGTGACAACGTTGGTCTNCTCCTCCGCGGTATCGACAAGAAAGANATCAANCGNGGTATGGTNATCTGCCACCCNGGNGTTGTTAAACCNCACAGCAANTTCAAAGCTTCNGTNTANATCCTGAAGAAAGANGANGGTGGCCGTCACACTCCGTTCCACAACCACTACCGTCCTCAGTTCTACATCCGTACACTCGACGTAACCGGTGAAATCACTCTTCCCGAAGGTGTAGAAATGGTAATGCCCGGTGACCACGTTGAAATCAACGTTGAGCTCATCAACCCGGTNGCTTGCGACAANGGTCTNCGNTTCGCAATCCGTGAAGGTGGCCGCACCGTAGGTTCAGGTCAGATCACTGAAATCATCGAATAATACCCGCCGGTATTAACCGAACGATAAAAAGTCAAAGTCAGGTTTCTGACTTCTCGATAGACGAAAGAAGCCTGACTTTTTACACACGGGAATAGCTCAGTCGGTAGAGCACTGGTCTCCAAAACCAGGTGTCGGGAGTTCGAGCCTCTCTTCCCGTGCCAAAATTCCGAAAATGAAAAAATTAAAACTACTTACGAATATAGAGGAGTCTTACGCTGAATTACGGTATAAGACTTCTTGGCCTACCAGAAAGCAGTTGATTAAAAGCGCATGCATTGTCATGATTGCTTCCGTGATTATCGCTCTGATAATCTTTTTGATTGACTTTGTGTGGCAACATTTAACGGGATTTGTTTATCCCAACTAACTTCTGAAAGTGGATTGATCGATGGCTGAGTCTAAAAAGGCATGGTACGTGTTGCGTGCCATTTCAGGAAAAGAAGCAAAGGTAAAAGAAGTGTTGGACGCTCAGATGCGCAACACTGACCTCGGCAACTATCTGTTTCAAGTGTTGATACCCACTGAAAAGGTGCTGACAGTGCGTAACGGGAAAAAGGTTGTTAAAGAAAAGAACCTTTATTCCGGTTATGTTTTTGTTGAGGCTGACCTTCAGGGTGAAGTTATGCACACTCTGCGTAACACAACCAATGTAATTGATTTCCTCAAGGGACGCGGTAAGGATGCCAAGCCCGAGTCGCTGCGCGAAAGCGAGGTGATGCGAATGCTCGGAACTGCCGACGACCTAAATGAAATCCCCGACGAAACAGTCAATGACTATATGATTGGCGAGAGTGTGAAGGTCAATTACGGACCCTTCACCGGTTTCATCGGAGAGATTATTGATGTGTATCCCGAGAAGAAGAAGCTGAAGGTAGAAGTAAAGATTTTTGGTAGAAAGACTCCGTTGGAGTTGGAAAATTCG
The DNA here is from genome assembly GCA_014801655.1 of Bacteroides sp. Classification (GTDB taxonomy): domain Bacteria; phylum Bacteroidota; class Bacteroidia; order Bacteroidales; family Muribaculaceae; genus Paramuribaculum. The sequence continues at coordinate 118,403 of JAAVDT010000061.1, forward strand.
CAAGTA
>JAAVDT010000032.1 GCA_014801655.1 Bacteroides sp.
ATGGACGAAATTATATTCAGCGCGGAGGTAATGGCGATTGTAGCGATCGTGGATAGCCGACACCTCCTTATAAAACTGTTCGAACGGCTTTATATTACCGTCAGAACCGACCAGAGCCGAGAACGCCTCATTCATTTCGTGGACCGAGGCCGCCAGCAGCTGCTGATCAGCGCCGTCGAGCAGGCGCGCATAGCGACGATGCAGGAGGCTGTGTCGTAATTAAGTTTTTTTATTTATGGGTTCCGGGGGCCTTGTCTTTGACAATAGTCATTATGAGGAACAACGCAACGGCTATATCAACTGTATTCCAGATTTCACGACCTAAGGCTAATTTTATGAATGGCTGAAACATCAACAGTAGTGAACCATAGACCACTGCAAGCTTGTTTCTCCCCTCTTGATAAGCATTCCATGCCAGTATTGCAAACCCAATCATNGATATGAATCTTACTAGATTATAAAATCCATACGGCATCGGGAGGAGACACAACACCATCAAAGCTACCAGAACAAGCTTTACTCTGGTTATGAGGTTGGTATCTTTAATTCGAATCATTGGTTTGGGCTAGAAGTTTTTGAGTGAGGGGGTCGAGACAGGATTGGAAGTATTTTTCGAGTATTTTTGAGAATATGTCATTCGGGGAGACACTGTCGAAGAGTGTCATTGACGATTTGAGTTTGTGGCTGTCGATGCCGCCAAAAACTTCGACAGCGTTGTCGGTGGGGAGGCTGAGCATGGTTTCTGAAACTTCTCTAAGCCGTTGACCAAGTATCGGATGATTAAGGTAGGCCTTAGCCTCATCGGCGTCGGAGAGGCCGTAGAATTTGGCGTTGGCGGATCGTCCGAGATGTTTGAGCTGCGGAAAGATGTACCACATCCAGTGGGTGCGTTTGCGCCCTGCTTTCAGTTCCTCCATGACAGTCTGATATACGGCGTTTTGCGCTGACACGAACCGAGTCAGATTAAATTTGTCTGCCATTGAAAAACACTGCTTATAAAGAGACTCGGTGGGTTAGAATTCGGTGAAGGCGAAGGGGAGAAGGGAGCTGACGGAGGGGAGAATGTAGAGCGAGTCGGCGGCTGTCAGGATTACGCGGACGGGGTGGCCGGCGCGCATTTCATATTCGAGCAGGGCCTGGCGGCAGGCGCCACAGGGGGCTATGGGGGTGGCTACGAAGTTGCCGTTGGTGTCGCGGGCGGCTATGGCGATGGTGAGGAATTTGGCTTCGGGGTAGCGGGCTCCGGCATAGAAGCAGGCGGAGCGCTCGGCACAGGTGCCTGAAGGATAGGCCACGTTTTCCTGGTTGGCTCCGGTCACTATTTCGCCATTGTCGAGCGCGATGGCTGCTCCGACGCGGAAGTGGCTGTAGGGTGAATAGGATCGATAGGTGGCTTCGCGGGCCAGCTCCACAAGGTGGCGGTCGGTGTCGGAAAGTTCTTCAAACTTGGCCACCTCAACGGGGATATTGATTTCTATTGTTTTCATGGGACAGGATGGTTTATTTCTTGATTTCAATCACTTTGAGTCGGTCGCCTCCCTCGGGGTCGTTGACGATAGAGCGATAGTAGCGTTCGTCATATCCGCCGAATTCGGGCGATTCGGGCATGCCATATTCGTTGCGGGCAAACTTGCCGTCGCGCTCTTTTTTGATGTTGCCGTCGAGATACTTCACGAGGAGGTATTCGCCGAGCTGACGATAGGTGTCGGTGTATTTCTTTGACCAGTCGGCCGAGTGGTCGTTGAGGAATTTTACGGCCACATCGGGGTCGAGTTCGCCAACGGCGGTGTAGAGCTGCTTGACTTCTGATTCGATGCTGTCTTCCATGGCACACTGCACTCGGCGGATGTCGGGTATCATCTGTGAATAGCGGTTATAGGCCTGGTTGGCAACGAAGTTGGTCACCCAGAAAGCGGCGTCCCATTTGAGATTATAGAGGTCGCCATTGCCTTCGGCAAATTCGTGGGGGGCAGCCTGCAGGCAGTTGTACATCGGAATGTAGACGCAGGTGTTGGCATCATCGACGCCAAACCAGAGCACGCCTTTCATCTGCTCAGGTGCATCCTTTTGGAGCTGGGCCACCAGGGAGAAACCGGTCTGCTGAGTGGCGATGGCGCGTTCGTGGGTATATTCGGTGGAATCCACAGTGTAGGTCAGCGGGCGCCAGCGGTAGGGAACTGCATACGGGCCGGCACCGACATCTTTGGTCATGTCCATCGGGGTGCCTTCGAAATGGTCGCGCATCATCCATTTCATATCGCTGAGGCTCACAGGCTTTTCGGGCTTAAACCAAAGCGGCATTGCCTCGCCCTCGCCGCGGAGCACCCAGTCGATATATCGGGCTGCGGAGTCGGGAGCAAACTTATTGTAGAAAGCCCACACACGGCCGTCGCAGCCGCGCAGTGCGCCCATATCATATTCGGCATAGGCGCGCGAGAAGCTGAAATCGGCATCCTTGCCATCGAAATATCCCTGTTTGCGGGCAAATGAGATTACGTCGGGCGAATAGAGCGTGTGGCCCGATTTGTCTTTCAGAGGGAATTGATGGATGCGGCTATGGTTGGCATGACCCGAAATGCAGTCGTCGGGCACACGGCGGGCCACCCACACGGCGCCCTTGTCGGTCTTGCCTTTTCCAATCATCTCCATGATCCACACCTCGTTGGGGTCGGCAATGGTAAACGATTCGCCTTCCGAGGCATAGCCATATTTATTGACCAGTTCGGTCATCACTTTGATTGCNTCGGGAGCAGTTTTCGCACGTTCGAGAGCAAGGAAAATCAGCGATCCATAGTCAATCATGCCGGAGCCTTCAAGCTCGTGGCGNCCGCCCCATGTGCTTTCAGTCACNGCCAGGCCATGCTCATTCATGTTGCCCATGCGGGTNTAAGTNACGGGGGCTTCCGGAATCTGACCGAGCGGTTTGCCGGTGTCCCACTCCACGATTTCNCGCATCTCGCCCTTGGAGTGCTTGCCTCCGGGCTTATAGTAGAGTTCGCCGTAGAGAGTGTGGCTGTCAGCGGCATANGTNATCATTGTGGAGCCGTCGGTGGTGGCCTTCGGGCCGGCTATGAGGCCTGTGCAGGCCANNGCTGTGGCTCCCGAAAGGCTCAGGAGCGATATTGCAAGTGTGCGGAAAAGTTTCATATTCTGATAATTAAATTGGTATCTTATCACAAAGATAAGAATAATTCGGGAAATATCACTAAATTTGTGGTTGATGAAAAGATTTGTTACCAATTTTTTATTTCTTTTTGTAGCCGGGGCAGCATTGGCTCTGACCATTGACCGCGAAGCAACGTCAGCCGTTGACTCGCTGCTCAACCGCATTTCTCCCGGCTTGTCGGNCCGGCTGGAGGTCAGNGTTGTCGACTCCCCTGCCGATTCCANTGATGTCGACTGGTTCGAAATCTATCAGAGTGGCGACCGNCCGGCCGTCAAAGGCAATTCGGCCATCAGTGTGGCCACCGGTGTCAACTGGTATCTTAAATATATGGCCGGTGTTCACCTGTCGTGGGGCAACATGAACCCCGCGCTGCCCGCCATGNTGCCCGCAGTCGAAAATCGCGTTCGCCGATCATCNCCGATGCGCTCGCGCTACTATCTCAACTATTGCACCCACAGCTATTCGATGGCCTTCTGGGACTGGGCCCGATGGCAGCAGGAGATTGACTGGATGGCACTCCACGGCATCAANATGCCNCTGACCGTCACCGGCATGGGCACACTCTGGCGCAANGTCCTGCGCCGGCTNGACTATCCCGAGGAGCGCATCGACAGCTTCATTGCCGGNCCCGGGTTCCGCGCCTGGTGGCTGATGAACAATCTCGAAGGATGGGGAGGCCNCAATTCTGAGGCCGACTATGATCGCGAGGCCCGGCTTCAGCAGCAGATTCTCGACCGCATGCGCCGACTGGGCATGGAACCGGTCATGGCCGGATATTCCGGCATGCTGCCCCACGATGCCGCGCAGACGCTCGGCGTCGATGTGGCCGACCCCGGCAAATGGTGCGGCTTCACTCGCCCTGCNTTCCTGCAGCCCACCGACAAGGATTTCGACCGCATCGCCGACATCTACTATTCTGANCTGACGAGCCTTTATGGCCCGGCGAAATANTATAGCATGGACCCTTTCCACGAAGGGGGCAACACGGCAGGNGTCGACNTCGCCTCATCGGGNNAAAAGATACTTNCGGCCATGCATCGGGCCAATCCGGAGGGGGTGTGGGTGATTCAGGGATGGCAGGAAAATCCTCGCCGGGAGATGATTGACCCATTGCCGCAGGGNTCTCTCCTGGTGCTTGATCTGCAGAGCGAAAACACTCCCTCGACCCAACGGATAGGCAACTATGGCCANCACGANTGGCTCTACTGCATGTTGCTGAATTTCGGCGGCAATGAGGGGCTTTACGGCAAAATGTCNTCGGTTGCCGACGGCCTTGACAGTTTGCGNAACANNTCTTCGAGCCTGCGCGGGGTGGNCCTGACGATGGAGNGTATCGAAAANAATCCTGTCATGTTTGAACTGCTCTCGGAGATGCCCTGGCGACCGGAGCATGTCAACCCCGAAGCATGGGNAGCCGACTATGCCACTGCGCGCTACGGCCGGTTTTCNCCCGAAGCATCCGAGGCTTGGCGCCTGCTCTCACGGACGGTCTACGACTGTCCGCGCGACAGCATTCAGCAGGGCACCATCGAGTCGCTTTTCTGTGCCCGTCCCTCGGACCGGCCGCTGACCGCATCTGCCTGGGCTGCGTCGAAAGACTACTATCGCCACNCCGACCTTCTCCGCGCCGCCCGGCTGCTCGCCGANGCNGCNCCTCTGCTGGGCGAAAACCGCAACTATCAGCACGACTTGGTAGACGTTGTGCGTCAGTGCGTTGCCAACCGTGGCCGTGAACTGCTCGATAGCATCAACCTCGCNCTCATGCGTCGCGACAGNGTGGAATATAAAACCCTGTCNGACCGTTTTCTTTCGCTCATTGACACTCANGACCGCCTTCTCGCCACGCTTCCCGAATTTCGCCTCGGATCATGGCTTGAAGCAGCAAGAAACTGTGCATCAACGGAATCAGATGCCGACCGATGGGAGTGGAATGCCCGGACNCAAATCACCACCTGGGGGCCTCGTGAAGCNTCGGAAGGNGGCCGACTTCACGACTATTCCAACCGTGAATGGCAGGGCTTGCTTGCTGANTTCTACCGNCGCCGCTGGCAACTCTGGTTTGANACCCGACTGAGCGAAGGCCTNCAACCGACGCCCCCCGCTATCGACTTCTACCCCATCGAATCAGCCTGGNCCACAGCCCNCAACCCCTACTCCTCCACCCCCGAAGGCAACCCNATAGCCACCGCATTATTAACTCTGGATGAGTTAATAGAGTGGAGATATTAGAGTGGAGATATTAGAGATTAGAGTGGANAGNTTAGAGTTAGAGCCNGCGCAAAATCAGTGCTCCCCGCCGGATGTTCAGTCTATCGGCCGTGAACGGCCGATGNTACCCGGATGGCCAAAAATCCTTTTCNCTAAANTCAGTCCTCNAATGACTTCAAAATATTATAAACCACCCGAACCGGCAGCCCCATAACATTATAATAATCACCATTGATGGAGCNGATGCCAATGTAGCCTATCCACTCCTGGATGCCATAAGCGCCGGCCTTGTCGAAGGGGCGATAGCAGGTGACATAGTGGTCAATCTCCTCATCGCTCANGCGGNCAAAAGTNACCTCGGTCACCTGACGATCACANTGTTCCACATCGCCGCGNCCCACGGCCACTCCCGTGACCACCAGATGCGTACGACCCGACAGCAGCCGCAGCATTTCGCGAGCATCGTCAGCCGACGCCGGCTTGCCGAGCACGCGGTTATCTATAATCACCACCGTGTCGGCAGAAATCACAGTGACATCAGCAGCNGGNCGTCGCTGCTCCTTGTAGGCACGCAGCTTGCGCAGCGCCAACATTGGCGCAACGTCAAGCGCCGGAGTTTCAGGGCCGTGCGACTCATCGACATCGTGTGGCGTGTCGACTGTNAAATCAACTCCCAGGCCTGCAAGCAATTCGCGACGNCGCGGNGATCCGCTTGCCAGAATATATGTTCCTTTCAGCGCATCCATCACCATCCGAAAGCCTTTGCNGTGTTCATCCATTTACCCTGCGCGCGCAGAATCTGTTCNAGCAAGTCGCGGGCCACACCNTAGCCTCCGTCGCGCGGCGAAATGTAGCGCGCAATCGANAGGATGTCGGAGCAGGCATCGGCCGGAGCCACNGAGAGCCCGGCGGCAAGCATAGGCTCATAGTCAGGCACATCGTCGCCCACGAATNCCACCTCATCGGNTGCCANGCCGCAATCGGTCATCCACTGATTGAAAATCTCAATTTTCTTTGATGCTCCGGAAAATATATCGGTGATGCCCAGCGCATTGTAGCGCACCTCGACGGCACGGCTGCGGGCACCGGTGATAATGGCAATTTTCAGTCCCGACTTGACGGCAAGCTGCAGCGCATAGCCATCTTTTATGTTGGCCATTCGCAGCGGTTCGCCCTCGGCCGACATTGGAATGGTTGACGGCGACAACACCCCGTCAACATCGAAAGCAACCGCACGGATGCGGCGCAGGTCATAGTCAATCGCACTCATAACGGTCGATAATGTGTTGTGAAAGAATTTCATAGAGCCGCGCTTCATCGGCATTGAGCAGCGACTTGTGCTTCTCAATGACTCCGCGGTCGCCACGTCGGGCAGGCCCGGTCTGAGCATCAGCCGGCGGCATGGTCATGGCTTTGGCCATGGTTTCGCGAAGCANCGGATGNAGCACACTCAGGTCGGTCGACGTCTCCCGGCGGAGATATTCATCGGCCACAGCCCAGAGATGGTTGGCAAAATTGCAGGCAAACACGGCGGCGGCATGAAGCCGTGCCCTCACCTCGCCGTCAGCCTCATAGACCTTTGGGGAGATGGCGTCGGCCAGGCGTCGGGCCATCTGCAGAGNGCGCTGAGTGTGNCCCTCGATAAACACCGGCACCTCCGCCAGATCAACNTCGCGNCCTTTTGAGAAGGTCTGCAGGGGGTAGAACACNCCATAGTCGTCGGTCAGNGGGGCGAGTGTCGAGCAGTCAACGCCCCCCGAAGTGTGGAGCCACACAGCTCCGTTTCGGGGCAGTTGCGATGCGAGCANGGCAATNGCATCATCCTTGACAGCAACAAGATAGAGCTCGGCCGACATNTCCACATCCTCCGGACGGCTGACACCACNGGCAGCGCGAAGCCGCCGGGCGAGAGCTGAAGCATGGGCAGCCGTGGGGCTATAGACCTGAACCACGTCNATAGCTCCGGCCGCTTCAAGNGCGGGNGCAACGGCAGAGGCGATNTTGCCCGAACCGATAATCACTGCCTTGACAGGCATCACTGCTGAGCNGGATTCCATTTNCCAACGTGTACTTTTTCCCAAAGCAATTTCGAGGGATCGACGGGGCGACGCTCCTCATCCTTNTGGCCGAAGGTCATGATGCACTCAACGCTGATGGTCTCGGGAATCCCGAGCAGCCCCTGCACATACTCTTCGGAGGGAATACCATCGGCCGTGAANCGACCGCGCACCTGCACCCAGCAGCTTCCCAGCCCGAGGTCTTCGGCCTGAAGCTGCATGAAAGCGGCNGCAATCGACGCATCTTCAATCCAGGCATCCGATCGCGTTGAGTCACCGCACACCACTATGGCCAGCACACATCCCTTGAGCGAAGCCGCATAGGCAGGCTTCAGGTCGACAAGACGCTGAAGCATCTCCTTGTCATCAACGGCCACAAACTGCCAGCTTCTGACATTTTTCGATGTCGGAGCGAGCAGAGCAGCTTCGAGAATNGTCTTAACGTCGTCGGCCGACACGGGNTCATCCGTGTAGCGGCGAATGCTGTGGCGTTTCAGCAGCAGGTCATGAATATTTTCCATTATATANTATATATAGGTGTCGAATTTTAGCTGCCAAATTTACTAATATTTCCCGAACTATTGTTTATTTTTGCAACGATTCTTTCACACAAGTAAGTGTTCAAATTTAATTTATACAATATNCGAGCTTATTTTTTAGGCAATTTCACTGCGGAGCGAAGGAGCTTAGCGAGCTAAGCGACTGAGCGACAATGTGAAATTGGCAAAAAAGAAGTCGCAGATTGTATAAAAGATTCTTGTTCACTTACTTCGGTTAAATTTGAACACTTACTTAAGTCCAGTCATGCCATGAATCCACATCACCTGCTGATAGCCATAATCACCTTCATATCCGCCATTTCCGCATCGGCTGCATCTCCGCAGTCAAACAAAGTGTGGTTTTCCGAACCCACCTCCTCCACCGGCGGCGAGGCTTGGCGCATCAACGATTTCAGCGCCACCTCCGAAAACCCCGACCCTCAGTGGGAGTCGCTCTCGTTGCCAATCGGCAACGGGGCATTCGGAGCCACGATTCTCGGCTCCATTGCCCGCGAACGCATTGTCATCAATGAAAAAACGCTCTGGATGGGCGGACCCGCCACCGGCCCGGAGAAGTATTGGAATATGAACCGCCGGGTCAGCGCCGACTCTCTGGCCAAAATCCGCCGACTGCTCGACGAGGGCAACATCGACGCAGCCCACAGCCTGACCGCCAACGAATTTCGCGGCACCACGCCCTACGACCGCTCACGCTTCGGCACCTACACCATGATGGGCGAAGCATTCATCACCACAGACATCGACGAAGCCGCCGTCAGCCACTATCGCCGCGAACTCGACATCGACAGCGCCATTGTGCGCGTGTCGTTCCAAACCGACGGCGTGCGCTACACCCGCGAATATTTCGCCTCCTATCCCGACAGCGTCATGCTCTGGCGCTTCTCATCCGAGGGGGGCAATCAAAACCTGACATTCCGCTTCTCATCCCCTCACCACAAAGGTGACTTCCTCGCGCCGCAACCGGGCTACCTTATTTACCACGGCCGCCTCGAAGGCAACCAAATGCAATGGGCGCTCGGAGTGCAGGTGCGACTTCCCCGTGGAGGACGGATCGAGACCGGCATATCCGACCAAACGCTCCGCATCAGCGACGCACCCTGCATTGAATTCATCGTGGCCGGCGACACCGACTACGCAATGAATTTCTCCCCCGACCCGGCGGATGCCAACGCCTATGTCGGCATCAACCCGATTGCTGCGGTGAAACGCAACATCTCCCAAGCCGGAGCACAGAGCTTTGCCAGCCTATACGCGCGCCACCTTGCCGATTATTCCGCGCTTTATGGCCGCGTCACGCTCGACCTCGGCGGCGCCGACCGCTCCCACCTCGACACTCCCCGCCGCCTGGCCATGTATCGCATCGGCCTGCCCGACCCGCAGCTCGAACAGCTCTACTTCCAGTTTGGCCGCTACCTGCTCATCGCATCCTCGCGTCCCGGCACGATGCCAGCCAACCTCCAGGGCCTGTGGCACAACAATATCGACGGCCCCTGGCGCGTCGACTACCACAACAACATCAACCTCCAGATGAACTACTGGCCGGCCACATCGACCAATCTCACCGAATGTTTCATTCCGCTGACCGATTATATCCGCTCAATCGTCGAGCCGGGACGCCGCACAGCATCCGCCTACTATGGCGCGCGAGGCTGGACAACTGAAGTGTCCACCAACATTTTCGGCTTCACCGCTCCCCTCGACTCCCGCGACATGTCGTGGAACTACAACCCCATGGCCGGCCCATGGCTCGCATCGCAACTTTGGGAATACTACGACTTTACGCGTAACCGCGACTGGCTCGCCCGCATTGCATACCCCATCATCCGCGAGTCGGCCCTCTTCGCCTCCGACCTCCTCGTCAGCCATCAAGGCCACCTCTCATCCTCTCCATCCTATTCCCCCGAACACGGCCCCATCGACCCCGGCGCCACCTATGCCAACGCCGTGACCCGTCAGATTCTATCTGAAGCCATACGCGCCGCCGCCGAACTTAATGCCGACACCCTCCTGCGCATCCGCTGGCAGCAGCAGCTCGACAGCATACTCCCCTATCGCATAGGTCGCTACGGCCAACTCCAGGAGTGGAGCCGCGACATCGACACCTACTGCGACCCCCATCGCCACACCAACCATCTCTTCGGCCTCCACCCGGGCAACACCATCGATGCCCTGACCGACACCACCCTCGCCGACGCCTGCCGCGAAACCCTCCGACAGCGGGGCGACGCCGCAACCGGATGGTCAATGGGATGGAAACTAAACCACTGGGCACGTCTGCGCGACGGCAACCACGCCCACATGCTCCTCAGCAACCTACTCAAAAACGGCACCGCCGACAACCTCTGGGACCAACACCCCCCATTCCAGATCGACGGCAACTTCGGAGGCACCGCCGGCATAGCCGAAATGCTCCTCCAGAGCCATGCCGGACGCATCGACCTCCTCCCCGCCCTCCCCTCAGCGTGGCCCACCGGAAGCGTCAGCGGACTCCGCGCCCGAGGCAACTTCACCGTCGACATCGACTTCGCCGACGGCCGCCTGACCCGCGCCCAAATCCACTCCCACTCCGGCCTCCCCGCCACCGTCACCTACGGCCCCCACACCTTCCACCTCCCCCCCCCCCCTCCCGGCCCCACCCACCCCATCCTCCCCCCCCAATAACCCCGGCTCACAAACCCTACTCTTCGGCAACCGGGCCCCTGCATCCTCAAAAACCCTCGATTTTTGAACCGGGGGTGGGGGTTGGGTGTTGAGAGGGTATGGACGGAATTGTTATTGGCATATTGGTGCCGCTGGTCGGCACGGTGTTGGGAGCGGCTTGCGTTTTCTTGATGAAGCGCCGGTTTGCACCGCTGCTGCAGAAGTCGCTCACGGGGTTTGCTGCCGGGGTGATGGTGGCTGCATCGGTGTGGTCGCTGCTGATTCCGTCGATTGAAATGGCCGGTGGCGAGGGCGTGAAAAGCATCGTGCCGGCTATCGTGGGGTTCCTCGCCGGCATTTTGTTTCTGCTTGCGCTTGATAGCTTTGTGCCACACCAACACATTGACAGTGAGGTGAGCGAGGGCCCGCGATCGCGTTTTTCAAAGACTGCCAAACTGGTGTTTGCCGTCACGCTCCACAACATTCCCGAGGGTATGGCCGTGGGGGTGGCATTTGCCGGGGCTATGGAACATAATTCCTATATGCCGATGGCCGGCGCCGTGGCTCTGTCGATCGGCATCGCCATACAGAATTTTCCTGAGGGGGCCATCGTGGCCATGCCGCTGCGGGCTGCCGGCAATTCGCGCCGCAAATCTTTTCTGATGGGAACACTGAGTGGCGTCGTTGAGCCTGTGGCCGCTGTTATCACCATCATGCTCGCATGGCTAATCGTGCCGATTCTCCCCTATCTTCTCGCTTTCGCTGCCGGCGCTATGATCTATGTGGTGGTCGAAGAATTGATTCCTGAAACTCAGGAGGGGCAACACTCCAACATGGGCACGATAGGTTTTGCCATCGGCTTCACGCTGATGATGGCTCTCGATGTGCTGCTCGGATGAACCCCTTAGAGCGGAAGGAGCATTTCAAACTGCTCGACCGTTGGAGCCATTCCGCATGAGTGGAGAAAAGCCTGCATGGCGACATCGCGCGAGTCGACGTTGAGCGCCTTAAGTCTCGGAAACTCCACTTCAGGCAGCAGCGCGGCCATCAATGCCAACCCCACGCCCCGGCGGCGCATGCGCCTGTCAACGGCCAGCAGACTGACATCGCCATAGGCCACCTCCGACGCTATGAATCCCACCGGCTCACCGTCGCCGTCAAATGCAGCGAAGCACACAAACGCCTGCTCATTGCGCCGCAACGAGTCGAGCGAATTTTGCCACGACGGATCATAATCCATAAATCCGGCCAGCCGACTCTCGCCAAAGCCAATCAACTCAGCCACAGAGATGCGCCTGATTTCAACCGGAGCCTCCGCCCGCCGTGTGATTGACGCTTCGACATCCGCGCGCCGACCGCCAAAGCACACAAACTCGCGCAAAGTCTCAAAGCCCTGACGGCGGTAGATTTTCACCGCCGGATGATTGTCGCAAAGTACCTCAAGCAGATATTGACCGACACCCGCAGCGCGAAGCACCGGCAGCGACCACCCAAAAATGCGGTCGGTCAGCCCCCGGCCACGATAAGCCGGAATGGTGCCCGTACCCGTGTCGTAGGCCGTCATCCGGCCACCATGCTCTCCGATGCCATTGATGATAAACGACACCAGCCGTCCGGCGTCAAACGCACCAAACGAAAGATCAAGCCTCACACCCCGGCGACGCAGCATATCCCACAACGACTCCTCATCAAGCGAAAGCCCATAATCGGCAAACGCCTCCAGAAAAGCCCCCGTAATCACCTCACGCCCAACCCCGTCAAGCGCCCTAACCTCAATCTCATCATCTCTCTCCATAGCAGTCAAATTTTTATTTATAATACAAAATTAGCAAATCCCCCTAAATAATTTTATTAAGTATACTAAACAAAATTGGAGTAATTGGCAATTTTATTTAGTATACTTAATAAAACTGCCGAAATTATGGATTTTGTTTAGTATACTTAATAAAAATGTCGGATGAGGGGGGTGGGAGAGTTGGATTTCATTCAGGCTTTACCCGAATTGTAGGGACGTACGGTTCGTGCGTCCGGTTGAGAATCAGTGTTTTATCGTCGGACGCACGAGCCGTGCGTCCCTACAATGAGAGGGGAGCCCCATGAGGCCTTATCTTGGCTTATGCTAACAGCATTTGGAGTTAGTTGGGGAGGAGGGTGAGGGGGATGGGGGTGAGCCGGTAGCCGTTGACTATGGGGATCAGGTTGACGGTGCTGGCGGAGGGGAGCTTGCCTGTGGCTATGGCGGTCAGGGTGATGGTGCCTTCGCCGTCGGGGGGCAGGATGTGGCTTGAGGGGATGAGTATTTCGAAGCCTGCCGGGGTCTCTTCGAGTTCAAACGATAGCTGCATTCCAACCGGAAAATCGTTCATGAAACGCAGCTCCACGCTCTTGCTGCTCCCCTTTGCAACGCGGCCGAAATTGATTTTCGACCGGTTGGTCATCAGTCCGTGACCGAGGTCGCAGTGATAATTGTCGCGCTTGGCCGAGGGTGTAGCCTTGACCACTCCTTTGATATTGACGCGATTAATCTTCTTGTCGGTGGAAACCACTGTCACCTCTTTATGAAACGATCCTGACCGACCGGCCGGATCAAACCTGACTATCAGGTCTGCCGTCGCGCCGGGAGCGATGGGCTTTGTCGGGGCAACGGCGGTTACGCATCGGCAACCGGTGCGCACTGAAACGATGACGATTGGCTCGGAACCGGTGTTAGTGAGCCGGAAAGTGTGCGACACACGTCCCGCGGCCTCATCGATGGTGCCGAAATCAAAAAGTTTGCTGTCGACCTTCAGGTCGGGATTGCCGCTCTGAGCCGCGAGAGAAATCGAAGCCAGGAGAGAGCAAAGAATAGCTAATAATCGGTTCATAATTAAATATATAAAATCGCCGGCAATGCACTGGGTTTCCCGCCATCCGGTTAGCTCGCCCGGAGACGGGCAGAGTTAAAAAAATCTGACGTTAATAGTTGGGCAAAGATATGTCTCCGAGCTTGTGGCTAAGGAGGTGGAAGCCCGTGCATTGCCGGCGATGTTTTGCAACAGAAAGGGGCGTGGCCCTCACGGTCACGCCCCCGGTCGGAATATAGAAAAATTTCTATGAAGTAAAGGATTCGTTGGGGGATGTCATCAGAAGGGGCACTTCTGATTGTCGACATACTTCACTGTGCCGAAAGGCACTGCGTCGTAGCCGTGACCGGTTTCGTCGCGCACAGAACCGTCGTCCTGAGTTTCGCCGTTGAAGCGCCAGTAGCCCACGAGGCCGGGAGTGGTCGGGTCAACGTAGCAGATACCGTTTTCGATTTCGTCGAGTGTGCGGGCTACGTTCCAGACGCGACATTCAGAGATGTAGCCGTCGAAGAAGCGGGCCATACCTGCCGAGCGGCCGATTGCGAAGCCATCAGACTCCCAGTTGTGACCGTCGTAAGCGATAGCGAGGTTCACGGTGCCGCCATTCTTGGTTTCAACGAAGTGAATCTGTTCGCCGTCGAGATAGAGGCGCAGGTACTTGCCGTCGTAAACGGCAGCGAAGTGCAGCCAGTGGCCGGTTTCGAATTCTTTTTCAACCCATGATTCGTAGTGGTCCTTCTTGTCGGGGTGGTAGGCAGTGCCGATAGAACCCTTCACAAACTGCAGTTTGTTGACGGGGTTGCCGGCGCCGTCGCCGAAGCGGAAGAGGAAGTTTTCTTCGCAACCGCAGAGCGAGCTGATGGCGTTGCCGTTGTTGGGGCGAGCGCCGTGGCCGAACGACATGGGGAGCACCTTCATTTCCAGAGTCATCTGCTCCATTGCCTGCACGGGCGAGTCGGGGTTGTTGCAAGTCCAGAACATGGGGATGTTGAAACCGCCCTGACCGCCGAGGTTGGCAGCCTTGATGTTGATGACTTTGTTGAAGATCACATAGGCAGTGCGTGAGGTTTCAAGCACGGAGAGATTGCCGTCGTCGACAGAAGTGATGGTGACGGGCAGACAGTAGCCCACGCCTTCCTGAAGTTTGTCGCCGTCGGCAGTCAGCTTCATCTGAGTCGACTGAGCCGATCCGGCTTTGATTACGAGTTCGCCGCCTTCAACAGTGTAGGCATCCGTCGGGGGCACCTGATAGTTGCGGCCGGTCTTTTTGTTGTAGGCTTCGAGGAGTTCGGGGGCGGCCACCATCTTCACCTTGATGTCGTGGTCGGCCTTGGCCGAAGAAGTGACAGTGATGCCCATTTCTGACTGACCGTCAACGAGGAAGCGGACATTCTGAGATGAGAGGGTTCCTGTCACGAACACGGCGTCACTGAAATCCGTGTCGTTGGAGCAGCCGGTGAAAATCATAGCCAGCGCTGCGAGTGAACCAATGATATACTTTTTCATGATTAAATGTTCAGTGAATGATTATTAGTTTGTGGCGTAGATATTGAAATCTTGCGACTGGAGTTCAGCGGAATACCACTGTGCCCAAGCCGTGCCGGCATAGGGGTTGGGAGCCGAGATGCGGATGTAGCGGGCGGGCATTGCGCCGTAGAAACCGATGAAGTCAACCTGACTTCCGGCTTCATATACATCCATCCAAGTCTTATTGTCGGAGCTGAGAGCTACCTTGCAATGATTGGTGAATGTTCCGTAAGTGTACCAGCCATAGTAATCGTAAGATGAAACGATACCGTCGAATTTATATTCCTTGCCGAGGTCAACAACAACGGTGACCAGCTCTGAATCAGAGAAGGTGCAGGAGTTGCTGCTATCGTCGAACCACGACTTGGGATCGCCGTTGACACTGCCCTCACCAACGAGGCTTACATTCCAGCCCGAACGGTCGGCAACGAGTGTGCCCGCGCGGTTTTCCTTGGTGGCATTGGGGTCGTTCACTTCGAAGCCCACACCGAGGGTGAAATAGGAAATCGAAGGAACGCTGACAGCAGCCTGAGCGTTGCCGCCCGAAACGCTTGTCATGCGCACCGGCACGATGTAGCCGTTCAAGTCGTCGAGTCCGGCAAGGATTTCGGCATCCTCAGTCAGAGCCAGGTTGAATTCCTCGCTTGAGGCAGTGGCGCCCTTGGGAATGGTCAGCTTGGTATTGGAAATCACCATGGCGTTTTCAGGCAGAGCCTGATAGGATGTGCCGTTTTCTTCATTGTAGGCATCGATGAGCGAATTGTCAACGGCGAGAGTCACGTTGATGTCGCCTTCGGCCGGAGCCTTGCAGACAGCGGGGAAGCTGACGGCGAAGCTCGCAACCGTGCCGACGGGAGTCTGAACGATTTTGGTGTCGGCAGAGTGGTCGGCCACATACACCTTGTTATAAGGGTCGCCGGGGAAGTCATAGTGGTCGTCGTCGCTACACGAAGCGAAACCGACAGTGCAGAGTGCCATCGCACCTGCCATCACATATATGTTTTTAAAGAGTTTCATGTCGATTCAAATGGATTAGTAGATTGCGGGGTTCTGAATCTGGATGCAACGACGGAAGTGGTAATAGGGTTCGAGATTGGTCTCAGTCGTGCGATAGTTGCGGTGGAGGAAGAACGCGCCGAAACCGCCTTTGCGTTTGCCGCTGGCAGGTTTGTAGCGAGCCTGGTTGTACATCTCGTTGAGGGGAGTGTTCCAGTTGTCGCCCATGTTGCAGCAATATACCACCTTTTCGTCGGGCCACTGGCCGGCACCTGTGCCGCCGCCGTAGGCCTGGAGGAAGCAGTAGTTGGAGTAGGGAGCCAGGTCAGAGAGCGAGGTTGAAGTCTGGTCGATGTTGAGCATCTTGTCGCAGACACCGGGCTGATTGGCAATGGCGTCGCCGTAGCGCTGGCGGATCAGCTCCAGACGTTCTTCCTTGGTCTGGTCGGGGTTGGGGCCGAGATATTTGGCCATGTACATGAAGAAATAGCGGAAGTTGTCGCCCGAGAGGTAGTCGCCTTCCGGCTCATAGTCGCAGTCGAAACCGTCGAGGTCGTTTTCAAACACCTGGTCGAGGAAGTATTCGGCATAGAGTTCGAAGGCGCGGTAGATTGAATCCTGGTTTCCGTTGGCGCGGGCCTCGTCGTAGTACTGCTTAAAGGGCTTTTCGGAAGTTTCGGAGTCGATACGGGTGATTGCCACGGCCACCATCTTGGTGCCTTTGGTTTTCTGAACGAAGCGCATGTCGGCAAACACTTCGGGGTCGGAGGGAATACCGCCCCAGAGCGAGCAGATGTCGAGCGAGTCGGGCAGACCGAGGAAGCTCGTGGCCATTGAGTTGCGCTTAGCATAGTCAGCCACCCAGCCGAAAGCGATTTCATGGTCGGAGGCTTTGTAATCGCGCAGGTTCTGATAGTAGAGCGGCGAATATGTGAAGGGGGGATTCACTTCTTCAGGCGAATAAGCTTCAACGTCATCGCAAGCGGTGAAGAAGCCACCCATCGCCACCATCGGAAGAATGTATTTTATGAGTTTCATAATTTTCCTTTGTTCGGTTGGGTTGATTAGTTTTTAACGTCCCACCAGAGGTGAGTTCCGGCATTGTCCTGACCGCCAAGGAGCTTGATGGCTTCCTGAACGTTGGCGGAGTTGTTGGAGAGCTCGGTGGTTGAGAACTGGATTCGGCGGATAATGTCGTTTTCCGACACGCCCGATGCGCTTGCATAGGTGGAGATGCGCACCCAGCCGGGGTAGCCGGTGCGGCGCATTTCGCTCCATGCTTCCTGACCGTCGGGGTAGAGGGCAATCCACTTCTGGGTCATGATGCGTTCGAGCTTCTTTTCGGTTGAAGCGGCGTCGTCCCATGCAACGGGGAGTGAAGACACCATCGAAGCTACGTTGACATTCTGCGAAGTGGCAGGATTTTTCCATGAAGTGGAGGGAGTGTTGGTGGAGTTGGCAATGTAGGAGTCAACACCTGACGACACGTTGTTGCTGGCCATCGATGTGCGGATGCCCTGCTCGTAGAGGTCTTTTGCGTCGCTGCTGCCCAGACCGAAGCGGAGTTTTGCTTCAGCCTGCAGGAAGTAAGCCTCGGCGGCTCTCATCCAGGGCAGGTCGCTGTCGCTCTCGAAGTTGGCGGCAGAAGTGACGGCAGCCATCTGAGCGAAGCCTGAGGTCATGCCGTTGCGCATACCGTGGTATTCACCGTTGACGGCAGTGAAGTAAGCGGCGCGGCGGGGGTCTTCAAGACCATTGAGATAGACATCCATAGTTGCGCTCATGCGCATGTCGTTGAAGCTCTGGGTCACTTCCCAGATGGGGTTGGTGAACACAAACGAGTTGGTGTTGTTGTGGAACACGGCGTCGTCGGCATTGGAGCTCATCAGGCCGGCCGATGAATCGAGAGCTTTCTGGATTTCGGTGCGGGCCTTGGCTTCGTCGACATAAGAGATGCGCATTGCCAGACGCAGACGCAGGGTGTTGGCGAATTTGAGCCATTTGTTGACGTTGCCCATGTAGACATTGTCGTAGCGTGCCATATAGTTCGACGAACCGGCGGCAACATAGTCGCTCATGGTTTCGATGGCATCGTCGAGTTCAGTGAAGAACTGATCGTAGATATCCTTCTGCGAGTCGTAGGCTACGGCAATGTCGGTGCCGAACTTGCTGTAAGGGATGGGGCCGTATTTATCGGTGATGCGGTGCATGCCGAACACTTTCACCACGGTGGCCATGGCGCGGTCCATCGAACCCTCCTCGGAGTTTTCGAAGAGCTGCTTGCAGGGCTGCATGATGTTGGGATAAGCGTCGTCGAAGGGGAGGGTGAACCATTTCGACACCATTGCATAATGGTCGGAGTGACGGTTACCGATATCGTAGGAGTCTTTGATGTTTGCGAAATAGCCGGCATAGTTGTCGGCGTTGAGCATCTGGTGAATCTGGTAGGTACCGCCAAGGTCCTGGCCTACCACAAACACTCCGCGCTGCATCTGCGAATAGAGGGCGCCGGTCTTGAGGTTGTCGCGGTCCATCATGTCGGGCGTAACCTCATTTGGGTTGATGTTCCACTGCTCGAACTTGTCGGTGCAGGAGCTGAGCATTGCGCTTGCGGCAACGGCAGCCACGCAGAGTCCGGTGGAAAGTTTAGATATATTTTTCATGTCTGTTAGCTATCTTTAGAAGTTGACTTTGACAGAGAAACCGAGATTTCTCATTGAGGGGAGCATGAAGTAGTCCATGCCGCTCCAGCCGATGTTGGTCGATGCGGTGAGCTCGGGGTCGAAGGGAGCCTTCTTGTAGATGAAGAAGAGGTTGCGGCCGATGAACGACACGTTCAGACCCTTGATCCAGTTGACCCAGCGGTTCACGGGGATATCGTAGCCGAGTGTGAGCTCGCCCAGACGCACGTTGGTGGCTGAGTAAACATAGTTTTCGCCGGCGTTCGAACCAACATATTCATAATATTTCTGAGCGGCACCTGCCAGGAAGTAGCCGTTGACATAAACGCCGCCGGCATCGCGGGCTGCTGCTGATTCGGTCGAAACACCGTAAGCATCCATATAGGCCTGGGTCATTGACACTGCCTGACCGCCAACGCGGGCGTTGATGAGGAAGCCGAGGTGCAGACCCTTCCAGCTGAAGGAGTTGCGCCAGCCCATGGTGTATTTGGCTTCGGCGTTACCGGCGTAGATCCAACCATCTTTGTTGGGGCCGGCGTTGTTGTCGCGTTCAACGGTCTGTTCAACGTAGTCAACGATGATGTGGCCGTGGTGGTCGCGCTTGAGGGTGGTGACATAGAGGTCGCCGATTGAACCGCCTTCAACCAGACGGCTCTTGACGTTGCCCAGGGTGGCAATGTCATAGACCGACTGACTTACTTCCATGCCGTTGTCGAGAGTGGTCGGCTTGAGGAGCTTGACCACTTTGTTGCGGTTGAGGGTGTAAGTGAAGTTAGACTCCCACTGCACGGGGCCGAGGGGCTGGATGAGACCGAGGCTGAGTTCGATACCCTTGTTGTCAATCTGACCGCCATTGATGTAGACCGATTTGTAGCCGGAGCTGGCGGGGAGAGTGGGGTTAAAGAGCTGGTTGAATGTTGAAGTCTTGTAGAGCGAAACATCAAGTTTCAGTTTGTCGCCCCAGAAGCGGGCCGACAGGCCGACTTCCCATGCTTTGGTGCGTTCGGGCTTGATGTCGTGGTTGGGATAGTTGGTTGAAGTGGCGGGCATGGTCTTTTCGTAGGCGTAGGTTGAATAACCGATGTAGCGCTGGGGAGCGTTACCCACTTCAGAGTAAGAACCGCGAATCTTCAGGAATGTCAGAGCGGGAGTGTGGAGAGCCGGAATCATATCGGTCAGGATAGCCGAGAGGCCGACTGAGGGATAAGCCACGCTGTTGGCGTTGGTGTAGGCAAGAGCAGAAGCCCAGTCGATACGGCCTGCGAGGTCGAGGAACAGATAGTTGCGGAAACCCACCTGAGCTGTTGCGAAGATCGACTGAGTCTGGTCGTGGTAGTGGTCGCCGTAGAGCTTGGTGTGAGTGCCGGTGGGATTGACGTTGGCCAGTTCAAAGTGGTTGGCAACGGATGCGAGGTCGCCGCCCTGATAGAACCATTTGCTCTGAACGTCGTTGATTGATGCACCGAGAGCTGCGTTGAGCTGAACCTGGCCGAAGTCATTGTTGTAGGTGGCCATCACGTCGCCGTAGAGCTGACGGGTCGAGGCATCATTTTTGAAATATGCGCCATACTGGTCGGCGAATATAGCGTCGGTCGAGGCGGAATATTTGGTTTCATAGAGTGCGTTGGTCTGGTCGAGCTTGGCGCGGGCGCTGATGTTGAGGCCCTTGACAACGTTGTCCCAGTAGAGACCGGCAGTCATGAAGTAGCGGGTCTTGTGGTTGGTGAAGTTGTCGCGCTGAGTAATCCAGTAGGGGTTCTGCATGCCGAGACCCTGGTTGCCCCAAGGCCAGTACTGAGTCTTGAAGTTGCGTTCCTGGTTATACATCTCGAACACCTTGTAAGTTTCAAGGCTGTAGGAAGGCGACATCAGGTAGATGGGCACCACGGGGTTCATATACTGACCCTGAGCCACCATGTTGTTTTCCTTGAGGTTCATGTAGCTTGCGCTGACATCCAGACGAAGTTTGTCTTTGATCAGAGCAGTGGTGTTGCGGATGGTGAAGTTGTAGCGGTCGAGAGTGTTGTTCATCACGATACCTTCGGCGTTGGTGGCAGCCAGCGAGAGGAATGTCTGGTTGGTTGCGTTGCCGGCGGTCAGAGTGACGGCGTTGGTCTCGTTGAAACCGGTCTGGAAGAAATCGGTGGGGTCATAAGAGCTCGGCTGACCGAGTTTTGCGCCCCAGCTGCGGAACTCGCCGTTGTTCGCACCGTAGGTGTTCTGAAACTCGGGAGTAGCCATTGCGTTGAGGAAGATGGTGGAGTTGGAGTAAGTCACTTTAGTGCGACCCTCTTCACCCTTGCGGGTGGTGATCATCACAACGCCGTTGGCAGCTTCGCTACCGTAGAGTGCCGAAGCGGCAGCACCGGAGAGCACCGAGATTGACTCGATATCTTCGGGGTTGAGCATAGCGGCACCGTCGCCCGACTGACCCATACCGGTGAAGAGGTCTTCGCTCTGCTTTGACTGGAGCGAGGGCATGGGGATACCGTCGATAACGTAAAGCGCATTGTTGTTGCCCGAAAGAGATTTCGAGCCGCGGAGCACAACCTTCGAACCGCCACCGATACCGGCCGACGATGCGTTGATGTTCATACCCGCAACCTTGCCGGAGAGGGCGTTGACGAAGTTGGCATCTTTGACGCCGGTGATTTCGTCGGCCTTCACCTGCTGGGTGTTGTAAGTAAGTGCCTTTTCAGAACGCTTGATGCCGAGTGCGGTCACAACGACTTCGTCGAGCACGCGATTGTCTTCCTGAAGAGTCACGTTGATGGTTGAGTTTGAACCGACGGTGACCTCCTGCGGCAGGAAGCCGACATAAGTAAACGTCAGCACATTTCCCTGCGATGCATTAATGGAGTATTCACCATCAATGTTGGTCTGAGTCCCGAACTGGGTGCCTTTCACGAGGACTGACACACCAATCAGAGGATCGCCATTGCTGTCTGTCACTGTACCGACAACCTTGTTGGCCGCGAAAGCCAGCATAGGCAACATCATCATACAGACAAGCAGACATGTTAGCTTTGCCTTCATAATAATTTGGGGTTTTTGAAATGGTAATGA
This sequence comes from Bacteroides sp., assembly GCA_014801655.1. Classification (GTDB taxonomy): domain Bacteria; phylum Bacteroidota; class Bacteroidia; order Bacteroidales; family Muribaculaceae; genus Paramuribaculum. Next base: position 21,745 of record JAAVDT010000032.1, read on the forward strand.
TTAATTTGGTGATTTATATTGATTTACTTTTTCTGCAAGTTTTTCCGGCATTGGGCACCCCGATTAAAAGGATGCCTTCTTGGTGAATTTTACACAAAATTAAACAATAAGTAACAATTACCCCCCCCCATTTAGTTAATTTGTGTTAATCAAATCTCAACTCAACACTTTTTAAGTTAATTTCATTTGTTAAAATTTCACCCCTCCAAAGCAAAAAAACATCCGCCGGATGTTAAGTCAATCGGCCGTGAACGGCCGATGATATCCGGATGGCAAAAACCTATATATAATAAGGTGTCCCCACCCCTCCCAAAAATTTCAAAACAAATCCCGGACCACATCCAGCGACCGCAGCGACGAAAGCGCCGTGTAGTGCAGCGAAAAATATTCCAGAATAGTGTCGAGCATCTCATTGCGCTGCATGCGGTTCATTTTATAAAGGTGTAGATTGGTCAGATTCATGCGCAGCAGCTCCACCACCATGCGCGACCGCGCAGCATCAAGATAGTGACTGTGGAGCGGAGGCGTCAATCTGAAATGTCCGCCGGCCATGTCAAACACCATCCCCTCCTGATAGTCGGCCGTGTCAGGCTCTATGCCGAGCACGCGGCTCAGCCCGACCATGAAACAGATATGAAAATTGGCCACACCGGCCCCCTCCATCACATCGAGCGCCACAACGCTGCGTGCAACATAGTCAAACATTCCCTCGTCGGCCGGCCCCTCGCGGAGTATCACCGCAAGCACCTCGGCAATAAACATGGCCACGGCGCTCTTGACCGGATGCATCCGCAGCCCGTGGAGCGGTCGCAGAGCGCGGGGGTCGCGCATGGTGTGAATCTCACGGCCGGGCTTCATGTCGGCCACACACTCAAGCAGACCCAGCGGCATCAGCAGCGCCCTCCGTCGCGAAGCCTCCCTGCCGCTGCCGGCGGGAATGGCAAATGCCACCCTTCCGGCCTCGCGCGAATAGGCCGTCAGAATGTCGTGACGCTCCGAGTGGCGGATAGTCCGAAGTGCTATTATATTTAAGGTGCGTTTCATCGTTTCAAGTGCAAAATTACGATTTTACCACCCGAAAACATGATTTTTTCATCAAAAAACGCAAAAAAAGTTCAGAAAAGTTGTGAGAATTAAAAAATGTCCGTATATTTGCACTCGCTTTTGAGAAGCAACGCAATCACAAGCTCGGCCCATTCGTCTATCGGCTAGGACGCAAGATTTTCATTCTTGAAAGAGGAGTTCGATTCTCCTATGGGCTACCAATAATAAGAAAAAAACAAAACAAAAGAGAACCACTAAAGCAATGGCAAACCATAAATCATCGCTTAAAAGAATCCGTCAGACTGCAACTCGTCGTCTTCGCAACCGCTACTACGCTAAGACTGCCCGCAACGCCGTTCGCAATCTGCGCAAACTGACCGACAAAGCTGAAGCTCAGGCTAAATTGGTAACCATCACCAAGATGCTCGACAAACTGGCTGCCAAGAAAACCATTTCTAAAAACAAGGCATCCAACCTCAAGAGCAAGCTCGCCCTTTACATCAACAAGCTCGGCGCCTAAGAAAAGATTACATTCGAGGCCCATTCGTCTATCGGCTAGGACGCAAGATTTTCATTCTTGAAAGAGGAGTTCGATTCTCCTATGGGCTACTCGACCTCAACCACCGCAATGCACCTCGCATCGCGGTGGCTTTTTTTTATCCAACAATCCCGACTCCCTCAACATGATATCTCCCGACCTGCGCGAACTCCTTGACTCCGAAGCAAAACGCATCAACAACCCCTCGTTTATCGACCTCGACCCCGTGCAGTTTCCCCGACGGTTCACCGACCTGCGCGACATCGAAATCGCATCCCTGCTCTGCGCATCCATTGCCTGGGGCAACCGAAAGATGATTTGCCGCGACTGCGACCGCATGCTCGCTCTGATGGGTTGCGACCCTTATAACTATGTCATGGATCAGGCCTACGAAGACCTCCCCGACCAAAATATCCACCGCACCTTCTTTGCCCGCAACCTCCGCCACTTCCTGCGCGGACTCCGGCGTGTCTACTCCACCCACGGCAGCATCGACGCCTTTGCCGCCGCCAACCGCGTGGGAGACGACCCGTTTCCCTCCTGGCGACTCGTGGAGCTGCTCAACAACGAACTGCGCCTGGCCAACAACGGTCACGAAGACTCCCGCTGCCTCCCCCTCAACCTTCAGCAGACAGCCCTGAAACGCGTGAACATGGCTCTGCGCTGGCTTGTGCGCCGCGACGGCATCGTTGATCTCGGCGTGTGGGATTCCATCAAACCCTCGCAGCTCTTCATTCCGCTCGATGTCCACGTTGGAAACACCGGCCGCAATCTCGGCCTCATCACCCGCAAAGCCAACGACCGACGCACCACCGTGGAGCTCACCGAAGCCCTCCGGACAATCCGCCCCGACGACCCCTGTATCTACGACTACGCCCTCTTCGGCATCGGCATGCAGCTCTGACCCGCGCACCCCGCTCCGCGTCGAACTTAAAAGTTATTAAATACGTTGATTTATCGGATTTGTTTTGTAATTTTGAACCAAAACCTCAAAAATTCGATCATAGAATGAAACGCATAATCTTCGCCCTCATCATCGCCATCGTGGGCTCGGTGGCCATCACTGCTGTTGCCGCTGACGAAAAAGCCACTCCGGGCATCACCTTCTCGCAGACCAAAGTTGACTTCGGAAACATTCACGCCTCTGCAGGAAAAGTCACGGCAACCTATCAGTTCACCAACACCGGCTCTGAACCGCTGGTGATTATCACCGTGACCAACGGCGGTTGCGGCTGCACCACTCCCTCCTATCCCAAGGCACCCATCGCCCCCGGCAAAACGGGCGAAATCAAAATCACTTTCGACCCCTCGGGACGCCGTGGCGAATTTAACCGCGAAGTGAAAGTGCGCACCAACGCCTCCAAGAAGCGCATCCCACTGCGATTCTCCGGCGTAATCCTCCCCGACTGATAATCAACCAACTCCCCCCCTGTCAGATGAAGCTCCGGAATCTAATCCTCCTGCCGCTCATGCTCGTGGCGAGCCTTGCCGTGGCTCAGCCGCAACTCGTGTGGCTCAGCCCCACGCACGACTTCGGAGCATTTCGCGAAGAAGCCGGTCCTGCCCACTGCACATTCCTCGCCGTCAACACCGGGTCCGAACCAATCAGCGTCATTGACGCTCGCGCCAACTGCGGATGCACCCGTCCCACCTACAACCGCGCCCCGGTGGCTCCCGGCGACACGCTGCGCGTCAGTGTGGCCTACGACCCCGCAGGGCGTCCCGGCCGATTCCGCAAGCAAGTGAAAGTGACAACCAACGCCGGATCTGACGTGATGACCATAACCGGCACCGTGATAGGCTCTTCCAACACCCTGCGCACCCGCTTCCCCATCGAGGCCGGCACTGCCCGCATCAGCAACAACATAGCCCCCTTCGGCGAAACCACCAAAGGACGCGTGCTCGCGGCAGCAATCAACATCTATAATCCCACGGCCGACACCATCGTGCCCGCAATCAAGAACAAGCCGGAGACAATCAACGCCATGTTCCGCCCCGAAATAATCCCTCCCGGCGAACAATCGACGCTCTCACTCACCGCCTACACTGACCGCGCCACATCCTACGGCACCATCGAAGAAACCTTCACCCTCCTCCCCGACAACCGCCGCTCCGACCTGGGCATTGAAATTCAAACCGTGATGATCGTCAACGAAGACTTCTCGAAACTCTCCGAAAAAGAACTCGCCAACGCTCCTCACGCCCTCCTCTCCGACACCTCCGTTGACTTCGGCTCAGTCAGCCCCGAATCCGGCAAACTGACCCGCACCGTCACCCTGACCAACACCGGCAAATCGCCCCTACTCGTGCGCCGCATCCAATCAGCCGACCCCGCAGTCAGCATCAAATGCTCCGCCACAAAAATCAAGCCCGGCCACAAAGCCGAAATCACCCTAACCCTCAACCCCTCCCAACTCTCCCCCGCCACCCTCACCCAAGGCTACCTAAACTCCCGCCTCACCCTAATCACCAACGACCCCGACGCCCCCACCCAAACCATCCGCCTCCTCTCCCCCAATCTCCCGAAGTGACCCCAACCGACCTTAAAGACCTTAACCGACCTTAACCGACCTTACCAAAATAAAAAATGCCAACCCATCACCCCGAAAACGACTCCCAATACATAGGCCTGACCGTAAACTCCGGCGTAGCCCAGCCCCCAAGCGTCAACCCCTACATGACCCGACGCCGACGTCGGCCCCTACCCTCCGCCGCCGAACTCGTTGAAGGCATTCTCAAGGGCGACATCACCATGCTCTCCCGCGCCGTGACACTCGTTGAAAGCCTCTCACCCGACCATCAGGCCGTGGCTCAGGAAGTGATTGAAAAATGCCTGCCCCACTCAGGCCGCTCGCGCCGCATCGGCATTACGGGTGTGCCCGGCGCAGGCAAATCCACATCAATCGACGTCTTCGGACTCCACGTGCTCAAACAGGGTGGCAAACTCGCCGTGCTCGCCATCGACCCCTCAAGCGAGCGCACCAAAGGGAGTATTCTCGGCGACAAAACACGCATGGAGCGCCTTTCGGTCCATCCCTCGGCCTTCGTGCGCCCCAGCCCCTCGGCAGGGTCTCTGGGCGGTGTGGCGCGCAAAACACGCGAAACAATCGTGCTATGCGAAGCCGCGGGTTTCAACAACATCTTCGTTGAAACCGTAGGCGTCGGTCAGAGCGAAACCGCCGTTCACTCAATGGTCGACTTCTTCCTGCTCCTCCAGCTCGCAGGCACAGGCGACGAACTTCAGGGCATCAAACGAGGCATCATGGAGATGGCCGACGGCATCGTGATCAACAAAGCCGACGGCGACAACATCAACCGCGCACAGCTCGCGCAGGCTCAATTTCGCAGCGCGCTCCAGCTATTCCCCCCCACAGCCTCAGGCTGGCAGCCCGAAGTGCTCACCTACTCAGGCTACTACGAGCTCGGCATTCCCGAAGTCTGGGACATGATTGACCGCTACTTCGCCTTCGTCGACGCCAACGGCTACTTCGAGCGCAAGCGCCTCGAACAGGCCCGCTACTGGATGCGCGAGACNATCGACGAGCAGCTCCGCCGTCATTTCTACGACGACCCCGCCATAGCCACCCTGCTCGAAGAAAAAGAGGCCCGCGTCCTGGCCAACCTCCAAAGCTCNTTCACCGCCGCCCGCGACGTCCTNAACGCCTACTTCAAATAACCCGCTTCATCCCTNTCAGTCAGGAAACTGACGAAAATTAACCACATCGGGAGGAATGTTATCGCCATCGTAAATCACTTTGGCGCTAATCACNTTTTCGCCAAAAATCGACTTGAAATAATCAAGATTCTTCCGAAAATCAGTGTTGAAAGTCTTTGCCGATTTCACTTCCCANATCCGAAACTTGTCGGCCTCGGTCTGCACGACATCCACCTCCCTGCCCGACGACTCGCGATAGAAAAACAGATTGCTATCCTTNCCCCGGTTGAAACGGTCTTTAAGCATCTCAACAACAATCAGATTTTCAAACACAGCCCCGCGAAGCGGATGNGTTTTAAGCTGTTCNGNCGAAGTGATGCCAAGCAGATAGCATAGCAGACCGGTGTCAATGAAATAGACCTTCGGAGTCTTTATCAGGCGTTTTGAGATATTCTGATAATATGGNGGAAGCACAGTCAGCAGATAAGATGTCTGCATGACTCCAAGCCAGCTCTTCACCGTAGGCGATGAGATNCCGGTTTCGTTTGCAAGAGCCGAGNCATTACANTCCGACCCCACGCGNCCGGCAACAAGCCGCATCAGGTGTTGAAACTTCGGAAGNTCGGTGATTTGTTTTATCTGACGCACGTCGCGNTCCATGTAAGTGGAATAGTAGTTTCGGAAAAACATTTCCGGAGGCATNCGGCGAATNGTCGTGCCGGGATACAAACCCCGGAAAAGAATCTCATCCGTCTGCGCCGACTGATACTCACCGCTCANCTCATTGAGCGCAAAAGGCAACAGCGTNAACAGCGCAGCCCTCCCGGCAAGCGACTGCGTAATGCTCTCCATCAGCGAGAAATTATTGCTCCCGGTCAGCGCAAATCTTCGATTTTCATCTGCGTCGACCACCACCTGAATGTAGGAAAACANNTCCGGAATATTTTGNACCTCATCAATGATTACCCGNTCGCCACATCCGNTNAGAAAGCCCTTGGGGTCATCAGCTATGGCATTTCTTAAAGCCACATCTTCAAGATTATAATACTTATAGTCACTGAACAAATGGCGGCAGAGCGTAGTCTTGCCGGTCTGCCTCGGGCCGGTCACCACAATCACTCTATAATATTTGGCAGCTTCGAGAACNGAATCCGAAATTTTTCGCTTTATATACTCCATAATCGTGCAGATTTAAAATCANATTTTAAATTTGCACAAATATAGCGATTATTTTTCGGATAAATGACTCAAGACAGTCAGAAAACCGTGCAGATTTAAAATCGGATTTTAAATTTGCACGGTTTTTNTGTGNTGTGTNNGTGTGTCGGAGATNAGTGTCAGGCGGGGCGGTAGAGNAGNGTGCAGCTGCGCGAGGGTTGGAAGATGGTGGAGGCTGTTGAAGTGATGTCGGCGGCGGAGATGGCCCGGTAGCGGTCGAGGATGGCATTATAGTCCTCGCCGTGCATCACGGCCTTCGCNAGTTNGCGCGCCTTGGCTGCGAAGCTGAGCTGCGACATAATCATGTTGCTTTCAAAGCGATTNTTCACGCGCTGCAGCTCGAAGTCGCTGACCGGCTCGGAAGCTATGCGNCGCAACTGATNCCAGATAGCTTCTTCAGCGCGCGCGATGGTCGCATCATCGTCGGCCGTCAGTCCGGCCACAATCATCAGCACTCCCGTCTCCTCATAGCCCGTAATCATGGCGTCGACATCGGTGAAAATGTCGGTGGCCATCAGGAGCTCACGATTGAAGCGGGANGAGTTTCCGGCTGAAAGAATGTCGGTGATAAGGTCGGCCGCAAAATACTGTTCGTGGCCGTAGCGTTCCATCTGAAAGGCNATGATCAGACGCGTCTGAGGCACCTGAGCCGTCACCGTCAGCCGGCGGGGCTCGGTGATTGGAGCTGCCGGAGCATAGGCTCGCGGAGCGATGGGGCGCGACGGAATCGGGCCGAACCACTTCTCGGCAAGCTCGCGGGTGCGCTCAAGTGAAATGGGCCCTACGACACTAAGCACGGCATTGTTTGGCGCATAGTGGCTGAAAAAGAATGAGCGGATGTCGTCCATGGTCACGCGCTCGATATGGTCGGGTGCAACACCGATCGTAGGCACGGCATAGGGATGACTGCCGAAAAGCATCGGCAGCAGATGGTGCATCATGTCGCCGTAAGGCTTGTTGAGGCAGGTCTGCTTGAATTCCTCGATGACCACGCTTTTCTGCGTGCGGAGCACCTGCTCGGCAAACGACGGACTCAGCATGCGGTCGCTTTCGAGCCAGAAGGCGGTCTCGACATTTTCGCGCGCCACGATGTCATAGAAGTTAGTGAAATCGTTGGAGGTCCAGGCGTTGCTCGTGCCTCCGGCCGCCTCAAGTTCGGCATCATAGTCGGCAACATTGACCGACCCGCCAAACATCAGATGCTCAAAGAGGTGAGCCATGCCGGTGAGTTCCGCCGATTCGTCGCGGCCACCGACATTGTAGAGAATATTGACGGCCACATGGGCGGGCGAATCATCGCGGTGATGAACCACCCGCAGGCCATTGGGGAGGGTGAAAACAGTGTAGTCAAGCATCGGTCGGAAGAATGGGGGGATTATTCAACCACAGTCATCTTGATGATGCGCACATCCTCAACCGGGCGGTCATAGCGGTCACGCTCGGCCTGAGAGAACTGTTCCACGATTTCCATGCCTTCGGTGACTTCGCCGAACACGGTGTATTCGCCATCGAGATGCGGCACACCGCCAATGGTGGTGTAAGCCTCGCGCACCTCAGCCGGGAAAGCAAACTGATGGGCCTTGGCCTCTGCTTCGGCCTTGGCAATGATTTCATCCTGCAGAGCGTTGATGCCCTTGAAATCGCGGGCGCGGCGGAGCTGCATGAGGGCTTCGCGCGACTGCTGAGCGAGCGAGTCGGCAATCTGCTGCTCGATTTCGCGGTTGATCTGACGCTCGCGGGCGCGGAGCTGCTGCTCATTGTACACCTTTCCGGTCACGATGTAGAACTGCGAACCGCTCGACCGGCGCTCGGGATTGATTTCATCGGCTGTGCGGGCGGCGGCAATGGCTCCACGCTTATGGAAATGAGCCGGATAGCTAATTTCGGCGGGAATCGTGTAGCCCGGATCACCCTCGCCGAGCAGCTGGCCCGGCTCGGCAATGCGCGACAGCGGGTCGCCGGCCTGCGCCATGAACTGCGGAATGACGCGATGAAAGAGCTGACCGTCGTAGTAGCCCTCGTTGACGAGCTTAATGAAATTGTCGCGATGGAGCGGGGTGTCGTTATAGAGCACCATGGTGATGTCGCCGAGATTGGTGGTCATCTTCACGGTGGTCTGTTTTTCGGATGTCTGAGCTGAATGTGTCATTGAGCAGTTGGAAGAAGTTGCAGCGGCAGCGCCGATCCATGAAAGGATGACCGGAATCACCGCAAGAAATAGTTTTCTGAATTTCATAGAGCGATAAGCGTCGGAGCGAATCAGATGCCGGTGGAGTAGATGCGCTTGTAGATGCGGCGGAAATTATCGTCGGAAGCATTGAGCTCCCCGGCGCGGTCGGCATAGTCGGCACCCCAGAGGGCGGGCAGCAGCTGACCGATGTAGTCGCGGTTGCGGTCTTTTTCAATGGCGGCCTTGACCAGACGGTCAACCGACTCATGGAAGCGCTCCGTGGCGAGTGCATGAAGATAGCGGGCCGCGCTGACGCAGAATTGNCCGCAGGAGTCAACGGCAATCATGTTGTCGACCAGTTCCGGCATTTCTTCGTCGATATGGTCGATGTTGTTGGCAATGTATTCATAGGTCAGCAGACCGTCAGGGTCTTTACTGAGCTTTTCTTTCAGATCTTGATCCATTGTGTGGGGTGGAAATTAGAGGGTTTATTATTCTGATTCCGGATGCTCGGGGAAACTGACACCATCAATGTCGGCCAGGCGGCCGCGGAGAGCGTCGGCGCGGTCGGCGCGGATGCGGAGGGTCATGGAGCAGGTGTTGTCAAACTGCTGGTCCACCATCTTGACCTCCGGGTCTTTAGCCACGCGCATCACGGAGTTCATCGAAACGTAAGGAAACGTGAATTGGACATCGGCCGTCTCGAAGCGGGTCACATGGACTGCCTCCTCAAGAGCCATGCGCGCACTCTCGCGATAGGCCACGATGAGTCCCGAGGTGCCGAGTTTGATGCCACCGAAATATCTGACCACGGCCACGGCCACATTCGTCAGCCCGAGCGAACGAATCTGACCGAGAATCGGTTTGCCGGCCGTGCCGGAGGGTTCGCCGTTGTCGCTCCACTGAAACTCGGCGCAGTCGGCCCCGAGCATATAGGCCCAGCAGACATGGCGCGCATCATGGTAGTCGGCAGCCACGCGCGCAATGCAGTCGCGCGCCTCAGAGGCCGTCGCCACGGGAAAAGCAAAAGCAATGAACTTGCTCATCTTTTCGCGCATCGACGCCTGCGAGGGAGCCTCTATTGTCAGGTATTCACTTGCCATGATGCGAAATTTCGGTGGCGCCCCGGTCAGATGATCAGCATCGCGTCGCCGTAGGCTCCGAAGTTATATTTTTCTTTGACAGCTTCGTTATAGGCCTTCATCACGAGGTCATAGCCACCGAATGCGCAGACCATCATCAACATCGTTGAGTAAGGCATGTGGAAGTTGGTGAGCAGCGCGTCAGTGACGGTGAAGTCATAGGGGGGGAAGATGAACTTGTTGGTCCAGCCGGAATAGGTCTTCATGTGGCCGCCCATCGACACGGCGCTCGCAATGCCGCGGAGCACGGAGGTGCCGATTGCGCAGACGCGATGGCCCTTGTCTTTCACACCGTTAACCATGTCTACGAGCTCCTGAGTGATTTCAATCTGCTCCGAGTCCATGCGGTGTTTGGTGAGGTCTTCCACATCGATTTCGCGGAAGTTGCCGAGGCCGCTGTGAACAGTCATGAAGGCCTGAATCACGCCCTTGATTTCCAGACGTTTCAGCAATTCGCGCGAGAAGTGCATGCCGGCAGCGGGAGCCACAACCGCACCCTCCTTCGAGGCATAGATGGTCTGATAGCGGTCGACATCCTCCTCATCGGGNTCGCGCTTGATGTAGAGGGGCAGCGGGGGTTCGCCCAGCGCAAAGAGNTCGCGCTTGAATTCTTCGTGGGGGCCATCGTAGAGAAATCGGAGTGTGCGGCCGCGCGAAGTGGTGTTGTCAATGACTTCGGCCACCATCGTTTCGCCGTCGCCGAAATAGAGCTTGTTGCCGATGCGGATTTTGCGGGCNGGCTCAACGAGCACATCCCAGAGCTTGTTTTCAGCATTGAGTTCGCGGAGCAGGAACACCTCGATTTTGGCACCCGTCTTTTCCTTGTAGCCATAGAGGCGCGCGGGAAACACCTTAGTGTCGTTGTAGACAAAGATGTCGCCATCTTCAAAATAGTTGATGATTTCCTTGAACACTCTATGTTCAATCTCGCCGGTGGCGCGGTTAATGACCATCATTCGCGCCTGGTCGCGCTCCGGGGCGGGGCGCTGTGCAATCAGTTCGTCAGGCAGATTGAATTTAAATTGCGATAATTTCATTTTCTTTCAGCTATCTAATATAGTGTTTTATTCGTTGGAGGGAAGCGAGGCCACGCGNGGGCCGTCGAAATTGTCGGGATAGGTCACCTCGACGGTGCGGATCAGCTCGGCCACCTGATCNATGGTCAGGCAGTCGGCAATCGCCACATCGCCAACGCGGGTNCGACGCAACGCAGTCAGATGACCGCCCGAGCCGAGNGCCTCGCCGATGTCGCGGGCGAGCGCACGGATATATGTGCCTTTGCTGCACACGATTCGCAGCTCGATTTCCTCGGGCGAGAAAGCGAGCAGCTCAATCTCATCAATAACAAGTGTCTTTGCCTTGAGGTTCACCTCGCGGCCTTTGCGGGCCATCTCGTAGGCGCGCTTGCCNTCGACCTTGCAGGCCGAGAAGGCGGGGGGCACCTGCTCGATGCGNCCGATAAACCGCGTGAGCGTCTGNTCGACGAGTTGNCGGGTNATGTGGTCGGTCGGATACGTTGCGTCAATCTCCGTTTCGAGNTCGAAGCTCGGGGTGGTGGCTCCGAGTCGAATGGTGGCCACATACTCCTTGACNCCGCTCTGAAGCTGTTCGATCTGCTTCGTTGCGCGNCCGGTGGTGATGATCATCACTCCCGTTGCGAGCGGATCGAGTGTGCCNGCATGACCCACTTTGAGTTTCTTCATTTTCAGCCGTCGCAACAGGGCACCGCGCACACGCTTCACGGCGTCAAACGATGTCCAGCCCAGAGGCTTGTCAATGCAGATTATTTCACCTGTGATGAAATCCATTTATAGTGATTAGAGTTTAGAGTGCAGAGTTTAGAGTTTAGAGTTTNGAGTGNTGTATCTTTACCAGAGGAGGCAGAGAAGACCGGCGGCAAGACAATAGATTGAAAACCACACGAGTTTGCCTCGGCGCACAAGGGCGAGCATCCATTTGCAGGCCAGGCAGCCAACGATGAAGGCAGCCAGGAAACCAACGGCCAATGCCACNGAGCTGATCGACCCCGTGGCCTGCGCGGCGGCCTCACCACCTTTGAGCATCTTCACAACGTCGAGAAGTCCCTCGCCGAGAATCGGAATGATGACCATAAAGAAGGAGAACTGGGCCAGTTGGTCGCGGCGGTCGCCGAGAATGAGGCCGGTGGCAATGGTGGTGCCGCTGCGGCTCAGTCCGGGCAACACGGCCACAGCCTGCGCACAGCCGATCACGAACGCATCGAGCCATGAAATATCATGCTCGCGCACACGGCCATTGAAGTTGATGTTCGACGGGCGGCGGCGGAAAAAGTAGGCAAACGCCAGAAGTGCTGCGGTGACCATCAGGCAGATGCCGACAGTCGACAGGCCGTTGCCGAAAAACGCTTCCACCTGCTCCTTGAAACACACGCCAACGATGCCGATCGGAATGCACGAAAGCAATATCTTCCACACATAAATCGTGTTTTCATCAGCCTTCAGTGTGAAAAATGACCGGCAGAGCGAAAAGAATTCCTTGCGGAGCACGACGATGGTCGACAACACCGTGGCCACATGGAGCGCAAGCGTAAATTCAAGCGACTCAGCCCCCGAGAGGTCCATGCCGAGAATGTGGCTGCAAATTTCAAGATGGCCGCTGGAGCTTATCGGAAGATATTCGGCAAGCCCCTGCACAATGCCCATGATAAGGGCGTCAATAGTATCCATTGGAGAAATATTTAATCCGAAAGGTTAGTTGTCGGGCAATTAGCTCTGCTGCTCTTGCTCTTTCTTGCGCGAGGGCCACATGATGCCTGCGCCCACCAGAATGAAGCCGAGAAACGCAAACAGCGGACCAACGACGATGCGCGTGGTGTTAAAAATCTCAGGGTTGAACGAGCCGTCGGCCGTAGCACCGCCCGACATCATCACAAACCCCACAATGATCATCACAGCCGCAGCGGCGATGATGATGAAGTTGGTTTTGTTCAGCGGGAATCGATAGCCCACGATTTCCTGCTTTTTCTTTTCTTTCATATATAATAAGGTATAAATGTATTCAATCTTTTTTTCGCTTAGATGCGGGGTTACGCTTCGAGCACGTCGTCGATATTACCGTAGATATATCTCGTGGTGGCAATCCATGCAGCCGCGCCACACACCATTGCGCCCAGCGCCGTCAGCCCGACGAACACAACCGTCGCATCAATCCACGTCAGCGACAACCGCAGAGCCGGATAGACTCTCAGAAGCCAAGCCACGACTCCGCCGAGCACTGCCGACGATATCACTCCGGCCAGCACACCGTTGACCAGACTGCGCCCGACGAACGGTCGCCGTATGAAGCCAGGACGCGCACCGACATATTGCATCGTGTGCACGACCATTCGGTCGCTGTAAAGCTCCATCCCGACGGTGTTGCTGATAAGCACAAACGAGATGACAAGCAACACGGCACACACTATCAACACGGCCATCACCGCACTGTTGAGCGTGCGGTTTACGCTGACCGCCATATCTTTATGCACTTTCACCTCATAGACTGCCGGCAGCTGCGAAAGGCGAGAGGCTATGCTTTCAAGCGAATCGGCCGAGCTCCAGCGCGGCATCACACTGACCACATATTCAGGCTGAAACGGATGCAGCTCCGAAATCTCCACATCGCCCAACTCTTCCTGCCAACGCTTATTGACCTCCTCAGCACTCGAAAAGGTTGAAGCCTTGACCCATTGAGCCTTTTTCAATTCTTTTGACAGAGTGTCGGCAGCCCCGGCCGAAGCCGTTTCGTCAACAATCACCACCATCCCGATGCCGGAACGGAAGGTGTCGCTGACACGCTGCGCCACGATACCCGTCAGCGCCGCAATGCCAAGCAAAGTCAGCACCAGAGCCACACTCACCGTGGAAATCACACGCGCACCGCGCGCACGCCTATGTCGTTGTTTAGTCATAATAGCAAATCTTCAATCGGCCCGAACCCCCTGCCCCGACAGAGCCATCGCAGCAGCCACAGCTCCGGGCAGACACTTCACGCCCAAATATCGTGCAAAAATAATAAAAAATCGCCAACAATCCCTCCTTCCGCCCCAAAAACATCACCCTTTTGNCGGACGTTTCGCCGGATTCTCGCAAAAAGGGNCTCCGAGCGGTTGTAATTTTGCATAACCGNAAATCAAAAGCCCACGGCGGTGCCGCAGGCTCAATATCTTTGGGTTTGTCTTCGGGTNGTCGGTGGATTACTGGACGTAGATTTTGGCGGTTTGGGTGCCGTGGCGGAGGAGGTAGAAGCCGGTAGTGAGGTGTTCGGGGTTGACCTGCACACCCTGGAGGGTGTAGACTTCGTAGCTGCCGGCAGGGAGGTCGGTCAGCAGAGAGGTGAGGCTGGCGAGTTCTACGTCGAACACGGCCCACACTTCAACGTCGTCTTCTACGTTTTCATAGTGGTAAACGCCGTCTTCAACCTGATCGGTCACGTTTTCGTTGTTGACAATGAGCGAATTGAGGGTGAAGAAATGGTCGGGCTCAACGAGGAAGTAAATGCCGTCGCTACATTCGGCGGGCATGAACTGTTCTCCGGCATAGAGCTCTTCGCCCACAGGGAGGTTGCCGCTGACGGCAGTGTAGGCGTGAACCGATCCGTCGCCCATCGAAAAGATGTTGAGTGTGTGGGGGTTTGCATCGATATCAACGCCGAATGATTCGTGGTCGGCAGGCGTGGGGTCTGACTGCGCGGCAGAGAGTGAGAGGGTTGAGAAAAGGGCTGTCAGCAAGAGAATGGTCTTGAAGATAGGAGTTTTCATGTTGGTTGAACGGCGTTAGAAATGTTAATGCAAAATAGTTTTTTAAGTTCCGATTGCTTGCCTCGGAGGTCGCTATGTTGGCGAGCTGTGTTTTTCCGATGGCAAATATAATTGATTGTTTTCGAAATTTCAAACAATGTGGATGTTTTTTTGGTTGGAAAAAAACTTGAAATGTAACAACATTGTCATAACTCCAACCGCTGAAGCATCTCGCGGGGTGTCAATCCGAGCTGCGGATGGCGCCAGAGAGGCATGAGTTCGGCCATTGGCACGAGCACAAATTCTCGCTGCGACATGCGCGGATGGGGCAATGTGAGCTCGGGGGTGTCGACCACCTGATTGTCGAGTGCAATGAGGTCGATGTCGATGCGGCGGTCAATGTAGGCGCCTGAGGAGTCGCGATGGGAGGCGGCGTCGACGGCGCGTTCGGCCCGGCGCAGAAGCCGAAGCACATGGAGCGGAGCAAGAGACCCCACTTCGATGTTGACACCTATATTAATAAAGGTGTTCGGGCTATCGAAACCCCAGGGCTCCGACTCGAAAGGGCGGGAGCACACGGCGCGGGCGGAGAAAGCGAGCTCAACGGCAGCGACCGCCTGCCCGATGAGGGCATGGCGGTCGCCGATATTGGAGCCGATGTTGAGGTGGGCAATTGCCATTAAAGCGATTTCTTCACTTCAACTTCTTCGAAACATTCAATGATGTCGCCCTCGCGGATGTCGTTGTAGCCGTCGATGTTGAGACCGCAATCGTAGCCGGAAACGACCTCTTTCACATCGTCCTTGAAGCGACGGAGCGAACCGAGGCTGCCGGTGTAGCGAACAATGCCTTCGCGAATCACGCGCACCTTGCAGTTGCGTTTGATGCGGCCTTCGCGAACGATACAGCCGGCGATGGTGCCGACCTTGGAAATCTTATAGGTCTGGAGCACTTCGGCTGTGCCGGTGACTTCTTCTTTGAGCTCGGGGGCAAGCATGCCTTCCATTGCGTCCTTGACCTCTTCGATGGCCTGATAGATGACTGAGTAGAGGCGGATTTCAACACCGTCGCGCTCGGCGGCACGGCGTGCAGCCTGCGAGGGGCGCACCTGGAAGCCGATGATGATGGCATCGGATGCGGCGGCCAGTGTGACGTCGCTTTCGGAGATTTCGCCAACGGCTTTGTGGAGCACGTTGATCTGAATTTCTTCCGTGGAGAGCTTGATGAGCGAGTCGGAGAGCGCTTCGATTGAACCGTCAACGTCGCCCTTGACAATGATGTTGAGTTCCTGGAAGTTGCCAATGGCGCGGCGGCGACCGATATCTTCGAGGGTGAGGATTTTCTTGGTGCGCAGACCGAGTTCGCGTTGGAGCTGCTCGCGTTTGTTGGCAATTTCTTTGGCTTCCTGTTCGGAGTCCATGACGTTGAAGGTGTCGCCGGCTGTGGGCGCACCGTTAAGGCCGAGGATGAGGGCCGGAGTGGCGGGACCTGCTTCCTTGATGCGCTGGTTACGTTCGTTGAACATGGCTTTCACCTTGCCGTAGTGTGTGCCGGCGAGGATGAAGTCGCCCACGCGCAGCGTGCCGTTCTGAACCAGCACGGTGGCCACATAGCCACGGCCCTTGTCAAGCGATGATTCGATAATCGAACCGGTTGCATTGCGGTTGGGGTTGGCTTTGAGTTCGAGGAGTTCGGCTTCGAGAAGCACTTTCTCCATGAGCTCGTCAACGCCGATACCTTTCTTGGCGGAGATGTCCTGGCTCTGGTATTTGCCGCCCCAGTCTTCAACGAGGTAGTTCATGCCGGCAAGTTCTTCCTTGATTTTGTCGGGGTTGGCGGCGGGTTTATCGATTTTGTTGATTGCAAACACGATGGGCACACCGGCTGCGGCGGCGTGGTTGATGGCTTCGACGGTCTGAGGCATCACGTTGTCGTCGGCGGCAACGATGATGATACAGAGGTCGGTCACCTTGGCACCGCGAGCACGCATTGCGGTGAACGCTTCGTGGCCCGGAGTATCGAGGAACGTGATTCGGCGGCCATCGGCGAGCTTCACGTTGTAAGCACCGATGTGCTGGGTAATGCCGCCGGCCTCACCGGCAATCACATTGGCGTTGCGGATATAGTCGAGCAGCGAGGTTTTACCGTGGTCAACGTGACCCATGACGGTGACGATGGGCGGACGTTCCTCGAGTTCTTCCTCTTTGTCTTCTTCCTGAGTGATGGCCTCAACCACTTCGGCTGAAACATATTCGGTCTTGAAGCCGAATTCTTCGGCCACGATGTTGATGGTTTCGGCGTCGAGACGCTGGTTGATCGACACCATGACTCCGATGCTCATGCAGGTGGCGATGACGTTGTTGATGGGCACGTTCATCATTGAGGCAAGGTCGTTGGCCGTCACGAATTCGGTGAGCTTGAGCACCTTGCTTTCGGCGGCTTCCATTTCGTGGGCCTCGCGTTCGCGTTCGCGGGTGGCCTCACGTTTTTCCTTGCGCCACTTGGCGCCCTTCTTCATGCCTTTGTCTTTGGCTGTGAGGCGGGCGAGGGTTTCCTTCACCTGCTTCTGCACATCTTCTTCGCTGACTTCAGCGTGGACCTGGCGGCGGTTGCGATCGTTGCCTCCCTTGCCCTGCGAAGCGCCTTGCTGATTATGGCGAGACTGCTGCGGCTGCTGTGCGCCGGGCTGGTTGATGTCAACTTTTTCTTTTCCGCGGATGCGTTTGCGTTTCTTCTTGTCGCCGGTTTCTCCACCTCCCTGGCCGTTCTGACCCTGAGAGTTCTGGCCCTGGCCGTTCTTGGCGAGGCGTTCGTTGCGACGCTCCTCCTTGGTCTTTTTCTTGGGACGGGTCGACTGGTTGATGGCCGAAAGGTCGATTTTGCCCACGACGTTGATGTTGAGGCTCGGGCCTTTGACGGTGGTGGGAATGAAGTTGTCGTCGGCTTTCGGGGCTTCAGCAGCAGGGGCTTCCTCCTTCTTGGCAGGGGCGGCCACTGTGGCCGGCTTCACCTCCTGAGCGGGCGCCGCGGGCTTCGCTTCCTTGGCCGGAGCGGGTGCAGGCTTTTCAGCCTTCGCAGGCGCCGGTGCGGGTTTCACCTCGGGAGCTGCCTTGGGCTTGGGCTCCTCTTTGGGAGCAGGAGCGGGAGCGGGCTTGGGAGCGGGCTCTACTTTCTTGGGGGCGGGGGTTTCTTCTTTTACGGGGAGGCCGGTGGCAAGGTCGATTTTACCAACCACCTTGGGGCCTACCGACTGGCGCGGCTCTTCGGCCACGGGAGCCGATGCAGCGGGTTCGGCTTTGGCTTCGGGTGCTGATTCGGGGGTGTCTTTTCCCTTTCGGTCGGTCACCATGCTTTCCGATTTGTTTTTCAGCTCGCGGTCGGGCTGATACTCCTTGACCAGGAGATCGTAGGCTTGCTCATCGATACGCGAATTGGGGTTATTATCGATGGTAATCCCTTTTTTCTGCAAAAAATCGACAACGGTCTGAATCGACACGTTGAAATCTTTTGCTGCTTTGCTTATTTTGGTTCTCGCCATTTATTGTGGTTTAATGTTGATATTTAAATTAATGTGTGGGAGCTGACGCCGCAAGGGCGGAGGAGGGGCCGGGAGGCCGGCTCAGATGGGCGGCATTACTCTTCTTCAAACTCGGCCTTGAGCACTTCGATGACATTGTCGACAGTGTCTTCTTCAAGGTCGGCTTTGTCAACGAGTATCTGGCGCGGGGTGTTGAGCACGCTCTTGGCAGTCACGCAGCCAATGTTTTTGAGGGCATCGATCACCCAGCCGTCGATTTCATCTTTGAATTCGTCGAGATAGATATCCTCTTCGGTCGATTCTTCGGTGTCGCGGTAGACGTCAATCACATAGCCGGTCAGCATTGAAGCGAGCTTGATGTTCAGGCCGCCTTTGCCGATTGCGAGCGACACTTCTTCGGGGCGCAAGAACACTTCGGCTTTCTTTTCCTCTTCGTCGAGACGGATTGAGGAGATTTTGGCGGGTGAGAGGGCGCGCTGGATGAAGAGCGAGGGGTTGGTGGTGTAGTTGATCACGTCGATNTTTTCGTTGCGGAGCTCGCGGACNATGCCGTGGATACGCGAACCTTTGACGCCTACGCATGCGCCTACGGGGTCGATGCGGTCGTCGTAGCTCTCAACGGCNATCTTGGCACGTTCGCCCGGGATGCGGGCCACGGCGCGGATGCTGATCAGGCCGTCGTGAATTTCGGGCACTTCNANCTCGAAGAGGCGGCGCAGGAAGTTTTCGTTGGTGCGGCTGACGGTGATCTTGGGGTTGTTGTTTTTATTGTCGACGTTGGCAACGACCGCACGGATTGTTTCGCCCTTGCGGAAGAAGTCGCCGGGAATGGCCTCGCTCTTGGGGAGGAGGAGTTCGTTTTTGTCGTCGTCGAGCAGAAGGGTTTCGCGCGACCAGGTCTGGTAGACTTCGCCGGTCACGAGTTCGCCTTCCATCTCCTTGAACTTATTGTAGATGGCCTCTTTCTGGAGGTCGAGGATGCGGGTCTGGAGGGTCTGACGCAGGTTGAGGATTGCGCGGCGACCGAAGTCGGCAAAGAAGATTTCCTTGGTGTGTTCTTCGCCGATCTCAACGTCGGGGTCCTGGTCGGCACGGGCGTCGCTGAGCGANATCTCACGGTTGGGATTGCTGACTTCGCCGTCGGCAACCACAATGAGGTTCTGGAAAATCTGAACGTCGCCCTTGTCGGGGTTCATGATGACATCGAAGTTTTCGTCAGTGCCGAACATCTTGCCGAGCACATTGCGAAAAGATTCTTCAAGCACACTGATCATAGTGGCTTTGTCTATATTTTTAAGTTCCTTAAATTCGGCAAAACGCTCCACCATGTTGGGAGCTTCCTCTTTCTTGGCCATAATCGGAGTGGGGTTTAAATGGGGTTAAGGGGAGTTATTTGAAGTTGATTTGATATTTCACTGATTTGGTGTCGGCAACCTTCAGCTCAACGGGGGTGTCGACAATGACCGGACGCTTCTTGCCCGGCTCTTTGACCTTTTCTTTGACCGTCATCACGAAGCTCTCGCCGTCGGGGGCAAGNCTCTGGAGCGTGCCGGAGAGCTTGCGACCGTCGCGGGTCAGCACCTCGATGTCGTTGCCGATGTTTTTCTCATATTGCTTGGCCACCTTGAAGGGGGAGGTCAGTCCGGCCGACCCTACTTCAAGCTCATAGTCTTCGACTTCGCGGTCCACCTTTTCTTCAATGGCGCGAGTCAGGCGCGCACAGGTGTCGATGTCGACGCCGGTCATGGAGTCAATTTCAACGGTCACAACATTNGTGGGGCTCACACGCACATCGACCAGGAAACCGTCGGTGCCTTCGAGCTGCTCCTCAACAATGGAGGCGATAAGATTTTTGTCAATCATTTTCGTTTATGCAAATAAAATGGAGGAAGCATCTGCCCCCTCCGTGACTACGAATGATGCAAAGTTACAAAAAATCAGCCGCAAAAGCCCCATGATTGCACAACGAAATGGCAANGGGCCTCGATTTTTAACANTTCTTTCACTTATTTTCTCTTTATTTAACCGAAACNCCTGCAAGCAATGAACATTCCCGNGGCACGGGCCGTTGTATAANCAGAAACCAAAATTCAAGAACTAAAACACGATTATCATCATGGCAACTACAAAATCAATCCGCGGCACACAAACNGAAAANAACCTCGTAATCGCCTANCTGGCCGAATCAGCAGCCTACACCCGCTACACATTCTATGCCCAGCAGGCCGATAAGGAAAACTATTTCCCCGTCGGACAGATTTTCCGCGAAACTGCCGACAATGAGCTCCATCACGGCAAAATNTTCTTCAAATATCTCGAAGGAGGCTCCGTTGAAGTGCCAATGACCGCCGACGCAGGCGTAATCGGCGACACTGCCTCAAACCTCGCNTGCGCNGCTCAGGAAGAGCTGACCGAAGGCGTTGACCTCTATCAGAAATCAGCCGACGTGGCCGATCAGGAAGGCTTCCCCGAAATCGCCTCCCACTTCCGCGCCATCGCCGAAATCGAAAAGCGCCACCGCGCACGCTTCGAACGCTACCTCCAGCAGGTGAAAGACGGCACAGTCTGGAAACGCGACACCCCCATCCAGTGGAAATGCCTCGTCTGCGGCTACGTCTACGAAGGCACCACCCCNCCCCAGGCCTGCCCCGCCTGCAACCACCCCTATCANCACTACATGGCCCTCGACATCGCCGACCTCTAATTCCCNCCAAAATACAACTTTTCACATCCCCCTCAGNCAAGCGATTGNCCCATCGCTTGCCTGAGGGGGATGATTTTAATAAAACAATTTTGCCGGACTACGCATTAGAAATCTTTGCCATTCAGCAACAAGAGTTTATTTGACAGCAATCGACCCGAAAACAAACCGGATGGAGGGGTGATTAGGACAGTATCTCGCTCCTGTCGCAAGTTTTACGATTTATTAGACCTAAATTTGTCCTAAGTTAAATCACTTTAAATCAAAGCATAGAGTGCTTAACAAGAATTTATATTAAGACAAAATTGCCAAAATGTCCTAATATATTGCATCTATTAGACCTCAAATGTCCTAATTCAGATAGTACTTCATACCTTGAGTTGCACCTGATGAAGCAACCAGTCCTGAGTCTATTAGATTTTTAAGCATTCTCTGAATTGTTTTATGAGATATTTCCTCTCCAATTCGGATATTTATATCCTTTATAGGTGTCGGTCCGTAGAGTTTGAGGTCCTCCAAGATAAGCTCACGGAGTCTGTGGGGTTCAATCCGTTTCAGAGTGGTCTTACCTTTGAAGTCACTGTCACGCAGCAGTTGGGGGTTGACACGATATTCAACGCCTCTCGTCTTAGCGTCATTGGTCTCTACGATTCCTATCTCGATAAGAGGACGCAACCACGGACGCAATGCCACAATTTCATTTTCAGAAAACGTTCCGCAATAACTGTTTGGATTATTGCTTGCGAGTTCGGGGGTGGGACGTTAGAGGATGCCGAGGGTGTTGAGGAAGATGCGGAGGATGGCGATGGGGCAGACGTAGCGGAGGAGGAAACGGAGGATGGGGAGAAGGCGGAAGGGGTGGGTGTCGCCGTCGGTGAATTCGCGGCGCAGGAAGCGGCGGTCGACTTTCCAGCCTACGAACACGGCACAGATGAACCCTCCGACGGGCAGGCAGATGTTTGATGCCAAGTAGTCGAACAGGTCGAAGGCGGTCATGCCAAACAGTGTCATGTCGCTCAGCGGTCCGAAACTCAGCGCACACAACATTCCTCCGGCAAAGGCTATGGCCGAGCTGAGCAAAGTGCTCCGGCGGCGCGACATCTGCTTTTCATCGCAGAAATAGCTGATGGAGATTTCACTCATCGACACGGTTGACGTGATTGACGCAATGAACAGCAGCAGGAAGAAAAGCGCTGACCACATCATGCCACCCGGCATCTGCATGAACAGTCGCGGAAGCACCTCAAACACGAGCGCGGGGCCGGCCTGCGGCGACACACCAAAAGAAAACACCGCCGGAAAAATGATGATGCCAGCCAAGAGGGCCACCATGGTGTCGAGTGCGGCCGAAGTGCAGGCCGTGCGCCCCAGGCGCGTGCCCTCCTTGAAATATGAGGCATAAGTCATCATGCCGCCCAGGCCAAGCGACAGGGAGAAAAACGCCTGACCCAAAGCACTGAGTATCACCTCGGGGGTCAGTTTTGAGAAATCGGGAGCAAACAGAAATTTCATGCCGTCACTGAAGCCGGGCAAAAAGAACGAATTGACGCAGAATGCCACAAGCAGCAGAAACAACAACGGCATCATCACGTTTGACATCCGCTCGATGCCTTTGGTGACGCCGCCCGACAGCACGCCGAAATTCATCAGCAGAAACACACCGGTCCAGATGACCGATTGCCATCCGGAAGTAAGCCCCAGAAACTCATCATGAGGCGCAGCAGATCCGCCGCTGAAATCAATTCCGCCCACAACCGAAGCCAGACAATATTCCACCGTCCATCCGGCCACAACGGAATAGAACGAAATAATCAGAAACGAAGCAAGGATGCCGATATATCCGGCCAGATGCCAATGTCCTTTGGGAGCCAACTCCTTATAAGCNCCNAACACATTNCGTCTGGNACCNCGCCCCATACAGAACTCCGCACAAAGCACCGGCACCCCGAGCAACGCCACACACATCACATAGCAAAGCAAAAAAGCCCCGCCGCCATGCATGCCAGCCTCATAAGGAAACCGCCAGATATTACCCAGCCCCACNGACGACCCGACAATAGCCGCCACCGCACCAAACCGCGTAGCAAACACCGCCCGCCCCGTAGCCTTCTCACTCGCCATAACAAACTATGTATTAAAGGTTGTATCTGACCACGGTCAAGAGATAGATGGAGTCGGGATCGGCGAGGCCGACCGGCATCGGACTGTGTTGGAACCAGCGGCGGACGGTCGACATATACTGCTGATCAAGTGAATTGACAAACAGATATTTTGCCGGAGCNGCCGTGACTCGGTTGGCATAGGGNCAGAAGGGNGTTGCCCGCTGGTCGAGATTGGGGAGAACGACCGCCTGATTATTGTCNGNCGGCAGGAACTGCCATCTATTGGGGTCNGTGCGCGAAAGATATTCACGCATACTGAATCCGNCGAGGCCTCGCTCGATGCTTNTTCTGACATCGGGATGCGTGGCTATCATCTCCAGNAAATCGACATCGTTCGTGTAGGCNCGCACAAGTGCATTGAAGTTGAGCGCGCCNACCATGCGGTCTTTCCAACGACCGAAATAGTCTGACANGCAATCATTTCTGACGATGGTCAGAAATGGNTAGGGCACAACCGGAGTCATCTCGTCAAGGCGCTTTCGNGCATCATCGTAGAGCTCGATAACCGCNTCGTTGAAAGCCCGCTGCCGTTGCTTGGCTAATGCAAGCTCCTGCTTNACATCGCCCACGAATTTAAGTCTTTCGCCNTGNATATGGGCTTGTATTTCNAGCTCGCGCTTATTTTCTCTNAGTTGGTCAATTTGTCGTGCGACCTCNTGAATCTCATCAATAAGCTCCTGGCGTTTCACCTTGCGCCTCCATGNGAAAAGCGAANCTGCGGCCAGAAACACCAACACCGTTATGGATGTGGCAATCANGGTGACCAACGATTGGTCGAAATAGAGTGCTACCAGACAGCTCAGTGCAAAGATTCCGGAAATACATAGGCCCCAGATCAGGTTCTTTGTATAGTCCCANAGTTTGCGCTGCATGGTGTTCTGCAACGAATAGTGTTCGTTTTCCTTTGCTGCTATCTGCTTTTGAATCTCAAATTGACCATCTGCAACCAGATTTATCTGATTATTGACATTTCCAAGTACGGCTATATTTTGCGACCAAACAGCCTTCAGGTTGGCATATCGGGAAGAGAGGACGGAGAGCGTTTCGTTGTCCTCATCAATCTGGTTGCGCANAATGGCATATTCGATGTTNGCATCGTTGACGTTGAACTGCAAGACATTCTGCCGCTCGTGGTCGACATTTTGCTTTTCTGCAGCATTGACCGCTGTTATGATACATGCCTGCAGGAAATACTTGTCGGCATANGAATAAGGTATGTAGCAGTANCCTCCGTCACCGAAACTTCGNCCCCAGGAGTTGCGCACAACGAAAACCTTCTCATCGTCNGAGTAGCCACACACAACCAGTGCATGATTGCCATGGCCATCGGCTCGGCCNCCGTCACTCTCCTCTTTTTTCGAGGGACGACGAACGAAGCCTCCNCNGGTTTCAGAAAATGAATCGAAGATTCGGGCTGCAACAATCACGGGATAACCATCGGCAAGCGCCGAACGGATATCGTCGCGCGTCGGCTCCACTGTCTTCGCCTCNGCAACACGACATTTCAATGCCTCNGCAACAGCGGCTTCGCTAGGTGGAACATTGTANACCGCAGCATTGTAAGGCATCAGGTCTTCAAGACAGTCGCCCTGCTCCATGGCNCCTTTAAGCACAGTGTAGATCGTTGCTCCGCTATCGACCGAAGTGTCACCGAGCCGCACACGCGCATTCCAATAAAGGAACGCGGGGCTATAATATTCCTCGCTTCCGGTCAGCGCTTCAATGACAGAAGCGACTGCNAATGAAGCACAGCAACCCTGCACTCCCTGGTCGCGCACCTTGGCGAAACGGCTGCGGAGGTCGACACTTTTTTTCGTTACAGCATGAGGCACATATACCTTTTCAAGCGGTTCGGAGTCAATCGAAAGGTCGAGATTATAGTCAACGCCATCGAAGCGATACTTACCATTATCGATGTGGCGTTCATGTTCAAAATGNTCTTTCAGATTGTGTTCGATGGCCGCGATGCGCTGTTCGCGTTGACGATTAGCCACGGCGATGTTGCGCATCTCATTGCGTGTCTGTCTGACATAAGACCATTGGACGGGCTGCAGAATCGAACCATTGGTGTCGAGATTGAGGAAGAATTTGGCCGACTCGTCGAGAATGTCGTCAATAATTATTTCGTTGGCCGTAACGGCACTGGTGTCGAACATTGCGCAGTCGTCGCCAAGAATAAGCGACAGGAGAGCTTCGCGTTCAAAAATCGTGATGTCGCCGCTTTCGGTAAGTTGATCGATTTCTTTACGGAATTCATCGACACATGACTGAAATTCGGAATCGACCTGNCCCACGATGTTTGAAGCATTNACTGCATTACCCACCGCAAGCTGAGCGCGGGCGTTAGTCACCTGGTCGTCATAAAACTTCCGCAATTTNTCAACAAATTGCTTCATTACCGGATTGGATCGCTGCGCAAGTGCGTTGATATTGAAGCGTCGGCGGTCGATATTTTGCAATTGGGCAGCATCGATGATCACGCGGTTGAGAAGATACTCATTATAGTAGCTGCGGTCAAANTTGATNGCCGAGATGCCGAAGCTTTCAAAGGGGGTTTCCTCGGAATTGACAACCGTGCCTCTAAAAGTCAGATAGTGTTGGCTCATCAGAGCCGAAAATTCAACACAGGCTCGGGCCATGGCCTCCTCATCGAAACCAAGAGCCACATCCTGNAGATTGCGGTTGGCAATCAGTCGCAGAGCACCGAGCTTCTGGCGGCGAGAACGNAGACTGAGAATGTTGCGTTCGAAACACTCNCGATAGTGTTCAGGCGAGAGCATCTCCGCCGGGTCCGTAACGAAGGCCGTCACCGAATCGTGGGTGAAGCCTGAGATCTCAGCCGAGATATTCGACGTGCAGCCGGAGATGGCATCAATCAGTTCCTCAACCACCTCAGTGTAGCGGTCGGTGAACAACTTAGTCCAGAGCATCACCACGAGCGAGCGATTGCCAGGAGTGGCCACCGTCACTTTCCGGCTATAGAGGTTTTCAAAATAATTATAGTAGGCCGTCTGCCGGTTCGCCGGCTCAATTCGTGTGCCGTCGGCTGCATCGGAGTAATCTGCCGGTTCGAGATTTACCGAACCGTCGTCGTCAACCGTCAGCGACAGGATTGACAGAAAGGGCGAGGCCACATCGGGATGAAGTCTCTGAAATAGTGATGCGAACCGGTTGCGCATAGCAACCAGTTCGTCACCTATGAAAACATGCACTATATGCTGCATCTTCTTGCAGTTGTTGTTGTTTTGATGGGGAATTGCGTGAAGCGTAACAGGGCTTAGCTTAGAGCTCTTTGTTCACGTAATTAACCTCGTCGGTGAGCTGGCGCACGATGTCTTTGTTTCGAGAATCGCGCAGTTCAGCAGGAGTGAGGTCGTTGAGAGAATATTTTTCCAGATAGTGAAGCTTAGCATCTGCGAGTATTGCGCTAATCACATCCTCACCCTCGGAGCGGGCGCGATTGTGGAGATACTGCTCATACTGAGGTTGAAGTCGACCTGATTCGAGTTTGAATTTGGCGAACGCCTCATCGCGATACTTCGTGTCGAGTGAGGTGATATAGCCAAAGAGAGCCATATCGAGATTTGACTCGTCCTTGAACTGGAATACACCGTTTTCGTCGCGGGTTATCAATCCGAAAATCAAGCCTTTCACCCAAAGTTCCAAGCTATCATCAGTCTGCTCCTGAGGCAGAACGGAGAAGCCTTCGCGCTCCATCGATTTGCGCATATCTTCATCGATGAAGCAGGAGTAGGCAGTGGGCTGAGCTGCATAGGAGTCGTGGGCGCGACGATAGCTTTCTGTTCCGGCAATGGCGAATGTGGGGAATACACCATACTGATGATAGAACACAATGCGGTCACGCGAACCTATTGATGCAAAATAAGTCTCGCTCGTTTCTCCGGCGGGAATGCATGCCTTGAGGTCGACAATCGAGCCTTTCAGGCCGGTGTTGCTTTGTTCCTGCACACCGATATAGTAGTAATTATTTAGCGTGGGGTTGAGGAATCCGCGATAGTTGAGCGGACACATGGGACTGGAGAGTGCTATTGCCTTGCGCACAATCTGTTCAGCCTCATTCTTGGGAAGTTTTGCGAGAGCATCTTCAACGCTCATTGACTCCCAAGCACCGCCGGAGCTAAGAGATGATGCATAGTTGAGCATATAATCTGCCACAGCATCGGGATTGAGATTGTCGAAGTTGGATATTTTATAGTTGTCGGGGAGCGTCATCACAAACTGACTGATATTGATGTCAGAAGGATTGACTTCAACCTGTCCGACATAGGGTTTTGTCAGGTCTATTTCAAACAGACCGCGCGGGGCCTGGAGGTTGCTGCTTGTTGTAGCAATCTTGTTGCGGATGATTCTGCAGGCTTCTTTGACAACATCCTCGATGTTGCGCACCTTGCTTTCGGTTGAGTCGAGCTCCTGAAGGAACCAAGTGTAGAATGTGATGGCGCCGTTGCGGCGATGGATTTCACGGTCGTTGACAACTGCATTGCGCACCATCATGCACAGAGCCTCCTGAGTTTCTTCAACTGCCTTTTTCTTACCGAAAAACTTGCCGTTGGCTTCCTTAAACTCGTTGATAGCCGTTTCGATGGCGCTCTGCCTTGCCATGACTGCATTCTGGAAGTTCTGAAGCTCATCGCGCATTTCCTGAAGCATGATGTTGACCTGATTGCGAATCTGGGCTATAAACTCAATGGCGTAGACCGGACCCATTGTGTTGACCAATTCCCGGATTTTTTCAAGGAATTTGCGATGGATTCTTTCCTCAAGCCGCTTCACCGTCTCGCTAAGTTCGCGGGGATCGACCATCACGCCCACTTGCTGACGATAATTGTTAATGTCGGTCCAGGGATTGGCCGGAGTATAGATTGCTGCAAGCGGCACTTTCGGGTTGCGGTCGAGGAGATGGTCGATGACTTCATCCTTGCCGTTGTTTTCGCGGATTTCCTCAGCATCAATCCAGGCGTTTGCAGCGTTATCTACGTTGCTGCCGGGGTTAAGCAGAGCAGCCGCAAGTTCGCGGGCAGCTTTTTCGGCATAGAGTTTTGAGAGCTCTTTGGCGCGGAAAGTGATTTCGCTCATGCCGAGTGTGCCAAGAATGGCTTTTTTGTTTTCAATATCGTAGGACCCTGAGAGCATGTCGCGTTCGAGGTTATTGGCAACACTCTGCATTCCGCTCGAGAGTTCGCCGGCGCTGACCACCATGGCCATACTCATCATCTGCGAGAGGTGGTCGCTATTGTCAACCACGTCGCCATTATGGTTGCGGTTGCTAATTGCCACGATTGTATTGAAAGGAGAACCTTCAAGAGTGCTTTGAGTGGTCAGATAGTTGACCACTCGTTTATTGTCAAACTGCAGGTGCATCAAGTAGTCGAGGTCAACGAGCGAGCCACAGCCGTTGGGAAACAGTCGGTCGGTGCCGAAAGTGAGTTGTGCATCGTAGACATCCGGGAGCACCATGTAACCAACAATCTTCGAAGTCTCGGGCAGAGCCTGCTCCTTGAAGATGTTTTTCACCAGATAGGCAGTGTCGATGAAGTTGCCCGAGCCGGTTCCTCCGGCAATGGAAAAGACGATGTTCACCTCAACATCCTGGGAGATGAGATCAAACTTATCGTTGTGGACTGAGCGGAGATTTCGAATCTGATTCAGCGCATTCTGGATGCTTGTTTTTGTTTTCTGATAGTTGAAAGCAAAGGCAATGCGTCCGTTGGTGCGCACCATTCCACATCCGTTGGCAAGGTCCTGAACAGCCTGCATATTTCTGTCGGGGAGCCAACTGAGCTGAGTGCGGTTTCTCGACACTTTATCTCTTGCCTGGTTCACCATGATGTCAGAAGACTCGGATGGGTCGAACTTCACATCGCCGTAGATCGACGGCAGAACGTAGTTCTTGTATTGATTCTGGTCGGAGTCGAAGGCCAGGAATTTAATCATCGGGGGCACTTCGCCGTAGGTTTCGATGAAGGCACGTTTGGTGTGGAGCAACGTCTTGAAGCCGGTGCCACCCAATCCGATGTAGAGGGTGCGTTTTAGTTTAGGTACCATATATTTTTGAGGGGAATTGATTACTGAATGGTTAGTTTTACCGCGGGATTATTTCCGTTTTCCGAATCGAGAATCTTGTAAGATTCATTAGGCATCCAAATGGGTGAAGGATCGCTGACGAGGCGTCCGGTGGCGCAGCGGAATCTCATGCCGTAGCGTCCGGATGGGGTCAGTTCGCAGTCAACGGGCCATGCGCTGTTTGGATGATAGAGGATTCGACCTGTGAAGAGGCGATTGAAGAATCCCTGGCTCTTCGTGGGGTTGGGAGTGAACACGACCTTGCGATAATCTCTCACTTGCACTGTGGCGAAATAGGGGTCGCTGATTGTGATCATGCCTTTTTTGAAAGTCGGATATTTCTGACCTTTGATAATTGCGAACCAAAGGATGAGAGCGAGAAGAATCAGACCGACGAGAATATAGGTCAGGATTTCGAGCCAGCTCATTGAGGTGGAACATTCGCCGGAGAGACCGAACTTATTATAGTTGGCCGGGCGGTGGCCGTTGAAGCGGTCGAGCTCATTGACATCATATTCATATACCTCAAACGAAATCTTGCCGTCGGGCGCTCCCTGCGGAACGATGAGTTCAAGACATCCCGTCGACTCGGGAGTCAGCAGCAGCAGACTGTCGGAGCCAAGCTCTTGGCCGTCGAAAAGGAACTTCATGCCGGCTATCTGCTCGGTTGGCTTGATTCGGAGCTTAATTGTAGATCGGTCGTTTTTCGCTTGTTCGTTAAACTCCGGTTTAAGATTCCAACGCAGGGTGTCCTGTTCGTTACCTTTGATCCAGAGGAAGGGCTTCACACGTCCGAAAGATGCAACTGTGTCTCCTTTGAGATCAAGTGTACGTACGGGCGCATTGATCAGAGTAATAGCAATTTCGGGGTTGATGATGATGCAGTCCTGACTTTCAACAGCCAAATCAACATCAGCTTCTTTTTTACCCATGGCCTTGTTAAGCCGGTCGATATCGTCGCCAAACTTTGATTCGACACAGAGTGTGAATTGACCATGGTTGATGATGCCTCCTTTCACGGATGCTTTCACAAATTCGTTGCCCCCATCATCGACCAAGGCGCGGTATTTTCCGGAGTCAGAGAATCCGAATTCGAGGTCGATTGGGAGGTCGCGCGTGTTGATGACGATTCTGTCGGTGGCCACGCAGCCAAACGAGGGAATTCCATCAGAGGCGTCAACCACATGGATATCTTCACAAACGTCAACAACGTTGCGGATGCCGTCGGGCAGAGTCGCGCTCTTGGTCAGCTCGACATACATTCCCTTGGTGTTCTTGTATTTGCCACAGAACTGACGCAGAATTTCAGCCAATTTTTCCATGCGGGCGTCTTGATTGGCCGTGCCTCCGATATTGTCGTGACCGTCGGTCATAAGCACTATGTAGTTTTCACACGATTCATCAATAAATCCCTCCGCCGCGAGCCAAGAGTCGCAGATATTGGTGGCAGTCAGGTTGTTGACATACTTATCAAGCATCGTCTCGCAGTTGCTCCATGAGAAGTTGGCAGGGTCGACATGGATTGGCGGGAGCACCTTTTCCTGGAAGGGCAACACCGTGATTTTAGCATCGGGATGTGCTTTTATTTCCTTTTCGAGTTCAGTTTTCAGAAACTTCTTTGTCGGCTCCCAGATGTCAGGCGCACCATTATAACCATTCATCGAGCCGGTGCAATCGAGCACATAAATAATATTACGCCGGGGACCACTCTGCGCACGGCACACCATCGACATGGCAAGCCCCAGAAACAATATCACTGACAGAAGTTTTTTCATGATCGGTCTATTTATCAAATCAGGTTAAACGCAAATTTACAAAAATTTCTTTAATCATAAAAGTTTCTGCAAATAAAGCGTAAAAATCTGCCACATCTTCAGTCGTTAGGGGTGGTGGGGTGGGCGGGGTCGAGGAAGGGGATGCGGGGGTAGCGGTTGAAGAGTTCTTTGCGGTAGGTTTTGGGGTGGAGGGTGCCGTCGAGGTATTCTTCGCGAATGTCGTGTTCTTCCCACATTTCGGGATCCTCCAGCAGGGCTCTGGAGCGCAGGATTGTGGTCTTTAACGCTGTGTAGATTGATTCTGCCACGCGGCCCATATTTACTAAGGCCACCAGCGAGTTATCGACATCTTCATCATCTTCACCAAGTGTATAGCATGTCAAAATGCCATAGTAATCTTTATTTTGCTTGTCGTAACCGCCCGTTGGTTTCATTCCAATCATCACCTTATAGCCCTCGCAATCAATCATTATCTCCATCACTCCCTCCATTACCGACCAACCACTTATCATTTCCCGCAGATTGCAAAGGGGGCTATAGACATCTGACATGTCGATGATGATTTTCTGACCTTTGTGCGTTGAAAGGGTCATGGTCAGCCATCCATATTCAAAATCATCGACCGTCACGAGGATTTCTTCAGTAATGAATGTGCCGTCGAAGACGCTCTGCCAAGTCCGGTTTATTCTATTCCAAATTGTCTGATTCATAGGTCATTTTTTTAGAGTGCGTGTCTCTCTTTGCGGTAAAATCATTTGAACGTCTTAATGAAAAAGAGCTGCAAGTGGATGGGGGACTTGAGTTCAGATGTGCTCTTCCGATCTTTGCGGTAAAATCGTT
>JAAVDT010000033.1 GCA_014801655.1 Bacteroides sp.
GTCGGTATGTAGAAGTTATACAAGCTCGCTTCTTATGTCCTAAGAATGAAAGTCCTAATATTCCATAATCATTGCTTCCATGAATCGACGTGGAAATGTCCTTGTCGGTGACACCTATCGTAAATTCTCCCGGCTGTGTATTGTAATGAAGAAAATTCACGATCTTATTGGCACGATAGCGGGTACGGGCAGAATTAAATGTACTGTCAGGAGTATTCTTGTGAGGTAAAACTCTGATTTCGTAATTTTGTAATTCCAAGGGATCCAGATAGAATTTAACAAATTCTTCTGTGACTTTACTGACATCTTCAATCCCATCAAGCGGCTGAATGTTAATCACAACAGTAGCATCATCGTTTTTGCTACTTAGATTATTTGATATTAGGAACGCTATACTTATTAGAAGTACTATTATTCCCAAACTTAAGAGCGATTTGCCCATTTTCATCTATATAAAAATGATTATTAGATTCTGATTCTATCAAGGAATTCCGTATTGGTTGGCGGAGATTCTTTCTGCTATTTGTGTGGCGCAGCTGTCGCAGAGAAATTCCTTTTGGTCAAGGTGTGAATTCTCGTCGTTGTCAGCCTGCATGATACACTTTTCGTTGTCGGCTGCGCAATGCTGCTGACTAAAGTATGCGCGGGAAAATTCGTGGGCAATCAGCTTCCACAAATCATTTTCTGATTTAAGTCTGTAGGTCGAGGTAATGCAGGCTCGCTTCTGCCGGTCAGGATATGAAAGGCCAAGAACGTCGCAGTCTTGATTGTTTTGGCTTTCGGTTGAAATATCCTTTTTGGTTATGCCGATTGTGAATTCTCCCGGCTTGGTTGTGCCGTGAAGCAGTTTGATCAATTTATCGGCGCTGTTGCGGGTCTCAGCATCATTCATGGTGCTTATGGGCGACATTCTGTTAGGCAGAATGTGAATCGTATAATTCTCTATGCCAATCTCTTTCAAATATTTCTGCTCGAATTCCTTAATGGCTGACGCATAGTTAGTGACATTATCAAGCGGTTGGATGTTGATAACGATTGGCCGGTCGTTTTTGACTGCGATTTTATCATTTCCTTTGCCGCAGCCGAAAAACAGGAGTCCGGAGAGCGCAATGAGAATCAGAGTTAAAGGTTTAAGCATTTTCATAACATCATAATAAACTGTCATTTAGAAGGTTCATAACTATCAATCAGGTTGTTGAGCGACTCCGGCGAGAGTCGTTTTATCTTGCCTGAAAAAGTGCGGGGCAACTCCCCTACACTAATAATTGCTTTCGGCCGCATAATCGCCTCTATGTCTGCCGATAGCGATTCATACAAACGTTGAAGATTCCGGCTGCCCTCTACCACCATCACAAGCTCCTCGCCCCAGCGTTTGCTATTTCGACTGCAAAGGTAGTAATTCAAATCACCGACAATGCGAGAAATCCGCGTTTCGATCTCCTCAGGGAATAATTTTATTCCTCCTGAGTTGATCACATTGTCATATCGGCCAAGCCAACGGAAATGAGTGTCGTCGCGAAGCTCCACAACGTCATTAGTAACAACGCTGCCAATGCTAAGATGCGGACATTCAATCGTCAGGCAGCCGCGCGAGTCGAGCCCGAATCTGACTCCGGGCATTGCACTGTAAAACTCCTCGCCCAATCGGCGAAGGGCAACATGGCTGCACGTTTCCGTCATGCCATAAGTCACATAGCCATTCACTCCAGAGGCCATCAACCGAGATTCCATCTCAGCCGATAGCGGAGACCCGCCAATCAGAAGATTCTTCACCTTGCGGACAACTTCATCAGACAGCAGATAATCGAGCTGCGACGGAACGACTGCAAGCAAATCTATGTCATCCGTCAGATTATAGTTTGAAAGCGGCCGGTTCGACGGCTTCTCAATCCAAAGAGCTGAGTCTGTGACCATTGACCTGACAATCATCATCTTTCCCGCAATATATCCGGGCGAAAGCACAAGGGCCATCACCCCACCACCGGAGATGTTGAGAAACTCACAAGTCATTTTTGCTGAAGTGACCATATCAGACTTCAACAATTCGATTTCCTTAGGAGTGCCGGTCGATCCTGATGTGTGGGCCTGCATATATGGACTATCAGATTTCGACTCATCAACGAAGTGCATAACATCGTCGCACGACTCCCCTGCTCTGCAAATCAGTTCCATTCCAAATCAGGGATAGACCACTCTCCGTCAGGCGAATAGACAAGTGTCTGGCCGGTCTGGCGGATAGGAGATTCAACATTATTGAGGTAGAGTTGCCCCGTTCCGAGACCCTGAGGCATCGAAACATTCTGAGTGGCAACCCATTGGGCTATAGCATTCAAGCCAATGTTTGATTCGAGCGCCGATGTGGCCCACCATCCGATATCGTGACGTGATGCGGCCTCAATCCAGTTGCTACAGCCTGAGAAACCGCCACATAGCGATGGCTTCAAAATAATGTATGCCGGACGAACCGTGTCAATCATTCTTGCCATTTCCCGGGGATGAGTGATTCCAATCAGCTCTTCATCAAGGGCGACCGGAATCGGCGACAGTCGACAGATTTCGGCCATCTCGTTCCATTGACGTTGCTTGATCGGCTGCTCGATGGAGTGGATGTCAAGTTCGGCCAGACGGTCAAGACGCGACAGGGCATTCTCCGGAGTGAAGCCGCCATTGGCATCAAGCCTGATTTCAAGCTCCTCGGGGGAGAACGCTTTGCGCGCTGAGCTTATCATGTCGAGCTCCTGCTCAAAATCAAGTCCGCCGACTTTAAATTTAATGCACCGGAACCCGGCCTCAAGTTTTTCGCCAAGTCGGCCAATCATCTCATCTTTTGAACCCATCCACACCAAGCCGTTAATGGTGATTGCCATTTCGCCGGCAGTCCATAGACTCGGGTAGATGATTCTCCGGCCGCCATTTTCGAGATCAAGCAGCGCCGTTTCAACGCCGAACATGATTGACGGGAAATCTGAAATGAGCGAAGTATCGCCGCCGGCAATTTCATTTATCGAGCGGCAGGCTTCTGAAAGTCGCGTCTCATAATCCGGCCTGTCGTCACAGCTCAGACCCGGAAACAGTCCGCACTCCCCTATTCCGAAAACCTCCGGTTCGGAGTCATGCCACGCCTTAATATAATATGTGGGCTTCTCCAGCATGACCTCACGCGAAGTCATGGCCGGATTTTTGAATTTCAGGATATATTTACAGAATGATGCCTGGAGCATGTAAGGAAAGTATTAACCGGGGAATTTCTGGAATTTATCGAAATCAGGATCGCGCTTCTCAAGGAAAGCATTTTTGCCTTCCTGCGCCTCCTCCATGAGGTAATACATCAAGGTGGCATCGCCGGCAAATTCCATCATGCCGCGCTGGCCGTCTAGTTCAGCATTAAGAGCACGCTTAATCATACGGATAGCCATCGGGCTGCGCTTCAGAATTGTTTCGGCCCATTCCATCGTTTCATCTTCGAGGCGATCGAAGGGAACCACTTTGTTCACCATGCCCATGGCCTCTGCTTCATGGGCCGTGTACTGGCGGCAGAGAAACCAGATTTCACGGGCTTTCTTCTGACCCACACAGCGGGCAAGATATGACGATCCGAAACCGGCGTCGAAGCTGCCAACCTTCGGACCTGTCTGGCCGAAGCGCGCATTTTCAGATGCAATGGTCAGGTCGCACACAACGTGCAGAACGTGTCCGCCACCGATAGCATAGCCATTGACCATTGCAATTACAGGTTTTGGAATCGAGCGAATAGCCTTGTGGAGATCAAGCACATTGAGTCGTGGCACACCTGACTCATCAATGTAGCCACCGATGCCTTTCACCTTCTGGTCGCCACCCGAACAGAATGCCTTGTCGCCGATGCCGGTCAGAATCACGACGACGATTTCGGGAGATTCGCGACAATAGGCCATGGCATCAAGCATCTCCTTGTTGGTCAACGGACGGAAGGCATTGTAGACCTGCGGACGGTTGATTGTGATTTTGGCAACCTTGCCACATTTTTCAAATAGAATGTCGGTGTATTCTTTAATGGGAGTCCAAGTTCTCATCTGTTTTATCTTAGTTTTTAATTTGACTTACAAAAATTGAAAAATTCTTTTAGCACTGAGGCTGAATCGCAACCGCGTGTGTGGACTACAAGTAATGCCGGCTGCTGCGATTCGTCGGCAAACTGCCGGAACGAAGCACGCAATGACACCTCATTGTCTGCCTCAAAAACCTTAAAGCCGACAGCCTCGGCAATGGCTTCGACACGAGTTTTCTGAGGCGCACAAAGCATGCGCTCCCGGATGTCGAGTTGAGATGTGGAGCCAATAAACCGGAATATGCCACCTCCTTCATTGTCAATCACAATCATCTTGAATCGCGGGGGAATCACTGAGGCCGCGAGGGCACCAATATCGTAGATGGCAC
Organism: Bacteroides sp.; assembly: GCA_014801655.1. Taxonomy (GTDB): domain Bacteria; phylum Bacteroidota; class Bacteroidia; order Bacteroidales; family Muribaculaceae; genus Paramuribaculum. The sequence goes on from JAAVDT010000033.1 coordinate 4,417, forward strand.
AAGTGTCGCCTGAAATCAGCAGCGTGACATCATTGCGATAAGCAAGAGAGGCACCAATGGCAGTTGATGTGCATCCGTCAATGCCGCTTACTCCCCGGTTGCAGTCGCAGCGATGATATTGATGATTGGCAAAAATCTGTGCATAACGGATGGGGGTGCCGTTTGAAAAATGAACATTCCANCGGCGTGGAATCANGGGAATGAATGTGGCGAATGCCTTGAGATCGCTCCAGCCGATTCGCGCGACATAGGATGCGGTCAATGAATCGGCACGATTTTTCATTATCTGCCAATCGCCGGCATATTCGCATGGNNNCAAATGAGGNTGCATGGCCGAAGCGAGTTGCTGAAAGAATATGGCCGGGCTCATTTCGATGCGCATTGTGAGCTGACGGAAGCAATCTACGGTGTCATCCAGCTCCCCNACATGCCAGTGGCCTTTTAGTTTGGTTTTCCTNAGCAATCGCTTGACATGATGTGAAATGAGCGCGCCACCGCAGGAAATGACATAATCNGGCTCAAAGCGAGACTGATCATCGCCCTTGATTGCGGCAAGCGTTGAATAAAGAGAGCTGATGAAATTGTCGCCATGGAGATTTGACACAGTTTCGGTGAGCACAACGAAGTTAGGCAACCTGCTTAATCGNGCCAACGCCTTGTTCAGCACCTTGTCAGGGTTGAGAAAGCCGCAGACAATCATCACCTTGGCCGGAGATGCAATCAGGCAGCCGAGCTGACGCGCCACACTCACTTCAAGTGCAGCCTTGGGCTTCAGAATGTCAATAGTCCGCTGCACATGAAACGGTTCCCGGTCAATCTGCTCCACGCCGTTGAGAGGTTCGCTTAACTGGACATTGAGATGAACAGGCCCGATGCGGCCGGTGAGAGCCGTCAGCAGAGCATCGTTGGTCACGCGGTTGGCATACCACAACTCATCATCAGTTACGTTGGAGCCAATATCGTAGCTCCGCTTCACAACGTTAGACAACGCACCGGGCTGCACGATTGTCTGCGAATCATCCTGCCCAATCCAATGCTTGGGGCGGTCGGCGGAAATCACGATAAGCGGCACACGGCGATAGTAGGCCTCCGCAACAGCGGGAGCATAGTCAAGCAGCGCGGAACCCGATGTGCATATCAGACACACAGGTTCGCGGCTCACAAGCGAATAGCCCAAAGCCATGAATGCGGCACTGCGCTCATCGACAACAACCTCGCTGTCAATCTCCTTACTGCGCGAAAGAGCCAGCAGTAGCGGAGCGTTGCGCGACCCCGGCGACACAAAGGCTTTTCTGACACCATGGCGGCCGAGAAGCTCCACGATGCACCGACATATACTGTTGGATGTGTTTGACTCCATCTTAATTAGCGTTTTTACATTACAAAGTTAATAAAAATCGCAGATATGAGGCGTCAGTCCGGTAATAAAAAAAGCGATGACGCCACGGATTACACTCCGCGACGCCATCTCAATTACTAATCAAAAATAAATAGCTTATTCTTCGGTATTCTTCTCTTCGTATTCTTTGAGCAGCACGGCCTGAACATCGGCAGGCACGAGTTCGTAGCCCGCAAACTTCATTGAGAACGAGGAGCGGCCGCCTGTGATTGAGCTGAGTGCGGTCGAGTAGCTCGACATCTCTTTAAGGGGCACTTTGGCGATGATTTTTTCAAATCCGTTTTCGCTCGACATGCCCATGATGATTGCGCGACGACCCTGAAGATCGCTCATCACGTCGCCCATCACGTCGCCCGGCACCATGACTTCAACATCGTAGACCGGTTCGAGCACTTTGGGATTGGCGTTGCGGAACGCTTCGCTGAATGCATTGCGTCCGGCGAGGCGGAATGAGATTTCGTTTGAATCAACCGGGTGCATTTTGCCGTCGTAGATGCAGACGCGAACATCGCGGGCATAAGATCCGGTCAGCGGACCCTGCTCCATGCGGTCCATCAGACCTTTGACGATAGCGGGGATGAAGCGGGCATCAATGGCGCCACCGACAATGCAGTTGTGGACAACGAGTTTGCCACCCCAGGCCAGAGGAATTTCCTGAGTGTCGCGGACATTCATCTTGAATTCCTGGTTGCCGAAACGATAGGTGTCGGGGGCAGGCATGCCTTCGGTGTAAGGCTCAACAATCAGATGCACCTCGCCGAACTGGCCGGCACCACCCGACTGCTTCTTGTGGCGATAGTCGGCACGGGCGGCCTTGGTGATGGTTTCGCGATAGGGAATCTTCGGTTCTTCAAAAATGATGGGGAGCTTGTCGTTGTTCTCAACGCGCCATTTGAGTGTGCGGAGGTGAAATTCGCCCTGGCCGGAGAGAATGGTCTGCTTGAGCTCTTTCGACTGTTCCACTTCCCATGTGGGGTCTTCTTCGTGCATGCGGGTCAGGATGCCGGCGAGTTTCTCTGCATCGCTTTCGGTCACGGGGCGGATTGCACGCGAATACTTCGGCGCGGGATATTTGATGAAGTCAAACTTGTAGTCACAGCCCTTTGCATCGAGGGTGTTGCCGGTGCGGGCATCTTTGAGTTTCACCGTGGCACCGATATCGCCGGCGCAAAGTTTGTCGACCGGAGTTTTGATCTGACCGCACACGCAGAAAATCTGAGCGATGCGCTCTTTGGAATCGCGGCTCACATTGTCAAGATCGACACCCGGAGTCAGAGTGCCTGACATCACCTTGAAGTAGCTGACTTCGCCGATGTGGGGTTCAACAGTGGTCTTGAACATATAGAGGCTGAGCGGACCGTTGGAGTCGGGAGCGACTTCTTCACCTTCAACCGTTTCGGGCGCGGGCATATCTTCAACGAACGGCACCACATTGCCGAGAAACTCCATCATGCGGCGAACGCCCATGTCTTTGGCAGCGCTGACGCAGAACACCGGGAATACGGAGCGGTCGACCAGACCCTTGCGGATACCTTCGCGCATTTCATCTTCAGTCAGATGACCCTGGTCGAAGAATTTCTCCATCAGAGTTTCGTCATTTTCAGCAGCGGCTTCCACGAGCTTCTGGTGAAGGTCNAGCGCACGGGGCATTTCCGATTCGGGGANTTCTTCAATCACGGGCACACCGCCNTCGGGGCCCCAAGAGTATTTCTTCATCAGAAGAACGTCAATCATGGCATTGAAGCCNGCGCCCGTTGCGAGAGGATATTGCACGAGCACGATCTTGTTGCCGAACACATCNTTCATCTGTTCGTAGACATTNTCAAAGTCCACCTTGTCGCCGTCAAGCTGATTGAGAGCGAAAATGATGGGCTTATTGAGAGAAGAAGCCGTGCGGAAGATGTTTTGAGTGCCCACTTCGACACCATATTGAGAGTTGATTACAATCACGCCGGTGTCAGTGACATTGAGCGCAGTGATGGCATTGCCAACGAAGTCATCGGCACCCGGGCAATCGATAACATTCAGTTTCTTTCCAAGAAATTCGGCATAAAAAATGGTTGAGAAGACCGAATATCCGTATTCTTTTTCAACGGGGAAGTAATCGCTTACAGTATTCTTAGCCTCAACCGTGCCACGACGTTTTATAACTCCACACTCGAAGAGCATTGCTTCAGCGAGTGTGGTTTTACCGGAGCCTTTGCTACCAAGCAAGGCAATGTTTTTGATTTCGTTGGTTTGATAAACTTTCATGTTATCAGAGATTTAGGTGACGAATGTTAGTTATTCACGGGGAAAACCNGGAGAATTTATCTCGTTTTCCGACCGCAAAGTAGTAATTTATTTTCATTTTTCACCATTTCCTGAATATGTTACACAACATAATTTTGAATATTTCACCAATTTTCCGCCTTACACATTATTTAATATAAGCGAAAGGGGAATTTTTCGTTTATTTTTAGTAATTTTGAAGCCGTTTTTGCCGGGAGCAGGATTTTCCCGGNCTCTCTCCCCTCACACCCACGTCAAAAAAACACTACCGANAATGACTAAAAGAAAAGAACATATCGTCTCTCTTGGCCAGGTTGACGTCAGCGAAGGAAAAATCAAAAAGATTCCGACNGANAANCTTCCGGTGCTCCCCACTCGCGACTTCGTCNTGTTTCCGGGAGTGACCTACCCGATTTCTCTCGGACGCGAAATGTCGATTCGCACNGCCGAAGAAGCCTCGCGCACTCAAACGCCCATCGCCATTATCTGTCAGAAAGACCCGGCGACAGAAAATCCCGACATTCCCGGCGATCTGTATGACTATGGCGTTGCAGCAATCGTTGTGAAGGTTTTTGAAATTCCCGACGGNCCGAAAACCGCCATTCTCCATGGCCTGCGCACCATCAAGGTTCTCGGCCCCGGCGACAAANCCGGCACAGTCAATGTCGAGATTGTGGCTCAAGAGAATCCGGCCGACAACGACAAAGAAGTAGAAGCCCTGATTTCCACCATCAAACAGACGGCTCTNAACATTCTGCACAAGACCTCCGACGGCCCGAGCGAACTTGCATTCAATCTGGAAAATACCCGTCAGACCACCGACATTGTCAACCTCGTGGCCACCCANGCTCCGTTTGCNTCAAAAATCAAGAACACGCTCCTTCAGGAACCCAATCTGAANGAACGCGGCTTTGCNCTGCTCGTGGAGCTTGCNAAGAATGAGGAGATGGTCAATTTGGCCGAAGATATTCANGAGCGTACCCGTCAGAGCCTTAACGAAGGGCAACGCATGGCTATGCTCCAGCAGCAGATGGAGGTGATCCGTCAGGAAATCTATGGCGATGACGACGATGCCTCGCAGCTGCGCCAACGCGCAGAGAAAGCAAACTTGCCGGAGTCNGTGGCCGCCGTGTTCAAACGCGAGGTTGAAAAATTGCAGCGCCTCAATCCGCAGAGTCCNGACTACTCGGTTCAGTATTCCTACCTCGACCTGNTGCTCAANCTCCCCTGGACAAACAAAGACGCTTTNAATTCGGATTTGACAGAGGCGGAAAACGTGCTTGACTCCGACCACTATGGGCTGGAAAANGTCAAGGAGCGAATCATTGAGCAGCTTGCNGTGACGATGCACAATCCCGAGGGCCGTTCGCCCATCATTTGCCTTGTGGGTCCTCCGGGTGTCGGCAAAACATCTCTNGGTCAGTCGGTAGCCTCAGCCATGGGTCGCAAATATCAGCGNGTGGCTCTGGGCGGNGTGCATGACGAAGCAGAAATCCGCGGTCATCGCCGCACATATATCGGAGCAATGCCGGGCCGAATNATCGACGCCATGCGTCGCGCCGGAACAGGCAATCCGCTGATTCTGCTCGACGANATAGACAAGATGGGGTCAGACGTTAAGGGCGACCCCTCNGCAGCANTGCTTGAAGTGCTTGATCCGGAGCAGAATTCCCGTTTCCACGACAACTATGTCGATATTGACTACGACCTGTCAGACGTGATGTTCATTGCCACGGCCAACTCCCTGTCGTCGCTTTCNCAACCGCTGCTCGACCGCATGGAAATCATCGAACTTTCAGGCTATCTGCAGCAGGAAAAGGTAGAGATAGCTATCCGTCATCTCATTCCGAAGATATTAAAAGCCAATGGGTTCAAGCCGTCTGACATCAAATTTACCCGCGAAGCCATCGATAAAATCATCGAGTCCTACACCTCCGAGAGCGGTGTGCGACAACTTGAAAAACTTCTTTCATCAATCGTGCGCAAAATTGTGGTCCGCAAGATGAAGGGGCAGCGAATCACCCGCACAATCAAGCCTGCCCACATAAAAGAATTTCTCGGCGTCGAGAAGCGTCTCAAAGATCAATATGAGGGCAACGATTATGCCGGTGTTGTGACCGGACTTGCATGGACGGCTGTTGGCGGCGAAATACTTTACATCGAATCATCGCTCGCCAAAGGCAAAGGCGAAAAACTCACCCTGACCGGCAATCTCGGCGACGTCATGAAGGAGTCGGCAATAATCGCCATGCAATACATCCGCTCCCATGCCGATCAGCTCGGCATTCCTCAGGAGTTGTTTGAAAAATACACGGTTCATATCCATGTGCCCGAAGGAGCTATCCCCAAAGATGGGCCTTCGGCAGGCATCACCATGGTGACCTCGCTCGTGTCGGCCTTCACCCAGCGCAAAGTCTATCCGCGCCTGGCCATGACCGGCGAAATCACATTGCGCGGCAAGGTGCTCCCCGTAGGCGGTATCAAGGAGAAAATACTCGCCGCCAAACGTGCCGGAATCGAAACAATCATCCTGTCGGCTGACAATCAGAAGGATATTGANGAAATCGCACCCGCCTACATCGAAGGGCTGCATTTCATCTATGCGCGCGACATTTCCGATGTGCTCCGCGCCGCACTGCTTGATGAGAAAGTCGCCAACGCGATTGAGTTCAACTTTGAGGAAGCAAAAAATTAAAGAAAAATTTCCATATTTAAATTCTAAGTCCTAATTTTGTAGACTAATTTGATAAGTAATAACCAAAACATAGTGTAAAATGGAATCTCGTAAACTGAAAATCAGAGATCTTACATTGCGTGACGGTCAGCAGTCGCTGTTTGCCACACGTATGAGCCAGGCCACAATNGACCGCCTGCTGCCTTTATATGAAANCGCCGGCTTCTACATCATGGAAGTCTGGGGTGGAGCAATCCCCGACTCAGTGATGCGTTATCTCGACGAATCTCCCTGGAACCGTCTGCGCAAGGCAAGCGAAGCCATGAAGGGTAAATCGCTGCTTTCCGCTCTTTCGCGCGGCCGCAACCTCTTCGGCTATGTCCCCTACCCCAACAGTGTGCTCGAAGGCTTCTATAAAGAAGCAATCAAAAATGGTCTGAACGTGATGCGTATTTTCGATGCGCTCAACGATATTGACAATATCAAGGACTCGATTCGCATGATCAGCGAACTGGGCGGCATTGCCGACGGCGCCGTTTGCTACACCGTCGACCCCAAAGAGGAAGAGCCCGCCAAGCCCGAAGGCTTCGTGGCCAAACTCAAGGCNCTGTTTGCNTCCAAGCCCGAAGCTCCTGANAAAATCTTTACCGACGACTACTTCGTAGGCAAAGCCAAGCAGATGGAAGCTCTCGGCGCTAAGATCATCACCCTCAANGATATGGCCGGTCTTGTCAACCCCGCCAAGGCCGCTTCNATTATCTCACGCCTGAAACAGGAAATTAAAGTCGACATCGACTTCCACACCCACTGTACTCCCGGCTACGGCCTCGCTTCGTCCGTGATGGCCATGCTCCACGGAGTCGACATTCTCGACACCAACATCTGGTGGTTTGGCGGCGGTTCAGCAGCTCCCGCGCTCGAACTCATCTACATCTTTGCCAAGCACATGGGCATCGAAGTNGACGTCAACATGGAAGCCGTTGGCAAAATCCGCAACGAACTTCTCACCGCCCGCAAGGAACTTGCCGAATTCGACCTCGCCAAAATGCCTAACGCATTCGATCCGCTCAACGACAAACTGCCCGCCGAAATCGACGCACTGTTTGTTAAAGCAATCGAATGTGCNAAAGCCAACGATGAAGAAGGCCTTCTCGATGCTTGCCATGCNATCGAAGACTACTTCGGTTTCCCCAAACCCAACGAACTCGTTAAGGAAGCAGAAGTGCCCGGCGGTATGTACTCCAACATGGTCGCCCAGCTNAAAGCTCTTCAGGCATCCGACCTTCTCGACGACGCTATGCGCCTGATTCCNAAGGTGCGCCGCGACGCAGGTCTCGTGCCCCTCGTGACTCCCACNAGCCAGATTGTAGGCAGNCAGGCCGTGAGCCTCGCGCTTGACCGCAAGAAAGGCAACCCCGACTACTCCAACGCTTCAAATCAGTTCATCTCACTCGTCAAGGGTGAATACGGNCACACCCCCGTTGCCATCGACCCCGCATTCCGCGAAAAAATCACCGGCGACGCCACCGAACACCCCTACGACGTNGACTCTTACCGCAAGCCCGAAAACCCCGTGCTCGAAGATCTCGGCGGTGTGAAACTTGCCAAGAACGACGAAGAATACCTCCTTCTCGAGCTTCTCCCCACAGTGGCCAACGGATTCCTCCGTCGTCGCCGTCAGGAAGAATTCGACGCTGAAAATGCCAAGAAAGCTCCCGAAGTCAAAGAAGANGTNAAAGTTCAGGAACCCGTTGAACCCATCACCGGCGAAGTTATCTCAGCCCCCATGGGTGGCCGAGTNGTAGCCATCAACGTTAAGCCCGGTCAGGCAGTGAAGAAGGGCGACATCCTNCTCGTTTACGAAGCAATGAANATGGAAAACGACGTTGAAGCTGAAAAAGATTGCGTNATCAAGCGCATCTTCGTTAAGCAAGATGAAGTTGTGGGCACCGATGCTCCCCTCATTGAGCTCGCTGACTAACGGNGTCAACTTATNANTATAAGGTGTTTCCGAGGCCANTTCCCCTCGGAAACACTTAAAATATNTCATTCCNNGGCAGAAAAATCGTCAATCGCTTGTATNTTACACAAATAATGCGTAAATTTGCAGGCCATTACGAAATAACGCCTTACCAGCGGAATTTTAAAACTTTGATTAACAAACAGATTAATTAACAAATTAAGATGAAAAAAGATATCCATCCTTCCAACTACCGTGAAGTTGTGTTCAAAGATATGTCAAACGAAGAAATCTTCATCACTCGTTCGACAATTGCAACAAAAGAAACAATCGAAGTTGATGGCGTGACCTATCCCCTCGTGAAGCTTGAAATCACCAGCTCTTCTCACCCCTTCTTCACCGGCAAGCAGAAACTCGTCGACACTGCCGGCCGCGTAGACAAGTTCATGAGCCGCTACGGCAACCGCAAGAAAAAATAATCTCCGCATTATTTATACCAAACAAAACAGCAGCCTGTCGCTTCATCGCTTCAGGCTGCTGTTTTTTTACGTTTAATCAAAAGAGTTAGAGTGTGTTTGAATTCACGCTTAGTCCTCGGCTGGTCGATGGCAAACAATCAGCAGATTCTCCCCTCCACTATCCTTGCAGGCAAGAAGGCGGATGATGCCGCTTGGCTTCACCTTCATTCGCTTGGTGAGCTCGGCAGCCGTCATGGGGAAATTGCGTGTCGTAACATCCAGTCTTGGATATTTTTGCGCCAATTCTTTCAGTGTCCGTTTGCTCATGACACTCAGGTCGGTAATCTCATATCCCTGCCCGGGAAACAGTTCGTTAAAGCAATCTGACACATAGAAATGTGTGTTGGCTGCAATCTGCCGTACTCCCGTCTGACTGCATATTTCCCGCCCGACATTTAGTTTGGCAACCGCCGGATATGGCTCATAAATATATCCTCCGACTTTTGGCAACGCACATCCTGGGGCAATGGATTCATCCNNNTTAATGAGTTCAAATTCNCTTNTTNGACCATCTGAGAGAATGGTCACAGCCTTGAGATGACAATCGTCATNCCGGTCGCGCCGACAGATAATNTCCANNTCCTTACATTCATCGCGAGTGCCGACACTNACGATTTCGCTAATNGAATGNANNTCNCGNCNNATTTGAGTAATGTCGAGCATCGGNGAAGCCTTGATAATAANGGTCGGAGCAACCCGGAGCATCTCATCGAGCAGCGCCGTGACATCGGGGCGGCATTGACTCAGGGCGTAAAGACGCTCTCCATGCTCGCCACGGCGAGCGGGATCNATGTAAATNACATCAAAAGAATCGTCNGCACATCCTTTAAGCAATTCAACGCTGTCGCCACACACGGCAGAAAGGTTTCCGCTNTCAAGCAGTCTGACGTTGTGCCGGGCACACGATGCCCGNTGCTCATCCAGTTCCGCCATNANCACCTCTGCNCCGGCCTCAGCCAGATGCAAGGCATCAATTCCAAGTCCGCCNGTCATGTCGAGCACCTTNTCGCCACTCCTCACAAGCGANGCATGAAACCGGGCAAGCAAATCAGAGGTTGACTGCTCTCCTGCAAGGGTAGAATCGAAAACAAATCGGGGATAGCGCCGGAGCGTTTCGGCAAGTTTTCGCCGATAGCGCTGACGGCAGTCAATCTGCACAATCTCAAACATTCGTTTCCGGTCCGAGCCATGTTTCAGTCTGAGGCGACTGACATCTTCGTTAAGATTAGCGTCAATCCACAGCCAATCTATGTCGGTGAAATCTTCCATAGCGACAAAAATAATAAAAAATCTATTAAAGAATGCTTTCTGGCACGACTTTTGTTTGATTTTTTGCGTACATTTGTAATCAGCGAAACTCCTCTCGCACCCCTCCATTTATTCTATGACACCGACTTCAAAGAAAATCCAGACATCTTTTCTTCACTTCCAACGCTCTCTGGCCGAACATCATGTTCGCGAGGCGCTGGGCCACCTTGATGCCATGGCCGCCGTTTGCGCCGCGCCCTGGCAGATGAGGGAAGAAATCGAAAATATCCGGCAGAGCTATTCTCTGCTTTCGGACTATGCTATCAACGGCTATGAAGATCCGCAACGCGCATCGGTGATTGCCGACATCTACAACCGCATGCGCCGTGTGGCAACCGCCATTATCCGTCACTGCGAAATCCCCGAATCGCCGCGGCAATATTTCGGCATCCTGCGCTTCGAGCAGATGCAACCCGACTCATCCATAGCCAAGATTATCGACAGATATTCCGGTCAATACGCCGAACTTGCCCGTAGCTCCTTCTTCGGCAAGAAACCCGACAAGACCGCTGCAACTGAGGCTGATGCAACTGCCCGCCGGCTGTTCAACCTCGTCTGGACAAGCTATCCCCTCTCCGGCGAAGACTCCGCTGCCATATTTGAAGCCGCGGTTAAAAGTCAGGATCTCCCCGACCACTTCCGCCTGCTGCTTGTCTCGGCAGTGACTCTCGGCATTTTGGAATATTTCGATGAAGAAAAACTGATACTCCTCTCCCGCATCTATCTCTCCGGCGCGCGGCAGGTTTCAATGCGTGCGCTCGTGGGGCTGCTGCTTGGCATGTGGCGCCACCGCGACTCGCTGACCGGACGCCGATTTATTGAAGCATTTGCCACCGTCAAGGATTCGCCCGACTGGAGCGAAGATCTCCGCATGGCCTATATGGAGCTGGTGCGCACACGCGACACTGAGCGCATCTCCCGCAAGTTGCGCGATGAAATCATTCCCGAAATGATGAAGATGCGCCCTGAAATTCTCAAAAATATGCCATCGATTGAGGATGCCGAGGAGATGATGTCGCTTGAAGAAAATCCCGAATGGGCCGAAATGCTCGACAAATCCGGATTGACCGAAAAACTCCGCGAGCTCAACGACCTGCAGAGCGACGGCAGCGACGTGATGATGAGCACCTTTGCCCCGCTCAAAGGATTCAGCTTTTTCAATGACCCGGCCAACTGGTTTCTCCCCTTCTTCACAGAGCAGAGCGATGTGGCTGCAGTGCTCGACGACACCGCCGCTGACATTGCTGAAATCATCCGCGCATCGACCGCAATCTGCGACAGCGACAAATATTCTATCGTGCTCTCGCTTCAGCAGATTCCCTCGGCCAACCGCCGCATGATGCTGAGCCAGTTTAAATTGCAGGATGTCAACCTTGCCGAGCTCCGCAGCTCCGAGCTCAATCCGGAGGCCACCGACCGCAAGAGCATGGTCAACAAATATGTGCAGGATCTCTACCGGTTCTTCAATCTCTACCGTCGCAAAAACGAATTTCCCAATCCGTTTGCGTCGCCGATCAACCTTGCTGCAGTTGGGCTGCTTGCCGACACACTGCGCAACACCGACACCCTCAGCCTTGTCGGCGAGTTTTATTTCCGCCGGGGCTACTATCGCGAGTCGCTCGAAGTATTTTCAATCATCCGTGAGTCGCAGACACCCTCGGCCGAACTGCTTCAGAAGATTGGCTACTGCCATCAGCAGACGGCCAACATCGATGAAGCCATCAAGGCCTACGAACAAAGCCGCATGCTCCGCCCCGACAGTCTCTGGACTCTGCGTCGCCTGGCTCAGTGTTATCGCCTGGCCGACAACAACGAGGCCGCCCTCGAATGTTACCGCGAAATCGAGCGTCAGAAACCCGACGACATCAATGTGGCCACCAACCTCGGCCACTGCCTTCTGTCGCTGGGAAATGCCGAAGAAGCATTGAAGTATTACTTTAAGGCCGAATACCTGTCGGCCAATCCGTCCAAGGTGCTCCGCCCCATCGCCTGGTCTCTGTTCCTGACCGGCGACTACGACCGCAGCGCCGACTATTATGGCCGCATACTTGCCTCCGATCCCGACGCCACCGACTATCTCAACGCCGGACATCTCCACATGGCCCTGAAGCGCTATCGCGAAGCTCTCAACTTCTATCGCCTTTCGCTCGAAAACTCTCCCCGGTCAGGGCGCGACGAGTTTCTCAAAAATCTGGCCGCCGACCGCNCGAACCTGCTCAAAGCCGGGGTCGACAATCAGATGATAGACATAGTGGCCGATGCAGTCATCGCCTCATGACACCTCAGAGAATAATCATAAAATATATTTTTGCATGAAAAAACTTTTGTGTGCAGCTATCTCAACAATTGCAATCATGACACAAGCACAAACCTCCAACCCGCTTCTCGGAACATTTGACACCCTCCACGGCACTGTTCCCTTCAGCAAAATCAAAGTGACCGACTACGAACCTGCTATCGATGAAGGCATTCGCCTCGGCCTGCAGGATGTCGACAACATCTGCGCCAACCCCGCCACTCCCGATTTCAACAACACCATCGTTGCCCTCGAAAACTCCGGCAAGGCTCTCTCACAGGTGCTCAACATCTTCGGTCCGCTGTCGTCGGCCATGACCGACGATGAAATGATGGACATCTCAATGCGCATCTCTCCCAAACTATCCGACTATTCCACCACCATCTCCCTCAATCCCGAGCTTTGGAAACGAGTGAAATATGTTTGGGATAACACTGACCAGTCGAAACTCTCCCCCGAAGACCGGATGCTGCTGAAGACCACCTACGACGGCTTCGTGCGCAGCGGTGCCCTCCTCGTTGGCGANGACCGCGAGACNTTCCGCCGACTCAACACCGAGCTCAGCGAACTGACCACCCGATTCAGCCAGAATGTGCTCAAAGAACTCAACACCTATGAAATATGGCTGACCNCNGCCGACCTTGCCGGACTCCCCGAAGGCATTGTCGAGGCCGCCGCTCTTGCCGCCAAGGAGAAGGGCCGCGAAGGTGAATATCTATTCACCCTTGCCCAGCCCACCTACATGGCCTTTATGAAAAACTCCGACCGCCGTGACCTCCGCGAAAAAATGTACCGCCTCTACAGCGGCCGAAACATCAAGGGCGAATACTCCAACCTCGAAGTCATTCAGCAGATTGCCGACAAGCGCCGTCAGCTCGCCAACCTTCTCGGCTACCCCACTTTTGCCGACTACAATCTGGTCAACACAATGGCTGAAAAGCCCGAAAATGTCTACAAACTGCTCAACGACCTCCGCGATGCCTACCGCCCGGCCCAGCAGCGCGAATTTGAAGAAATCGTCGCTTTCGCCTCCGAAAAAGAGGGCAAGAAGATTGACCTCATGCCCTGGGACTACAGCTACTATTCCAACAAGCTCAAGCAAGCCCGCTACGACTACGATGAAGAAGCCCTCCGCCCCTACTTCGAGCTATCCAATGTGATCGACGGAGTGTTCGGCCTCGCCACCAAGCTCTATGGTCTGACCTTCAAGGAAAATTCCGCCATCGAGACCTATCACCCCGACGTCAAGGCTTTTGAAGTTTCCGACCGCGACGGCTCCTACCTCGGCGTCATCTACACTGACTTCTTCCCCCGCGAATCAAAAAGCCCCGGTGCATGGATGACCGACTTCAAAGGCCAGTGGATTGATGCCGACGGCACCAACTCTCGCCCCCATGTGTCAATCGTGATGAACTTCACCAAACCCACCGAGAGCAAGCCCTCGCTGCTCACCCCCTACGAAGTTGAAACCTTCCTCCACGAGTTTGGCCACGCCCTCCACGGCCTCCTCGCCAACACCCGCTACTCCTCGCTCTCCGGCACCAACGTCTATCGCGACTTCGTCGAACTTCCCTCGCAGTTCAACGAAAACTATCTCACCCAGAAAGCCTTCCTCGACGGTTTTGCGCGCCACTATCAGACCGGTGAGCCGATTCCCCAGCAGTATGTCGACAAAATCATAGCCTCCTCGCAGTTCGGCGCCGCCTATGCCTGCCTGCGTCAGCTCAACTTCGGACTTGTCGACATGGCCTGGCACACCACCACAGCTCCCGTGGCCGATCCCGTTGCATTTGAAGCCGAAGCCGGAGCCTCAGTGTCTATGTTCCCTGCGGTTGAAGGCACCATGGTGTCGCCCCAGTTCGGCCACATCTTCGGCGGAGGCTACGCCGCCGGCTACTATAGCTACAAATGGGCCGAAGTGCTCGACGCCGACGCATTCGCCAAGTTCGAGGAAGAGGGCATCTTCTCTCCTGAAGCAGCTCAGGCATTCCGCGACAATGTGCTCTCTAAGGGAGGCACCCAACACCCCGCCGAGCTCTATCGTCGCTTCCGCGGACAAGACCCCACCATCGACGCCCTGCTGCGCCGCGACGGCATCACACCGCCCGCCACTCAGCCCAAGCCCGCAAAAATCAACATCATCAAAAACTAAGAAACTGTCCCTGATGTCTCTCCGAACCCAATCCCTAACCCGATACATCACACCTCTGCGCGAGGGCGGATCACTCCCCGCCCTCGCCGAGGCTGATGACGGATTTAAGTACGTTGTCAAATTCCGTGGCGCAGGCCATGGCGTCAAAGCCTTGATTGCCGAACTCATTGGCGGCGAAATTGCCCGCAGGCTCGGTCTGCAGGTGCCCGAACTCGTCTTTCTCAATGTCGACTCCCGATTCGGCATCACGGAGCCCGACGAAGAGATTCAAGACCTTCTCCGCGCCAGCCAAGGACTAAACCTCGGACTCCACTATCTCGGCGGTTCCCTCACCCTCGACCCCTATGTCAACCCCGTCGACCCCGCACTCGCCTCGCGCATCGTCTGGCTCGACGCATTCCTGACCAACGTCGACCGCACCGCTGCAAACACCAACATGCTCCTCTGGCATGGCCGCGAAGTCTGGCTCATAGACCACGGCGCATCTCTCTATTTCCACCACTCCTGGCGCAACCTCACCGAAGCTCCCCTCACCCCCTTCGGCTCAATCATAGCCCGCCACTCGCTCCTCCATAAAGCCTCGCAGCTTCCGGAGGCCGACGCCCTGGCCCATCGCCTGCTCTCCGACGACGACTTCCGCCAAATCGTCGACCTCATTCCCTCCGACTGGCTNCAATGGGGACCCGAAGTCGACATGACAGAATCCGAGCTTCGCCGGACNTACCTCCAATTCCTCACCACCCGCTTCCATAACTCCCAAATCTTCACAAATGCAGCAATCGATGAGCGAAGAAAATCACTTATATGAATACGCCGTGATTCGCTACCTNCCCGCCCCNGAGCGCGAAGAATTCATCAACATCGGCCTCATAATGATGTGCAAGCGNCGCCGCTGGCTNCGAGCCGCCATAGCAATCAATGAAGACCGCATCCGTCCCTTCCGCTCCGAACTCCCCCTCGAAGCCCTCCGGCGCCAGGCACAATCGATGGTCGACATAGCCCANGGNCTCCCCCANTCCGGCACCATAGGCCTCCTTCCCCCCGAAGAACGCTTCCGCTGGCTCTCCGCCGTCAAAAGCACCTGCCTGCAAACCTNCCGCCCCCACCCCGGCCNCGACCACCGANCTCGACACCACCTTCCANNCCCTCCTCGCCGAGCAAGTCCTNTAACATTGTNTAAATACATGAATATAGTTTATAAATCAAAAGTAGCAAAATGGTTTGTGTGGCTTTGCATAGNTTATACCATAGCATTCCTCGGTTCCATCTNTCTATGTTATCAATCCACACCNATNCTCCTGATTGACATAGTNTTTATGGGACTGGCTTTGCTACTTATGTATGACATGCTCNNGCACACGGACTACACAATATGCGAAGGCTATCTCCACATCCGGTGTGGCATTNTATACCGGCTGACTTTGCCGATTTCCAAAATTACCGAGATTACGCATCGCTCCTCGNTTCTTTCATCNCCTGCACTCTCTGCAAAAAGAATAGGACTAAGATATGGGAAAAAGAGATTGGTATTTGTTTCGCCAAAAAATCAAGATGATTTTATTGCTGCTCTGAAAGAAATAAACCCCGATATAAANATTAGNTAAAGCATCAACGGCACAACGCAAAATTCTTGGCGTTGTGCCGTTGTAAGTTTTCGGCAAATGGTGTCGNGGAGGATTATTTCTCAAACATCCGNGCCATCGAGCGACGGTCTTCGCGCTCNTTGATNGACTGGCGTTTGTCATATTCTTTCTTGCCTCGGCCTATGCCGATGACCATTTTGGCCAGTCCGCGGTCGTTGATGAACACGCGCATCGGAACGATGGTCATCCCCGTTTCGCGACCACACTTTGATAGGCGNGNAATCTCTTTTTTTGTTAGNAGNAGTTTGCGGTCGCGGCGCGANTCGTGATTATTGTAGGTGCCGTAGAAATATTCAGCGATATACATGTTCTTAATCCACACTCCGCCGTTGGCCACATAGCAGAATGTGTCGACAAGGCTTGCTTTGCCCTGGCGGAGCGACTTGATTTCAGTGCCGGTCAGCACGATGCCGGCGGTGAAGGTTTCGGAGATGGCGTAGTCGAACGTGGCTCGACGATTTTTTATATTGACGTCGGATTTTGCTTTTTGCATAGCGTGTGGAGTGTGTTTAATATTGAGGGAGAATGANATTGAAGAGATATTGAAGCAGATAGGGGGGCGCGATGAGNCCGAAGATGATGAGCAGAATGAAGGTGCCGACACCCTGGAATGAAATAGACATGTAGGTCAGNCCGCGCCAAAGAATATANAGCACATAGAGNGGCATNACGAANGCTATGGCGAGCTCAACGGGTATGCAGTTCTTTATGATGTTGACCAGAGCGAGNAGGCCTATGCCGTAGATCGAAAACGTCAGGCAGCGTTTCATGCTCAGCTCCCCTTCAATGCAGGTGGGAAGATAGAGGGTGAAGATGAACGCTGTCAGAAAATATGACGCGAAATACTTGAGGAAGCAGACAATGGCCTGCTGCAGGAGGATGACCATGGAGGCATCGGTATGATAGAGNGCCTTGACCGGAACGGTCAGGGCGGCCACGGCTATGAGCGGTATNAGGCCNTTGAGNAGCAGNCGNCGGGAGTCGTAGTCNTCAATGGCCACATCTTCCCATCCCTTTACCGGGGAGAGGATGAGCTGAAGCATGTCGCGCAGGTAGTTAAGGAAAAACATCGGGCGGTTTTGTTGATAAGTCTGACTTATGGTTTGCAAAGATACGAAATTTTAAGTAAATTTGCGAACTCAATTAATTCAACATCGAAATTAATAACACCCCAAATTCAAATCATGATTAAGAGAATAATTTCAATATCGGGTCGCCCCGGATTGTTTCGTCTTGTCAACCAGGGCAAGAATATGCTGATTGTTGAATCGCTGGCCAACGGCAAGCGCACTCCGGCCTATGCCCACGACAAAGTGGTTTCGCTGGGCGACATCTCAATCTACACCATGGACGGCGATGTGCCCCTGGCCGACGTGTTTGAAAAAATCAAAGAAAAGACCGGCGGTGCAAGCGTTGACGTCAAGGCGATGGACAATGACGCCCTGCGCGCCTATTTCGCTGAAATCCTCCCCGACTTCGACGACGAACGTGTCTACACCAACGACATCCGCAAGGTGTTTCAGTGGTACAACCAGCTCATCGCTGCCGGCGTAACTGAGTTTAAAGACAACGAAATCGCTCAGGATGAAGCTGCCGAAGCGGCTGAAAAGGCCGATGAAGAATCAGCCGAATAATCTGAACTAATAAAGAATCAGACCGAGCCTGCGGAATCACCTGCCGCCTGCCGCTCGGTCTGATTTATTTTACCAATCCCTCACCCTTTACCAATCCTCTCACCCAATTCCATCCCCTCCCGGCCTATGCAATCACGCAATCCGCAGCAACCCATCTCCTCGGCCGACACCATGGTCAGCCTTGTTGAGCGCGATTTCAACATCATTCCGATTCTCAGCCGCTTCTCGATTCCTCTGGGATTTGGCAACATGACCATCGGCGAAGTCTGCTCGCAGTCATCAATCGACACCGACACCTTCCTGCTCATCGTCAATTTCATTCTCTCTGGCAAGCTGCCCTCGGTCAGCCCGACAGTGAAGGCCGCCATAGGCATAGTTGACTTCCTGCACAATTCCCACAACTATTTCCTCCAATACAAATTTCCTCACATCAGAGCAAATCTGCTCAATGCGCTCGATGCCGCCCACGACGACATAAATCCCGCAATCATCAGTTTCTTCGACCAATATGTCGAGCAGGTCCGTAGGCACTTCGACTATGAGGAAACCAACGTGTGGCCCTACATCCACAGCCTCGGCAATCAAGCCTCCGGTGGCGGCTACAACATCGAAACCTTCCGCAAACACCATGACGAAGTGGGCGAAAAGCTCTCCGACCTGAAAAACATCATCCTGCGATACTACTCAACGTCAAAACCCAATCGCATGTATGACGTGCTGGTCGACATCTTCACCTGCGAGGAAGACCTTAACTCCCACACCGACATTGAAAATCACATCCTNATTCCGATGATTTCCGCCATTGAACAATGCNGTGCCAATAAATNCCGGGAACAATGAAACAGCTGTCAGTAGTAATCATTTCCCATTCGGCAATACTTGCCAATGGATGCGCGGCAATGATGACGCAGGCCTACCGGCATAAACTGTCGACCCGCATAGTTTCGCCTGCCGACGACTGGTTGGCGACACTNGTGCAGTCAAAGCCCGACATCGTCATCACCGACCCCCTGAGTCTGTCGCCCGAATCGTTGGAAGAACTCAGAGCCGCATCTCCGAAGCATACNATAGTGGCAGGCGTCTACACCTCCGCCCTCCCCTCCTCGGTCAGCTCGGGGTTCGACACCACCATATCCATCTTCNCATCCCTCGCGGCCTTTGAATCTCTGATTGAAAAAGCCGGGCAGAAATCGGAGTCGGCCGACCGNGAATCGGCTGAAGAACTCACTCCGCGCGAAAGAGAGATAATCATCGGAGTGGTGCGCGGACTGACCAACAAAGAAATAGCCGCAAGTCTCAACGTCTCNGTCCACACCGTGATGACCCATCGGCGCAACATCTCCAACAAGCTCCAGATCCATTCNCCTGCCGGCCTTACAATCTACGCCATTGTCAAAAAACTAATCCCGGTCGAGGACCTNAANCTCACGGGNCATTAAAATTAGAATGTGAAGTCATATTGACGTCAGTTTCTTAGAGCGGGCCGGAAAACTTTTTCACCGGACAGCCTCGGCTCAACGCATCGTGGCGGCTCCAGTCGNCCTNACGNCTCNGAGCAATGAGCTGCCGGTTGTGGAGCTGAAGTTTCAGCATCAGTCGCCGGCGCGCCAGGTGCTTGTTTTGAAGCTGCGATCGCTCGTCGGAACACTTCACTGAGATGCCNGAGGGCAGATGGATGGCTCTGACCGCCGTCTCCACCTTGNTGACATTCTGTCCACCCTTNCCGCCTGACCGGCATGATTCATAGACTATGTCGCTATCATCGACCCGGGGCAGTGTGACTTCATCAATGAAGCTGATGCCCACGAACCAGTTGCTGCGCTTNTGNCCCGGGCGAAATCGGTTTTTAGTCGACCGCCACACCGCCGTTCCNTGCCATCGTTCAATCACCGCCTGATCTAAAGGCTGCTCCGAAACGAAAGTCATNGACATGAAACAATCCGGCTCACTGTTGTGNGGCTCGCAATCGGCAAGCGTCAGCCACNGAATATCCTTAAGCAATTCGCGAGCCACAAGTGTGACGGCGCGCGCACATTCCACCGGACCTCGTCCGGCCGTTATCTGAACNTATTTTTTCATTCTCTTCCTGTATCTTTAATNTTNATNTNNGGTTTGANAATAGTCAGCAGTTCCACCGTCGGCTCAATCAANCNCAGAATCTCCTCCGAANCCTTATAAGCCATCGGCGATTCATCGATGGTNGACAATCCAACGGATGTTGAATAAATGCCGGCCATNGTCTGCTCAAACTCCGCCACTGCAAGCNGCTTACGCGCCTGTGCGCGNCTCATCGTCCGCCCCGCNCCATGAGGCGCCGAGCAAAGCCACTGTTCATTGCCCTTGCCTATGCCAATGGCCACACCGTCGCGCATATTCAGNGGAATGGCCACCTTNCGCCCGGCCGAAGCATCTATGGCTCCCTTACGCAGGGTAAGNNCCTCACCATCCGATGCCACATCAATGTAGTTGTGTGAGCTGACGATTGACTCCGTGCATTTTGCCTTGCAGAGCTTTCGNAGAATAGCAAACGTGCGGTCGCGGATAATCTGATGATTATAGAGAGCATAAGCCTGCGCAACGACCATGTCTGACAGATAGCCCCGCAAAGCGTCGCCCCACAGATAGCCNGCNAGTTCACCCCGCTTGGGATTCTGAGCAATGCGGTGCCAATGGTTGGCCACCTTCACNCCCAANTTTCGCGACCCGCAATGAATCGTCAGCCATCCGGNGCCGGAGTNGGCATCTTCGCCATATTCAATGAAATGATTCCCACCGCCAAGCGTCCCGAGGCTCTTATAGAAGATGCCCTCCTGGAGCTTCAGTCTACGGCAAAAATCAGAAACAAACCGNCCGTCAATGCGTCCCGCATCACTTATCAGGTCAGGGNCACACGACCGCGCTCTCTGATAAGCCGAGTTGAGAAATCGAAACAACTCCTTTTCATTAAGCGAATTTTTTGCGCAAATGTCGTTGCCCATCGGNATGGCCTCCCGGATGCGATGGTCAAGCAGAGCGTAATCCTCCGGGNCGACATTNACCGACAATCGGTGCATCGAAATCGAGCAGCCGATATCCACCCCCACATGATCAGGGTTAAGATAACCNCCNACTCTATATGCAGTGCCCACATTGCAGCCGTTGCCGGAATGAACATCGGGCATCTGCACAATCGCNACTCCTTCCATTGCCNGCTCATCACACAAGGCCGACACCCATTCAAGTGCCGATGGCTCTATATTCTCCGTGAAGACACGAGCCGTTGTTGTTTTTCCTTTTATAATCATATCTTTTCAAANTTTTCCGCAAAGTTTAATTTGCGGTGCGCAACTATTTTGCGCACTAAAAATAAAATGNTACATTTGTGAAAAAAATTACTTATGCCTATTAATCGNGCCGCACTCATNCGCATNTCCACCATCGACCGCTGCCTTCAGAACCGCTATCGCCGCTGGACCATCGACGACCTCATTGACGCCTGCACCGATGCTCTTGCTGAATTTGANGGACGCACCAACCCCGTGAGCCGCCGAACGTTTCAAAACGACCTCGCCCTGATGCGCAGCGACCGCCTGGGCTACAACGCACCAATCGTGGTGCGCGAAAACAAATACTACGAATACGACGACCCCGACTANAGCATTACCCACCTTCCGCTCAACGACGAAGGCCTNGANGCCATAAACTCGGCGCTCGACATCCTCCGTCAGCTCCAATGCTTCCCCCAGCTCGCATCGTCAATCGACACCAGNCACCAAACTCAACGAGCAGATTTCACGCCACACCGGCACCTCCACACCCGCAATGGACATGGAGCATGTGGCCGGCTATCGTGGCAGCCAACACATAGGAGCAATCTATGACGCCGTGCGCAAGCAGCAGACCATCACCATCGTGTATCAATCATTCAAAGCTCGCTCGGCGGATTCAATCATCGTCTATCCCTATCTCCTGAAAGAATATCGCAACCGCTGGTTTCTCATCGGCGAAAAAGCCACCAACCACGCCCCGCAAGTCAACATATTCGCCCTCGACCGCATCCACTCCGTTGAAATAGCCAAAGACCGGCCATTCAAAAAATGTGTCGATTTCGATCCCCAACACTTTTTCGACGACACCATAGGCGTCACTCGCCTGATCAGCGACCGACCGAAGCGTGTAGTTGTCAAAGTCGACCGCCAGCAAGCACCCTACGTCGAATCGAAACCCTTCCACAGCTCCCAGAAAGTCGAACAGCGATTTCGCGACGGCTCCATACAGCTATCCCTGAAAGTAGTGATCAACAACGAACTCGAACGCCTCCTGCTCGGCTACGGCGGCCACCTCGAAGTAATAGCCCCTCCCCAACTCCGCACCCGCATGGCCGAAAGCCTCCGCATAGCCGCCTCCCACTACCGCGACTAACCCCAACAATACCAACAACATCGTGAAACCATCCAACTTCAATACTTATTACGACGACATCGACTCCGACTTTTGGCGCAACCTATGTGTCGAAAAAGGCATATTGCGCCAATATGACAAAGGAGAACTTTTTGCCGAAGAAGGACGGATTGCCAAATATTTAGGTTACATTCAGTCCGGTTCGCTTAAATATGTCGTAAATCTCCCCGACGGCACCGAGCGGGTTGTCGGTTTTGAGTTTGCAGGCGGTTTTGTAGCTGATTTCCCATTTTCCTTATATGAAAAAAAATCGCGCGTTTCAATAGTTGCGGTTACTCCGTGCGAGATTTATTGTATCCCGGCACATGAAATAAGTGGACTGATGAAATCGGATGAGGAATTATACAGGGTTATCGCCGAAAGTAGTATTGCTCTTTTCGACACCACTTATAACCGTTACATCGACCTCTACATTAAATCCGCAAAAGAGCGATACGATGAACTTATCGAAAAACACAAAGACATTTTCTCGATTTTCTCGCTTAAAGACATAGCCTCAGTCCTTAACATCACCCCTACCCATTTAAGCAGATTAAGAAAATAACAATCCTTTTGGCGCTTTCCGCCGAGCTTCATCCAAAAATATTCTCAAAAATCATTAGCACTTAGATATTATTTTCGAGCCTTTAACAGTCAGGCTCTTGTGTGATTTGTTATAATGCTGTAACTTTGTATTCTAAAAACAGATTCTGATATGGCAATGACAATAAACTCATCACCTGTACTTACCGGTGAATCTGCAAGAGCATTCGTTGAGGAAGCAGAGCGTAACGGCAAACTTCCTACGCCCAGCCTGTCGCCCGAACGCGAAGCGCAGATAGCTGAATTTTTAAGAAAATCCCGCGAGTTCATTTTTCCTCCAAAAGGATAAGAAATAATGAACCCCGGTAGTTTTATTCTTGAACGCGATGCTGTGATGCTGCCCTATACGGCTGACGTCGCAGCTTATTGTGCGCCTTTTTCTTGCGAAGACAGCGACCTCGACGAGTTCTTTTCAAAAGATGCGTTTCTCTACGAAACAGAATTGCTTGGAAAGACCTACGCCTGGATTAACACTGCTGACCCATCGAAGATTTTAGGGCTGGTTACTTTGGCTAACGACAGCGTCAAGGCGCAGTTTATCGCAGGGTCTGCCAGAAATCGTCTGCAACGCAGCATCACAAATGCTAAACGAGGAATGAACTATCCCGCAGTCCTTATCGGTCGTTTGGGGGTTTCTTCCGAATATAGAGGCAAAGGACTTAATATCGGCAGTCAGATTCTCGACTTCCTCAAAGGTTGGTTTCGCTCTTTCGACAATAAAACCGGATGCCGTTTTATTGTCGTTGACGCTTACAACAACGAAAAGACCTTGCATTTCTATGAAAAGAATGGGTTCAAACCTTTGTATAAAACCGAACAGGAGGAACGCGCTTTTTTGGAATTGAACCCGGAGGAAACATTGGAAACCCGCTTTATGTTCTTCGACTTGAAACTCAAATAAAATAGTTTCTGCGGTCGATTTCAACATTTGTTGAGTGTAAAGTCGTGACTTATATCTAACTTTGCGGTCAATTCAATCANAGTATTTANATGAATAACCGACANAGTATATTGGCATTCNCTATGCTATTTCCATTGGGAGCGATNGCTCAATCTGCGATGACCGATAGCATCAAAACACANGAGCTCAANGAGGTTGTNGTNGAAGCCCAGATGCAACAAACCTNTGCCACTTCGTCAACTTATATTCCCAACAAGAAACAAAAGTCATCAGCACAAAATGCTATTGACCTTTTGCAACAACTGGCAATTCCTCAAATCACGATTAACCTTGTGGATAATNCTGTTACTACTTTGTCAGGGCANAATGNTGCTATTTACATTAACTACCTACCTGCTTCTTCACAGGAGATTGAGGGTCTGCTTGCCGCTGATGTGCGTCGTGTAGAATATTTGGATTTTCCGACAGACCCACGTTTTAACGGGAGCGAACACGTTGTAAATTTTATAATGCAGCGATATGAATACGGCGGTTATACGAAGCTGACTCTCAATGAGAACTTCCTTGTAGGTTTATCTAACCGCGCATCTGTGTATTCTAAATTCGCATACAAACGTATGAGTTATGATTTATATGCCGGAACTTCAAACCACGATAACAAACACGTCGGAACCTCTTATATCGGTAAATATATCTTGCAAGGAGAAGACGGTATGCAACAGGAGATAACACGTAGTGAAATCTTCGACAATGCTCATTTCAAATACAACCAATTCCCGGTAACTTTAAGGGCTGTTTATGACTCTGATAAAACCCAAATTTCCAATACTGTCGGCTTTACTTTCGACCAATCGCCTCTTGCAGAAACCAACGGAACTCTGTCATTTTCTCCGGGAGTTTCCCCTGACTACACTTATACAAGAAACGAGCCTTATACTACGCGCTGGGGATCTTGGCAAGGAAGCTACTACTTTATTCTTCCTCGTAATTTTCACTTAAACATAAATCCCTCCGCGAATTATTCTCATACTAACTACGACTATACCTATTGTTCCTCGCTTTCCAATGATTTAATTGAAAATATTTCAAAAGAAAATGCGTGGCAAGTTAGAGGCTCTGCTACTTTGTATAAAATTTTATCACAGAAACAAAATGTGTTTTTAAGAGCTTCAGGAGGTTCAACCCGTAACGACGTTGCATATTCAGGTTCTACGTTATACAATAACGATTTCTCTGATAGTTACGCCGGAGCAGCTATCGGTTATAACTTTTCCAGCCGACTTTGGAACGTAAATGCAGATGTCGCTCTACAATGGGAACGTAACAAAATCAATTCATCATCTGTAAGCGAGGTTTATCCCATCGTTAATGCATCGGTTGCTTATTCTCCCTCCAACCGCCATTCTTTACGCGCGTTTGTCCACTTGGGGGCAAATTATCCCGGTGCAAGTGAAAAAACTCCGAATGTTTTGCAGGTTAATGAACTTTTGTATCAGACTGGTAATCCTGACCTGAAACTATCGCGCCAAGTTAATTTCAACGTGCAGTATAATTGGATACCGCGCAATAATTTTTCTGCTGCCTTTTATGCGCAATATTTTGGCGAATACAACTTATTTGTACCAATATTTTCTCTTTATCAAGACGGGCATACTCTTCTAAAAAGTTTTACATCCGATGGTAAGTATCAACGTACTTCATTCGGTCTATCGTTTAACTACAAGCTGTTAAATAACAAATTACAACTTGCTGCGCAACCCTCCATAACCTTATACCGGCTTACAGGATATTATGACTTGTCGAAATATCCTTTTGCCTTTAATGCATCAGCGACCTATTACCTGAATAACTTCTATTTTCAGGCTTCCTATCAAACTCCGAGTCGCACAATACAAGGCAACCGTGCTGCCTATTATAAAGACCGCGATTTCTATCAACTGCTTGCAGGGTGGAGTAAATCGGGATGGAACATAAGACTTACTGCCATAAATCTTTTCCGTAGCGATTGGCTTGGTGCGACACAAACAATCAGCGCACCACTTTACTCCGAAACCAATCTTCAAGGTGGAAACTACTATCATCGCCGTTTGAACCTGTCAGTTACCTACACTTTCAATTATGGTAAAAAGGTTCAGCACGGCAATGAGGTTGGAGAACAATCGGGAACATCTTCGGCTATTATGAAATAACGAAACAGCAACTCCTATATGCCTTGAATTTGACACTCTTTTTGGCACTTTTCGCCGAGTTTCATCTGAAAATATTCTCAAAATCATTAGCACTTAGATTTTAAACAGTTTCTGCGGTCGATTTCAACATTTGTTGAGTGTAGAGTCGTGACTTATATCTAACTTTGCGGTCAATTCAATCAGAGTATTTAAATGAATAACCGACAGAGTATATTGGCATTCTCTATGCTATTTCCATTGGGAGCGATGGCTCAATCTGCAATGACCGATAGCATCAAAACACAAGAGCTCAACGAGGTTGTGGTAGAGGCTCAACTTCAATCCACCTCTGCAACCGTTTCAACCTACATACCAACCTCGAAACAGAAAAATTCATCACCAACGGCAACCGACTTGCTCAACCGCATGGCTATTCCACAACTCTCACCCGGTATGGGTAATTCGGTAACGACCAATACCGGCTCCCCTGTCGACATTTATATTGACTTTCTTCCGGCATCTGAGCAGGACCTTTCAGGTATGCGGATGGCTGATGTCAAAAGGGTGGAATACTATGATTATCCCAAAGACCCTCGATTTCAAGGCAGTGCGCATGTCATCAATTTCATAATGCAGAAATATGAATATGGCGGTTATCTCAAAGCAACTGCCAATGAGTTCTTTATAGCTAATTCAGGTGAACTAAACCTATACTCCAAGTTTCAGTATAAAAAAATGACCTACGACCTCGGTGTGGGTGGATATTATCGCAACGGCAGTCACGATTATAATAATACAGTTGAAACTTACCGTCTGCCCCAGTCTGACGGCATGATCAAGCAATTCGAACGCTATTCCATTACGGATGATGCTGAATCTCGCAGGCGATATTTTTGGCCAACCTTCAAGGCGCTGTATCGCACCGACAAAATTTCAATCAGCAATTCCATCGGTGCCACTTTCGACAATTATCCGAAAGAAAACACCGCCGGCTCTGTTTATTACACTCCCGCCGATTTCCAGCAAACAGACTTCACAAATGTAACAAATCACCGGCAAAACTACATAACTTACGAAGGCAACTGGAATTTTATCCTCCCTCATGGAAATACCATTAATTTTGCACCTTATTATTCCTACTCTCACTCTAAACAGAATAGCAGATACACGGAGGGGCAATCATCTGAATATATCAACAATGCCCTGGATAATACACATAAGGCCAGTGGAAACCTCCGTTACCAACATGATTTCGGAAAGTATGGAAATCTNTCTCTCTTTACACAAGGCTTTTACTATAATAGTAAAACCAAATATTCAGGCACTTCATCTTCCGACGACAGGCTCACACTTTTCCGACTCGGACCCGGAGTTGCTTACAACTATACCTCCGACAAGTTCTTTGGCAGTGTGGGCATCGGCTTTACATACGACCGAACCAAAACCGAGAATATTACCGAAAACAACACGCACCCATGGTTTGATGGTTCAGCTCAATATTCGTTCAATAATAAGAACTCGTTTAATGCAGAATTTCATTATAGCAGCCAGTTTCCCGATCTTTCNGTGCGTAGCTCTGCTGTAATTCAATCAAATCCATTGATGAAATATACCGGCAATCCCCAACTCAAACCCTACAAGTGTTATGACTTCGGCATTAGCTACCTATGGTTACCAAACAACAAATTCAACATCTCCGCATTTGCCGCAGGTTTCATTGCAACCAATCGTTTTGCTTATGTATATGAAGCTAATGCTGACGGCATTCTTCGAACCGTGCAGCAACCGATGGGAAAATTTATTGAAGGCCGCTATGGTATAAACTGCACTGCAAGACTTCTTAATAACAACCTCGTCATCAATGGCCAGCTGGCACATAATATTGTCAGGAACGAACAGCCCTTTGATTGGACCAAGTCGCATCTNAACTGGTATCTCCAATCCTTCTATTATCTTAACCAATGGCACTTTGGCGTTCAGTACCAATCNAACATGTCTTCTGCCGCCGGCTTTATAAATGGTATATGGGAGAGTAGTAAAAACGCCTACTCAGCAATTGTCGGCTGGGGCAATTCATCATGGAGTTTCCAAACTCAGATTACCAATCCTTTCAGATGGAACTGGCGTAGCGGTTCATCGGTAATGACAAGCCNAAATTACGATTTAGTGCAACGAACATTCAGNTCCAACAGACACTGCTATATCAATGTCTCAGCAACNTATACATTTGGTTTCGGAAAGAAAATCAATATTGGCAACGAGGCATCGCAAATGTCTGGAGCCGGCAATGCAATCTTGAAATAACGAAACAGCAACTCATACTACCCAGGAATTCCCCGGCAATGATTGTCGGGGTTTTCTTTTGCAGCTACGTCACCACGCCGCGCCGNAGATGAACTTAAGTCATCTCCGNCGCGGCAGCAAAAAGTTCTTTCAAAATGATATGTGCCAACTATCNGAGCCGGGGTCAGCGNTTGATNGCNCCGATGAGGTCGTGGATGTCGGTNACGCCGTGGCGGGTGCAGTAGTCGGTGATGTAGTCGACGATTTTCACGGTGACGGCGGGGTCGATGAAGTTGGCGGTGCCTACTTCAATGGCTGTTGCACCGGCAAGGATGAATTCGAGAGCGTCGCGGCCATTCATGATGCCGCCAAGACCTACCACGGGGATGCTGACCGCCTTTGCTACCTGCCAGACCATGCGCACGGCTACGGGACGCACTGCGGGNCCTGACAAGCCGCCGGTGATGGTGGAGAGGCAGGGGCGACGACGCTCAACGTCGATGGCCATGCCCATCAGAGTGTTGATCAGCGAAACCGAATCGGCGCCCTCGGCTTCTACGGCGCGGGCAATCTCGGTGATGTCGGTGACGTTGGGCGAGAGTTTCACTATGACGGTGCCCGGGAATGCCTCACGAACCGCACGGGTCACTGAAGCTGCTCCCTCGCAGGTGGTGCCGAAGGCCATGCCACCCTGCTTGACGTTGGGGCAGGAGATGTTGACTTCAATCACCTTGATGTCGGTCTGTTCGCTGAGCTTGCGACACACGGCCACATAGTCGTCGATTTTTGCACCCGACACGTTGACCACGGGCACGGAATCTATCGCCTTGATGCGGGGATAGATATGCTCGATGAAATAGTCAACNCCTTTGTTTTGCAGCCCGACGGCGTTGAGCATGCCTGAGGGGGTCTCGACCATTCGGGGATAGGGATTGCCCTGACGCGGTTCGAGTGTGGTGCCTTTGACAATATATCCNCCAAGGCGGGAGAGGTCAATGAAGTCGGCAAATTCTTCGCCGTAGCCGAAAGTTCCGGAAGCAGTCAGCACGGGGTTCTTAAATTGCTGACCACCAATATTTACATCTAATTTCACCATGTCAGTTCTTTTATATTAAACACCGGACCTTCGGTGCAGACGCACACATTTCCTTTAACCGTGTTTTCCACGCAGCAAAGACAAGCGCCGATGCCGCAGGCCATCATGTTTTCGAGCGACACTTCGCAGTCGGCGCCAAGCTCTCGCGCTTTGGCTGCAACAGCCTTCATCATGGGAGCCGGCCCACAGCAGTAGATGTGGCTCCAACGGGGTGTCTGCAACACTGAGTGNAGGGTCACTACACCTTTTTCGCCACGCGATCCATCGTCGGTCGACACATGAACCTCGCCATAGCGGGCAAATTCATCAAGCTCAAGGAGATCGGCCTGCGAACGAGCGCCAAGCAGAAATTCAGGATTGAANCCGCCGGCCTTAAGCTCTTTGCCAAACTGCAGCAGCGGAGCCACACCGACACCGCCTCCCACGAGCAACACCGTCGAATCCTTGCTCTCCGGCATTGAGAATCCGTTGCCCAGAGGCATCACGATGTTGANCTGCTCGCCGGCCGGAGTTTCGACAAGATGACGNGTGCCTTCGCCGGCAACTCTCACGAGGAGCCACAGCTGATTGGCCTCTGCATCAACAAAGTTGATTGAAATAGGTCGACGCAGGAAAGTGGTCTTGCTCCCCTCCACTGCCACCTGCACAAACTGACCCGGGCGGGTCGCAGGCAGCGCAGAGCCATCGGCGGGAGTGAGTTTCAACAGAGAGTAGAGCGGATGCAGACGGCAGTTCTCCACCACTCTCATATCCATTATTCTTTTCATAGAATCAAACTTGAATTTGCTTTTGCAAAAATAGCGATTATATTCGACATCAACAAAAAAATGGAAGCGATGTCATTTCCGTGTTGTTTACGGAGTGACATCGCTTCCGATGTTATGCAAACGTCATGCAGAGGTCAATTAAATCCAACGCACATAGGCGAAGTCCTGACGATGAGGCAGCTTGTCGTTGACGGGAACGAGACGGAAACCGTAGCGGTAAACGCCTGCGTCTTTGACTTCCTGATTGAACTTGTAGGTCAGGATGCCGTTTTCTTCCGAAACGACTTCGAAGGGTTTAACTTCGTAGAGCTTTTCAACGCCGTCTTCAACGAGGTAGGCAACATATTCGAGGCCTACGCTCTTGCCGAGACCATTGGTGTCGACAACAGCTTCGGCGGTGAGAGTGTCGCCGGTGGTTGCGCTGGCGGGNCCTTCGGTCTTGAAGTCAATCACCTTGACGCCGTCCCAAGCATCNACAAACGCTTCTTTCCAAGCCACGATTTCCTTGGCGAGAGCATAGTCTTTAGCTGCNAGNCGGTCGAAGCGTTTTGCTTCGGGATCATAGAAGCGTTCGATGTAGTCG
This sequence comes from Bacteroides sp., assembly GCA_014801655.1. Taxonomy (GTDB): domain Bacteria; phylum Bacteroidota; class Bacteroidia; order Bacteroidales; family Muribaculaceae; genus Paramuribaculum. The sequence continues at coordinate 35,092 of JAAVDT010000033.1, forward strand.
TCGATCATGCGCTTCATGGTGAAGTGAGGCGCGATGTGGCCGATCGAACCCTTGATATACTGAATCCATTCGGGTGAATAGCCNTTGGAGTTCTTGGCGAAGTAGAGAGGAATGATTTCGTTTTCNAGCATCGAGTAGATGGTGGCGGCATCCAGACGGTCCTGCTGAGCCTGGTCGGTGTAGGTGCGCTTGTCGGTAAGAGCCCAACCGGCCTTTTCATCGAAGCGATAGCCTTCATACCACCAGCCGTCGAGCACAGAGAAGTTGAGCACGCCGTTCATTTCGGCCTTTTCGCCCGATGTGCCTGATGCTTCGAGAGGACGGGTCGGGGTGTTCAGCCAGATGTCGACGCCGGTCACGAGGCGTTTGGCAACCACCATGTTGTAGTCTTCGAGGAAGATGATTTTGCCGAGGAACTGAGGCATGCGCGAGATTTCCATGATGCGCTTGATCAGACCCTGACCGGCACCGTCGGCGGGGTGAGCCTTGCCGGAGAANACGAACTGAACGGGGAACTGCTCGTTGTTGACAATCTTGGCCAGACGGTCGAGGTCGGTGAAGAGCAGATGAGCGCGTTTGTAAGTGGCGAAGCGGCGGGCAAAACCGATGATGAGGGCGTTGGGGTTGATTTTGTCAACGATTTTCATCACGGCTGAGGGATCGCCCTGATTTGCAAGCCATTTTTCCTTGAAGTCACGACGAACGAAGTTGATGAATTTGTTTTTCATCGTCATGCGGAGGTTCCAGATTTCTTCATCGTCGATGTCGAAAATCTTCGACCAGTATTTGGGATCGCTCTGATGNTCGAACATTTCTTCGCCGAGATGTTTGGCATAGAATTCTTTCCATTCAGAAGCGGCCCAGGTGGGCATGTGAACGCCGTTGGTAACGTAGCCAACGTGGCTTTCTTCCCAGGAGTAGCCTTTCCAGATGCCGGAGAACATNTTCTTCGACACTTCGCCGTGGAGCCAGCTGACGCCGTTGGCTTCCTGGCAGGTATTGAGAGCGAACACGCTCATTGAGAAGCGTTCGTTGGTGTCGGGGTTTTCGCGGCCCATATTCATGAGGTCAGCCCATGAGATGCCGAGCTTGCCGGGGAATTCATACATGTATTTGCCGAAGAGGTCTTCGTCGAAATAGTCGTGGCCGGCGGGCACGGGAGTGTGAACGGTGTAGAGCGACGAAGCGCGCACGAGTTCGAGAGCGGTCTGGAAATCAAGACCTTTTTCCTGAACGAAGTCAACCAGACGCTGGAGGTTGAGAAGAGCGGCGTGGCCTTCGTTGCAGTGATAGAGAGTGGAGTTGACGCCGAGGCGTTTCAGCATGAGCACACCGCCGATGCCGAGCAGATATTCCTGCTTCAGACGGTTTTCCCAGTCGCCGCCATAGAGCTTGTGGGTGATCTGGCGGTCAAACTCGCTGTTCATGTCGAAGTCGGTGTCGAGCAGATAGAGCTTCATGCGGCCGACGTTGACACGCCAAACGTGAGAATAAATGATGCGGCCGGGATAAGGCACTTCAAGAATCATCGGCTGACCGTTTTCGTCGAGCACCTGCTCGATGGGGAGCTGATTGAAGTTCTGGGGCTCGTAGTTGGCCACCTGCTGGCCATCGACTGAAAGCGACTGAGTGAAGTAGCCGTAGCGATAGAGGAAACCGACTGCGGTCATGTCGACGCAGCTGTCAGATGCTTCCTTGATATAGTCGCCGGCGAGCACACCGAGACCGCCGGAATAGATTTTCAGGCAGTTGCAAAGACCATATTCCATCGAGAAATAAGACACCGAGGGAACATCCTTGCGCATCGGTTTGGCCATATATTCCTTGAACATGGCATACACCTTTTCGATGCGGGCCATGATTTCAGAATCGTTGATGATTTCTTTGAGGCGTTCGGAGCTGATGCGCTGGAGCACCATCACGGGGTTTTCGCCCGTAGAGCGCCAGAGCTCGGGCTGGATGTCGCGGAACAAGGCTTTTGCTTCGCTGTTCCACACCCACCAGAGGTTGTGTGCAATTTCGTCAAGCGGCTTCAGCTGCTTGGGAAGCTCGGCCACAATCGTGGTGTCACGAAAGATGGGAGCGTTTGACTGACTTACTTTAATTTTCATATTCTAAAGTGTTTTTTAATTTTCGCTTTATATTATATATAATAATGTGTCAGAGAGGTTGGTTTTGCGTCCTTCTGCTGACGGTTATTTCTCTTGGTTTCGCTGACGGGCATGGGCAAACGCAATGTCGAACGCCTCGTAATAGTAGTCGATAAACAGCGACCAGTTTGCTTTGGCGGCAGTGGCCATGGCCTGACGCGAGATGAGCTCACGAACCGAGCCGTCGCTTGAAATCAGGAAGCTGAGCGAACGGCTGATGCTGTCGACAACGGCATCATAGTTGCTGTCGCTGCGTTCAACCACATTCACGCCGCTCGTTTCAAAGCTGTCGGTGAATCCGTGGAGAATCCACTGGCCGAAGCCGGAGAGCGAAGTGGTCACGGTCGGCACTCCGAAAGCGATGCTCTCAAGCGGTGTGTAGCCCCAGGGCTCATAGTAGGAGGGGAACACTGTTGCATCAAGACCGATAAGGAGCTGATAATATGACAGATTGAACACGCCGTCATTGCCATTGAGATAGCAGGGCACGTAGATTACGGTCACATTGTCGCTCTCCGAAACGCCGAATCCGAGCGAACGGATGCGGTTGTAGATCGGGTCATGGTCGAAATTGTGAATCGTGTGAGTAATCACCGGATTTTCAAGGCCGGAGAAATTGCGCTTTGCAATGGCTTCGGTCAGATCCTCGCGGGCTTTGTCACACCATGCCGGCACCATAACAAATGAAAGCACCCGGTGGTTCACTCCCGTTGCGCGAAGGCGGTTCATCGTGTCGAGATAAAGGTCGATGCCTTTGTTGCGATATTCGCAGCGGCCGGAGGTGGCCACGATGAACGTGTCGTCGCCAAACTGCTTTCCGGTCAGCGCCGAAGCTGTTTCGAGAAGCGACTGACGGGCTGCGTGGCGGCAGGTTTTGAATTTAGTTTTTGCAGGAACGAATGTGGGTTCAAATCCGTTGGGCGTCACCACATCCGGACGGCGGTCAAGCAGCTGCTCACATTCGATTGCAGTGATTTCGCTCACGGTTGTGAAGCAGTCGGCCTGAGTGGCGGCAGCTTTTTCGAGCGAATGTTTCGACTGCATGTTGAGCTCGCCTGCCATCTGGTCGCCATTGTAGCCCTTAAGGTAATCGTAGAGCGGCTTGCCGTTGCCACAGATGCTGCGGCCAATGGAAGTTGCGTGAGTGGTGAACACCGTGGCCACTTCCGGGCAGTTGAGCTTGGTCAGAAGAAGGCCCATGCCGGTGGTCCATTCATCGAAGTGGGCAATCACCTTATGGGAATCAGCAGCGAGGTGCTTGTAGAGACTCTCGACAACGAGCGCCGCAGCATGGGAGAACGCGCAGGCTTCGTCATAATCGCCATAGGCATGAAGCGAATCAACGCCGAAATGCTCCCACATCTTTTTATATAGCTCATCCTTGACGGCATACATTCCGTCAAACGACACCAAAACGGCAATCGGCTTGCCGGGAACATCCCAGCGTCCGACCCTGACGGCCACACCCTGAGGCAGCTCCACCGAAGTGCGCCACGATTTGAGAATGGTTGATGATTCAATAAAATATGGAGAGGGATTTGAGGGCGACCAAACATCGGGACCGATGAAAATCACCTTATCCTTATAGACCTTCTGAAGGTTTTTTGCTTTCGTTGAAAGCACGGTATAAATGCCTCCGACTTTGTTGCACACCTCCCACGAGGTCTCAAAAAGGAGATCGACATCTACTGGAATTTTAGTCATAGATCAATTAAAAATTCAATTTCGCGCGCAAAGTTACTCATTTTTCCGCAATTAACCAAAATCCATTATATTTAATATGCACGATTTACGATTTAGCAACACTTCCCGGCCCTTCTGTTAACCTTTACTTAAGAGTGTGTTTGAATTTAAATGATTTTAGCACAAAGAGAGATTTTGGCGTGATTTTTCAAAATTGAAGAAGGAGCAATGCGGGCATTGCGACTGATGAAAGTTTGGAAAAGCGCCCAAAAGATCCTTTGTGATGAAATCAAAAATCAAACAATCTCTTCACCATTAATTTGGTTTAAATTCAAACACACTCTAAACAAATCNGGAGNCGAGAAATTGAATATCTCGCCAAAAATGATTAATTTTGCATTCAAAATTCCACAACCTTTAATGATGAAGATTTTAGTAACCGGAGCCAACGGTCAGTTAGGCAGAGAAATGCGTGAGGTGCTNGAGCAGAATTGCCCCGGCATCACAGTCTACACCGACGTAGACACACTCGANATCACCGACCGCAANGCCCTCGAAGAGTTCTTCAAAGCTAATGCTATCACACACGTGGTCAACTGCGCCGCATTCACCGATGTCAACCGCGCCGAGACCGAACAGACCCCTTGCTACAGAATCAACGCCGANGCCGTTCAGAATNTGGCCCAGGCAGCTATGAGTTGCAATGCAAAGGTGATACACATTTCAACAGACTATGTGTTTGACGGCACCGCCCATCAGCCCTACACCGAATCCGACAAGGTGCATCCCGTGTCGGCCTACGGCACGTCGAAACGCAAGGGCGAAATGGCGCTGCTCTCGATNTGTCCCGAAGCAATCATCCTGCGCACGGCATGGCTTTATTCACCCCACGGAGGCAACTTCGTCAAAACAATGATGAAGCTCGGCAAGGAAAAACCCTCGCTGCGNGTAGTGTTTGACCAGATCGGCACACCCACATCGGCCGCCGACCTCGCCCAAGCNATCTACAGCATTCTGACCGCACGCCAATGGACGCCCGGCATCTACCACTACTCCAACGAAGGCGCCATNTCCTGGTANGANTTNGCAAAAGCAATCCATCGCATCGCCGGAATCACCACCTGCAAAGTNTCGCCCATCACCACCGACGACTACCCTACCCCGGCCAAGCGCCCCCACTACAGTGTGCTCGACAAATCTAAAATCAAGCGCACCTTCGGCATCGAAATCCCCTACTGGGAAGAAAGCCTCCGCAAAGTAATCGCCGAGATTCAAAANAACGAAAACCAATAAACCATCACCCGAAGTTCAACCCTCCCCCACCCACCTCACAAACCGCAAGCAATCATGTCACAGCTAACAGACGAAATCGCAAAACGCCGCACATTCGCCATCATCTCCCACCCTGATGCCGGCAAAACAACGCTAACCGAAAAACTGCTTCTGTTTGGTGGTGCAATCCATATTGCCGGAGCCGTCAAATCAAACAAAATCAAAAAGACCGCCACCAGCGACTGGATGGAGATNGAAAAACAGCGCGGCATCTCGGTTGCCACCTCCGTGATGGGCTTCAACTATGGCGACTACAAAATCAANATCCTCGACACCCCCGGCCACCAGGACTTTGCCGAAGACACCTATCGCACACTGACCGCCGTCGACAGCGTAATCATCGTGGTCGACGTGGCAAAGGGCGTCGAACAGCAGACCCGCAAGCTGATGGAGGTGTGCCGCATGCGCAACACCCCGGTGATTATCTTCGTCAACAAGCTCGACCGCGAGGGTCGCGACCCGTTTGAGATTCTCGACGAACTTGAAGCCGAGCTCAAAATCAATGTGCGCCCACTCTCGTGGCCTATTAATATAGGTGCGAAATTCAAAGGCGTCTACAACATCTTCGAAAAGACCCTCGACCTCTTCACTCCCAANAAACAGACCATNTCCGAGCGCGTGGAAATCACCGATGTCAACGATCCGCGCATCGACGAAAATGTAGGCGAAGCCGATGCCGCCAAACTGCGCGAAGACCTCGAACTCATCGAAGGTGTCTATCCCGAATTCAACGTCGAAGAATATCTTGAAGGCAAGCTCGCACCCGTGTTCTTCGGNTCGGCACTCAATCAGTTCGGCGTCAANGAACTGCTCGACTGCTTCGTGCAGATAGCCCCCGCTCCCCGCCCNGTTCAGGCCGAAGAGCGCCGGGTCAACCCCTCCGACGAGGGATTTTCCGGATTCGTGTTTAAAATCCATGCCAACATGGACCCCAACCATCGCTCCTGCATNGCATTCGTCAAAGTATGCTCCGGAAAATTCGAGCGCAACGCCCCCTACAAACAGATGCGCACCGGCAAAACCCTGAAATTTGCCGCCCCGACAGCNTTCATGGCNCAGAAGAAAAACATCGTTGACGAAGCATTCCCCGGCGACATCGTGGGCATCCCCGACACCGGCAACTTCAAAATCGGCGACACACTCACCTCCGGCGAAACGCTCCATTTCAAAGGCCTGCCCAGCTTCTCGCCCGAAATGTTTAAATACATCGAAAACACCGACCCNATGAAGTCGAAACAGCTCGAAAAAGGCATCCAGCAACTCATGGACGAAGGTGTGGCACAGCTCTTCACCAACCAATTCAACGGNCGCAAAATCATCGGCACCGTGGGNCAGCTCCANTTTGAAGTCATCCANTATCGCCTGCTCCACGAATATGGCGCACAGTGTCGTTGGGAACCGATTTCACTCTACAAAGCCTGCTGGATNGAAAGCGACGACCAGCAAGCCCTCGAAGCCTTCAAAAAACGCAAACACCAGTTCATGGCCACCGACCGNGAAGGGCGCGACGTATTCCTCGCCGACTCCAACTACGTCCTCCAAATGGCCCAAAACGACTTCCCCAAGATCCGCTTCCACTTCTCGAGCGAATTCTAACCCCCNNNCCANCCGAAATTCCACCGGCGAATTTGGCNGAATAAATAAAATTCAATATATTTGCACCATACATTTTTCTCACTAAAAGATTTATGCCAATGAAATAAAGTTCTANTTACGGACATATNAANATAANAGNGCGTTANNTTTATTCTTGTTTTTCTGAAAATCGNCAAANTTNCTTAGAAAACACCCTTGAGTAAAAGTTAATGCTCACGCTATAGGCGTGGGCTTTTACTTGTTTGGGTGTTTAGGTGTTTGGCGATACCTCAGAAAATCAAACAAAGTATGAGTCCTCGCTTTTTTTGTTGTCCCACTTATGATGTTCAGGACTCACTAAAAAAAACACCTAAACACCCAAAAAAATCAATCATGGGAAAAACAAAAATTTTATCATTCATTTCAGCTGCCTTTCTTTTAATAGGCATCTCATCTTGCAACAGCACAAAAAATCTAATCGTTCCCCACTCCGTCAGTACAGCAGAAGCAGTGCCCGCACAGGCTTTAAATCTCACAAAGGGTGATTACGACATCATGGCTTCTGTCTCTGAGAGTGCCTCTGTGACCGTAAAATATTCCGGCAAATCAATGGTCGTAACAAGTGGCGATGGAGATTTCGCCTATTATTTTTCATACGACAAGAAAGCCGGTTGGTCTCTCAGCAAATTCAAAGGGACAGCCAATTTCGGTTATCTTCTTCCCGAAGGCACAAGTTATTCCGACATGCCCGAAGCAGAAGAGTTTGCTCGTCGAGTCGCCATAGCGAGACTGATTGAAGTCGTGAAGGACTATGGCGCAGATGGTGTGCTTGAACCGATTGTGACTACTCGTGCCACAAATGCCGGCAACAAAATTGTTGAATATCAGGCAACCGTAACTGCGAAAATCATCAAAATCCACACTACAGCCAACTAAGTCATGAAAAAATTATTATCACGAACAATTCTGGCCTCTATTGCAGTGTTGTCACTCGGTCTAACATCATGTTTCACAAGCAAAATGCTGCTTCCAAAAGAGGTGGATGTTCAACTCACTCAGCATTCACAAAGTGTTCCCAGAACATTCCGTGATCTCGACAAACCGGTGAAAGTCGTTGTTGAATCATCCGTTACTACTAATGAACAAATGTACAACGATGACAACCTCGACAAAAAAACTCGAGCATTTCTCCCGAAATATCTGTTTATGCCTTCGGTGAAATCTTTCACACAAGATGCTACCGTATCTTATATGCAGCAAATGAGATTTGAGGTCTCAAATACCGCCGATTACCGTTTGAACATCAGCATTTCTCAATTCCAGCTTCAATGGATTGACAAAACATCAGCTCAGATTTGTATCAAACTGACATACAGATTGACCAACGAAGCCGGCGAAACAATTGTTCCATCAACCTCCGTTGCATCTACAGTAAAACTGGCTGCTTCAGAACAATTCGGTTCTGGATTTGGCAGAGCCTACGCCGATGCTCTCAGCAAAATCAATTGGGAACGAATTGCCGATATGCTTCGAATTAGCAGTCAGCCCAAGCAGGAAAAAAATGCTCAGGTAAAAGGAGACGGTGACACTGCACTTGAACATACCGTTATTCGCTGGTACATATTGTCTGCACCGCAGGGAGCCGACGTGTCATGGCGAGTAGTTTCATCTACCCCTGATGTAGCAAACACTAACTCAAACTTTGTTGGTACCACTCCTTATGAATCCACTGAATCATTCGACATCAGAGGTCTTACTTACAATAATTCAGGAAATGTACAGATTGAAGTAACATGCGAAAAGGCTGGATACCTTACACAGCGTAAGAGATTTAATCTCCGCCAGGCAATTGATCAAAAGGAAATATCAGCAAAATTCAACCTCGTTAAAGATGAATAAGATTTCTATTTTCAGAACATTATTTTCTATTTTTGCCTTACTTGCAATCGTAGTTCCGTGCGAAGCAAAAAAGAAAAACACCACAATCAAACCGGTAAGTATTCAGCTTCCCACACGATCAACCGTTTCCCAAAGATATGGCAACCTTGACTACGGCATTCGAATTCAAGTTCGCAATGATGCTCAACACGACCAGTATCTGAATCTATCGGAACTGTCGTCAAAAGAGCTTGGAAATCTACCCAACATTTCATTCGAAGAAAGCCCCGAGGCATGTGCCGAACAGTATCTTGACAGTTATGCCACAAATCTCGGACTAAAAGTAGGAACAAGTTCAAACTCAGATTTCATACTCAGAGTCACAATAAAGGACTTTCGATTAAGAATACGAGAATACGATGTAAAGAAAAAGAACTTCTCATCATCTGGCGCCATGGTTATCTCGTGGGAGTTAGTTGACCCAGAGTATCAACAGGTAATTGCATCCACAACCAGTATGGGACGTGGTTCTGCAAATACCCTTGAAAGTTTATATCGTCCATACAGTGAATCTTTTAAAAAAGCTCTTGATGGAATTGATTGGGACCGCATTGCCTCTCAATTAAAAATTGCGAAAACTGCACGTCAAGAGAAAAATAAAGAAGTGACCGGTGCGGGTAATACTGCACTTGAACACACAGTTATCCGCTGGTATATAATTTCCAAACCTCAGGGAGCTGATGTCTCATGGCGAGTTGTGTCTTCAACACCTGACGTTGCTAACACCAATGCAAACTTCGTTGGCACAACCCCCTATGAGTCAACTGAAGCGTTTGACATCAAAGGATTGACATACAACAACTCCGGCAATGTACAAATTGAGGTTACATGTGAACGCGATGGCTATCTCCCTCAAAAGAAACGTTTCAATCTACGACAAGCAATAGATCAGAAAGAAATCTCTGCAAAGTTCAACCTTGTCAAAGAATCTGAAGAAGAATAAGCCCATAAACACTCCTATCAACAAAAGAGGCTGTGTCAAAATAGGCGCAGCCTCTTTTGTAACATGTTGAAAAACATAAAACAAAGCCCTGACTTTCACAAGCCGGGGCTTTGTCATGTCAAAAAGTTTTTGTAACTTTA
>JAAVDT010000062.1 GCA_014801655.1 Bacteroides sp.
CAATGTGATATAACGCGATAGTTTTACTCATGATTTCACAAAGGTAATAAATTACTTTTGAATTTTGACAAAACATCGCCTCTTCGAGGCTCACTTTATGGGTCGGATTCTTTCTGTCCCCAGGTTCCGAGTCACTTCGTGCCTCTCCACCTGGGGTTTTCAACTATTGGCGCACCTCCGGTGCGCCCACTATGGCTGGAACACTACTCACTGTGCAGATAGACTTTCGTATCCTGTGTAAAGCGGCGCAGCCTGCCGGCGCATGGGGCGTCGGCAGGCTGCGGGATGGTGTTTTATTATTCAGGGTCTCTGAGGAGATCAGTCTTTGATGGGATGATATTCCACGAAGGCTTCCATGGCTTCATAGGATGCGAGGCCGAGGTTCTCGTAGAGCTGGGCGGTTGCGCGGTTGCGTTCTTCGGCGCGCTGCCAGAAGAGGCGGTCGTCGTCGCCGAGGAAGGGAGCGTTTTCCATCTGGCTCTGGTGTTTGAGAATGGAGTTGCGCTTGAAGCGGAGTTCTTCGGGGGAGATGGGCACGGCCATTTCGATGTGGTCGATTTCCCATTCTGCCCATGCGCCGCGATACATCCAGATGCGGCAGTCTTTCATCCAGTCTTCGTTGCGGAGCTCATATAGGGCGGCGAGCACGGCGTCGGTGCAGACGCGGTGGGTGCCGTGGGGGTCGGCGAGGTCGCCGGCCACGAAAATCTGGTGGGGTTTCACCTCTTCGAGGAGTGCTTTCACGCGGTTGATGTCGGCTTCGGAAAGTTCGCCTTTCTTGATGGTGCCGGTTTCGTAGAAGGGAAGACGGAGGAAGTGGATGTTCTGGGGTTTCACGCCGATGTAGTTGCAGGCGATTGTTGCTTCGGCCTGGCGAATCATGGTTTTGATTTCGCGGATGTCGGCGGTGTCCATTTCGCCGGCTTTCTTTTTGGCAACAAATTCGCGAACGCCGGTTGAGAGTTTTTCGTAGCCGTCGGTCTTGAAGTCAAACATCGGGGCGATTTTGTCCATCATCAGGAAGTAGCGCATCATGTCTTCGTCGCCCACGGCGATGTTGCCGGAGGTTTCGTAGGCAACGTGAACGTCGTGTTTCTGGTCAACGAGGCGTTTGAGTGTGCCGCCCATTGAGATAACGTCGTCGTCGGGGTGGGGAGAGAACACGATGACACGTTTGGGGTAGGGGTTGGCACGTTCCGGACGGTAGGTGTCGTCGGCGTTGGGTTTGCCGCCGGGCCAGCCGGTGATGGTGTGCTGGAGGTCGTTGAAGATTTTGATGTTGACGTTGTAGGCCGATCCGTAGAGGGCGAGGAGTTCGCCGAGGCCCCAGTCGTTGTAGTCTTTGTCGGTGAGTTTGAGAATGGGTTTGCCGGTCATTTCGCAGAGCCAGACGATGGCGCGGCGAATGAGCTTGTCGTTCCATTCACATGAGGTCACTTTCCAGGGTTTGCTGATGCGGGTGAGGTCTTCCGATGCAGGGAGGTCGATGACCACTTTGGCATGGGGATGGCCCTGNAGGAATGANGCGGGCACNGCAACCGATGCGGGTTCTTCAACCGTTTTCTTGACAATGGCGGCTTTGTTTTCGCCCCAGGCCATGGTCACGATGCGACGGGCTGAGAGGAGGTTGGANATGCCGAGGGTGATGGCGGTGGTGGGAACGTTGTCGACTTTATAGTCGGAAGCGATGATGTGGCGTGCTTCGCTGCCGAGCAGCACGAGGCGGCAGAGGCTTGAAGCTGCGCTGCCCGGTTCGTTGAAGGCCAGAGATCCGAGCGAGCCTACTTCGCANAGGGTGATGTCGATGCCGCCTTCGTCGGCGATTGACTGTTCGTAGGCTTTGCAGTATTCATACATNTTTTCCTTAGTCACGGCGGGGTCGATCGTGCGCACGTTTTCGGGNTTGATGTTGATGTGGTCGACGAANACTTCGCGAAGGCGCTTCATTGTGCTGGGGCCTTCGGGGAGCAGCGGGAAAAATTCGCTGATATTGTAGATGATAACGTTTTCGAAGCTGACAACGCCGTCGTTGTAGAGACGGATGAGCTCGTTGTAGACGCTGTGGGTGCTGTTGCCGGCACCGAGAGCGAGCACGCATTTGCCGTTTTCGTTGACNTAGCGGTTGATGTAGCGGGCCATGTTGACGGCGATGTAGGTGCTTCCTTCAACGTTGGTTTCAAAAATTCGGGTGTAGACCTTTTCCTCGCGGGTGAGGGCGGTCAATTCAATCTCGCCTTGAGGGTCGTAGTAGCGACTCGGAATCTGGTCGAGCTTGATTTGAGAGCTAAGATTGGTTTTCATAATCTGAGTCTGGTTAATATTTTCCACAAAGTTACTTTTTTCTCAGATAAAATGGAAGTAATNGGGCAGGAATTTATGAATTTAAAAATGTTAAAAGCCGATGTTGAAAATAATCGTGTGGCGCGGGTGCAAATTGTCGGGTGATTAGTTGTAAAAGTGCGGTTGATTTAGTTACTTTGCATTTATTATTGAATCGACAGACATTATTTATCACCATAATTTCATAAAAAAAGCAATGAGACTCATCATCGAACCCAACTATGACAAAGTGTCGCAGTGGGCTGCGCGCTATGTAGCCGCCCGCATCAACGAGGCTAACCCCACGGCTGAACATCCTTTCGTGCTCGGTTGCCCCACCGGCAGCTCTCCCCTNGGCATGTATAAGGAACTTATCCGCCTCAACAAGGAGGGCAAGGTGTCGTTTAAACACGTTGTCACTTTCAATATGGATGAATACTGCGGTATTCCCCGCGACCACGAGCAGAGCTACTACACTTTCATGTGGACCAATTTCTTCAACCAGATCGACATTCTTCCCGAAAATGTCAACATTCTCAACGGCAANGCTGAANATCCCGAAGCTGAATGTGCGGCCTATGAAGCGAAGATTGCTTCCTACGGCGGNATCGACCTGTTCATGGGCGGCGTTGGCCCCGACGGCCACATCGCGTTCAACGAACCCGGTTCGTCGCTGACTTCCAAGACCCGCATGAAGACTCTGACCCGCGACACCATCATTGCCAACTCTCGCTTCTTCGACAACAATGTTGANCTCGTGCCGAAGACTGCGCTGACCGTGGGCGTAGGCACTGTCATGGCTGCCAAGAGNGTGATGCTGATTGTCAACGGCCACAACAAGGCTCGCGCGCTGCGCCACGGCGTNGAGGGCGGCATCTCTCAGATGTGGACTATCTCTGCTCTGCAGATGCACCCCAAGGCAATCATCGTTGCCGACGACGCTGCTTGCGAAGAACTCAAAGTGGGCACCTACCGCTACTTCCTCGACATCGAAAGCGCNAACCTCGANCCCGAATCGCAGCTGAAATAATCCTGCGGCGNAANANATAAATCAACCCCGGCGAGCATCATTTGCTGCCGGGGTTATTTTTTTGTTNTTTGGGGATGGGTCAGATGGTGACGGAGAGGGTGTCGTGGGCCATGATGACGTTNGGGGGAAGTTGGAGGGAGGTTTGGGCGTGGAGGCCAATATCGTGGGAGAAGTGGATGAGGTANGCTTTGCGGGGATTGACGCGGCCTACGATGGNGAGGGCTTCGTCGAGNGTCATGTGGGAGTTGTGGGGCTCGAATCGCAGGGCGTTGATGACNAGCACTTCGGAGCCCATGATTCGCTGCAGAGTCTCCTCGGGCATCGTTTTGCAATCGGTCACATAGCTCAGGCGGCCTATGCGGAAGCCGGTGATTTCGTAGTCTTTGGCGTGGAATACGGGGAGGGGGATGATTTCTATTCCGCAGGCTTTGAATGGGGAGCGATGGATGATGTGGATGTCGTAGCGCGGCGCTCCGGGATAGCGGTGGGGCTCGAAGCAGTAGGGCATGCGCACATGTATGTCGCGGGCCACCTCTTTGCGGCAGTAGATCGGAAAGCCGTGGTCGGCAGAGCAGTAGGGGCGCAGGTCGTCGATGCCTCCGAGATGATCGTAGTGGGTGTGGGTGACCAGCAGTGCGTCGAGCCGCGGGCTGCCGAGGCGCAGCATCTGAGTGCGGAAATCGGGGCCGCAGTCAATCAGGAAATTGCGGCCACGGGTCTCGACGAGAGCGGAGGTGCGCAATCGGTGGTCGCGGGGATCGGCTGAACGGCACACTTCGCATTGGCAGTTGATAACGGGGACGCCTACCGAGGTGCCGGTGCCGAGAAAAGTGATTTTCATAATTCCGAAAGATGGTGGGGGATGGAGGGTGGTGATGAGGATTATTGGCGGAAGGTGTCGAGCAGGCCGTCGATAAACACCAGATAGCGGCCGTTTTTGTAGGTCCAGATTTCGCGCACTGAGCTGTAGCCGGCCTGACGGTCAACATTGTCGGGCGATCCGAGGGCGAGTCGACACTCCTCGCGGGTCATGCCTGAGGCCACGCGGCCGTCGACTATGTTGCGCCATGTTGCGTCGGTGATGGCGGGATAGTTGAGGCGCGGGTCGGTCATTGAGAATAGCGAGCTGAATTTGCGGGGCATGGGGCTTGCGTCGTCGACCGAAAGGAAGATGTGGAATGTGACGTCGCGGTCGTCGCGCAGGGTCAGGCGCACGGGATAGTAGGCGTTGCCCGGTTCGACGGCGGTCACTTCAACCGGCACGAAGCGGCGGCCGGTGTAGAAATTGTCGTTGAGGTCGTAGCGCGAGGAGGATGTGATGAACATCTTGCGGCCGTTGAGCTTGCCGGCCACGGCGTCGACAACATCGAGCGGAATGCAGAAGGGGATGTGGAGGTCGCTGAGGGTTTTGACGCGCTCGGGATCGAGAGTGGTGCGGTGGTGAAACTGCTGTCCGCTGTTGTCGGTCAGTCTGATTTCGGCCACTTGGCGTCCGTCGAGGGTCGAGGCGGCTTCCACGGCCGAGAGGCGCAGGGTGTCGCCGGCCTGAATCGACTCGGCTGCTGCGGCGGGTTCGACCACGAGTCTGATTTTTGTGTCGGTGACCAGCAGGGGAGTGCCGGGGCGCAGAGGGGAGCTGTTGAGCGAGTCGACCAGGGGCTGCAGAAATGAGGATTCGGCGGGAGTGGCCGAGGTCTGGCGGCGCACCTCGCTGTCGGTGATGGTGGGAGTGCTTTCAACCCCTGTGAAACACCCCGTCAGGAGGGGTGTCGCACAGAGGCTGAGAAGTATGCTCGAAAGTCGTGTCAAACTGTTCATTCAGTGGGTTTGTCAATCGGACGCACCGGGGTGCGTCCCTACAAGGAGGGAGTTTGGGGGATTATTTCAGTGTGGGGAACTGAGGGGTGACGCCGAGGTTTTGGAAAATGAAGGAGTAGATGTCGGTCTGCTCGTCGATCACTTTCGATGTCGGTTTGCCTGCGCCGTGGCCTGCGTTGGATTCGATGCGTATGAGTTTGGGGGCATCGCCGGTGTTGGCCTGCTGGAGGGTGGCGGCATATTTAAATGAGTGGGCAGGAACTACGCGGTCGTCGTGGTCGGCCGTGGTGACGAGGATTGCGGGGTAGGGAGTGCCGTCGTTCTTGATGTTGTGGATGGGGGAGTAGGAGAGCAGGTAGTCGGCCATCTCTTTGGAGTCGGCGCTGGTGCCGTAGTCGGGAGCCCAGTTCCAGCCGATGGTGAAGAGATGGTAGCGCATCATGTCCATCACACCAACCTGGGGAATGGCCACTTTGCAGAGGTCGGGGCGCAGGTTGACGGTGGCGCCAACGAGCAGACCGCCGTTGCTGCCGCCCTGAATGGCAAGCAAGTCGGGCGANGTGAAGCCCTCTTTGACGAGATATTCGCCGGCAGCGATGAAGTCGTTGAACACATTGAGTTTCTNCTGCTTTGTGCCGGCTTTGTGCCATGCTTCGCCATATTCGCCNCCGCCGCGCAGACAGGNCATTGCGTAGACGCCGCCATTTTCAAGCCAGAGCATNCGCTGGGCNGAGAAGCCGGGAGTCATGGAGATGTTGAAGCCGCCGTAGCCATAGAGCAGTGTGGGGTTCTTGCCGTCGCGTTTGAGGTCTTTTTTGTAGGTGATGAACATCGGAATCTTGGTGCCGTCGGCGGAGGTGTAGAACACCTGTTCGGTGGTGTAGTCGTCGAGGTTTACNCCNGCGATTTCGGGGCGACCAATCATTGTGCTTTCGTTGGTCTTGGGGTTATAGCTGTAGCGAGTAGAGGGGAAGAGGAATGAGTTGAACGAGTAGAACACATCGTCGGGNAATTTCTTTGATGACACCACGCTGATGGAGCCGAACGATGGCATCTCGATTTCGCGCAGGCGATTGCCGGCGGTGTCGTAGACATAGAGACGGTCGGCAGCATCNACCATGTAGCTCACCAGCAGTTTGTCGCCCATGAACTGAGCGGAGGTCAGCACGTTTTCTGCTTCAGGCACGAGTGTGGTCCAGTTTTGACGCTGCGGTTTTTTGAGGTCGGCAACCATCAGTTTGTTTTTTTCAGCGTCGGCCGAGGTCAGGATGTAGGCTTTGTCGCCTTCAACACCGAGGATGCTGATTTCATAGTCCTGAGAGGGTTCGATGACAACCCACTGNGCGTTGGGGTTTTTGAGGTCTTTCATCATCACTGATGAACCGAAGCCTTCGCCGCTGCCATAGACAAACAGATAGTCGGTGCCTTCGGGCACGTAGGCTCCATGGAAGTGGAGNGGATGAGCGGGATCTTCATAGATGAGCTTGTCCTGAGCCTGGGGAGTGCCGAGCTTGTGGTAGTAGATCTGATGATTTTCGTTTGCGTTTGAAAACTCCTTGCCTTCNGCGGGGCGGGGATATGCNCTGTAGAAGAAGCCGTCGCCCCACCATTGCGGGCTGGTGAACTTGGCCCATTCAATGACGTCGGTGAGTTTCTTGCCGGTCTTGGTGTCGAGCAGATGGATTTCCGACCAGTCGGATCCGTNGNGCGAAATGGTGTAGGCCGTATATTTTCCGTCGGGGCTCTGGAAGGTGCCGGTCAGAGCCACTGTGCCATCCTCCGACAGCTTGTTGGGGTCGAGAAACAGNGTGCCTTTTTCGCCCGGTTTGTTGGTGCGATAGAGGAGCGACTGGTTCTGCAGNCCGTCGTTTTCATAATAGTAGTAGAGGCTNTCGTTGTCGCGCCAGTAAAGGCCGGTTTTCTTGTAGTCAAGCAGTTGGGTGAGGCGTTTGCGCACATTGTCGCGGAANGGAATCTTTGACATATAATCGTCGGTGATTTTCTTTTCCGCTTCNACCCAGGCGAGGGTAGCCTCGGCAGTGTCATTTTCCAGNGNGCGATATGGGTCGGCCACAACCGTGCCGAAATAATTGTCAGTCACTGTGGAGTCAGAGGGCGCAACGGGNTAGTTGATGTTTTTATCCGTTGAGCATGAAAATGCCGAAGCTGATATGAGAGCCATGGCGCAGATGGATGGTTTCATGTTTTTAATCCGATTGGAATTTAGAAAAATGATGTATTATTATGCAAAGCTACAAAAAAACGCCCAAACCGCCAAGATTTTTGAGNATTATAAAATGAATGGTTGTGTCGGTGTCGGAACTTCGGGATTTNANAGCCTACGGAACTNTNTTGTCGGCTTGCGCCTCAATTNTGCGGACACTGGCGGANCGGCGNGGAACTTATTGCTTTTTCGTTGGTTTGCTTGGGTTTGAACTCGCGGCCTAATGCTGCTTACTTAAGCCGTGATTAAACCTTATAGGGCTTCCCTCTCTTTGTAGGGATGCACGGCTCGTGCGTCCAANGATAAAACATTGATTCTCAACCGGACGCACGAACTGTGCGTCCCTACAATTCGGGTGAAGCCTGAATGAATTCAACCCCACTCGATTCTTGCTTTAGGGGTGCGCCGGAAAGTAATAAAAGTCGTAAGATCTAATCCAAATTAATGGGGCGGATGGCAGTACGGGGGTGTTAGAAGGCGAATGGGATTGTTAGGCCGCCGATGCCGATGGAGAAGAAGAACTCTNTGTNGGTGGATGGGTTGACGCCGAAGTTTTGGAAGATGAAGGAGTAGATGTCGGTCTGCTCGTCGATGGCTTTTGAGGTGGGGTCGAAGGGAGGTAGATTGGAGTCGGGG
>JAAVDT010000036.1 GCA_014801655.1 Bacteroides sp.
GCTATCATATCTCAAAATCAGCTATCATATCTCAAAATCTGTTTCACACCTGCAAAGATAATCAAAAACCTCCAACCCAAAAAATTCTTTTCAGTCCAAAACGGTTCATTCTAAACTCTTTCTCGCCATGGCGGCGACGCCGAGGGTGGCGAGGCAGCAGGCCATTGTCCAGATGAAGAAGGGGGTATAGCCGATCTGTTGCTGAATCCATCCGGCGGCCATGCCGGGGAGTATCATGCCGAGCGACATGATGCCGGTGGCTATGGCATAATAAGCTGTAGAGCGGGCGCCGCGCGCAAAGTGAATGAGGTAGAGCATATAGGCGGTGGTTCCGAAGCCGTAGCCAAACGGCTCCACAAACACGCAGCCGTAGATTTCCGGCATCGAGGGAGCGGGCACGATGCTGAGCCATAGAAAGGTGATGCAGGTGAGCGACATGCTCCAGGCCATGGGCATCATCCATCGGTGCAATCCACTGCGGGCCACCAATATGCCGCCGACAATGCCGCCGAGCATCACGCCGATAACGCCAATCGTGCCATAGACCACACCCACCTGCGAGGTGTCAAGTCCCAGTCCGCCCTCGGCGGGCGAATCGAGCAAAAATGGCGAAATCAGTTTCAGCAACTGAGCTTCGGGGAGTTTATAGAGGAGGATAAAGAGCAGAGCCACACCGATGTGGCGCTTGGTGAAAAAACCGGTGAATGTGTCGACAAACTCGCTGCCAACCTCGCGGANCGTCCTNACACTTTGCGAACGGTCGGTGGANGGTCGTGNCAGCGCAACGGCATGATAGAGAGCCATTGCGGCCATGACGGCNGCAAGCACGAAAAACACCGCCGCCCATGCGCGAGGAATGTCGCCATAACGCACTTCCAGCCAGCCGGCAAGCACAACGAGCGGNCCCTGCCCTGCAATCATGGCCAGACGATAGAACGTGGTGCGGATGCCGACGAAAAATGATTGACCGCGGGTGTCGAGNCCGAGCATATAGAACCCGTCGGCAGCAACGTCGTGGGTTGCCGAAAGAAAACCGACNGCCATAAACGATGCCACGGATGCGCGAAACCATCCCGCACCGGGCAGACAAAAAGCGAGCAGCNCNAGGGCGGCNGCAATGGCAATCTGCATCGCCACAATCCAATGGCGACGGGTGGAAAACATCTCCACAAACGGACTCCAGAANAGTTTCAGCGCCCAGGGCAATCCGAGCAGCGACGCATAGAAAGCATTTTCGGCATTCGACACNCCCATGCGCTTAAACATGATGCCGGCAACGGTCATCACCACCACATAGGGCAGCCCCTCAGCCAGATAGAGCGANGGCACCCAGAGCCATCCGCGCAGGGTCGATCGGGAATCAGTCATGGTCAATAACGCGAGGTGAGTTCGGCGCCGGGNAAGTAGTGGGCGAGAATCTGCCGATAGTCATAGCCTTCGGTGGCCATCACGGCGGCACCNATCTGGCAGAGCCCGACNCCGTGGCCCCAGCCGGCNCCACGGAGCGTCCATGACNCNGGCACACCTTCGCCATCCTTCTCGCCGGGGATGACTACAAAGGCCGANCTATAGAGATGCGTTTCTGAGAGCGTGCGACGGATTTCAAGCTCGCGACCAAACACATGAGTGCGGCGAGTGCCGACAATGCGCAGTCGGTCAATTCGGCCCGAGCCACCGCGATGAAGCGGCTGCAAGTCGAGAATCCGACCGAAATCCATGCCGGNGCGGCGATTGACAATNTCGGCAAGTTCATCGGCCGAGTAGCTGANGGTCCAGCGATAGAGATGCGGGGTTGAGCGGTCGTAGTTATTGAGCACCATCGACAGCACCCNCTCCGACGGATTGGCACAGAACGCATCGGGGCGGCCGAGAATCCATCGCTCCGCATCAGCCTCNGCCGACACATCGGCAGGCCGCTGGCGAGCCGAGTCGGTCAACGCTTCGAGATAGGGCATATCGACAGGCTGCCAGCAGGTCGAAAAGCGTTCGGAGATGCCGCCNCAACATTTCGAGAAGCGGGTGTCGCAAAGATCGCCGTCGAAAGTCAGCACCTCGCCGCGCGTGGCCTCNATGGCGCGTTCGGCGGCAGGAGTAGTGGCGCGGGTAACGCCCTGATANCGCTGACAATGGTCATCGGCGCATACGTCAAAAATGGTGTGGGCGCAGTGGTCATACCACATCACGGTTTCATCCTCCTTGACCATCGGTTCAAANTAGTCGGAATCATCGAAACACGCCTCGACCTGCGCCAGCGCCCAACTGCGCGAAATGACGGCATGGGCTTTCAGAAATTCCTCCGGCGCTTCGGCATTCATCTCCGAGGANATGACNCTGAGCAGATAGTCTTCGACATTGATGCAGTTGATAGCCTGCACCTCATCTCTGAACACCAGGAGCTGCAGCTCGCCGCCAAAGGTCTGGTCTTCGCGCTGTTGCCAATGGAAATCGATGCCAATGGTGACATCGTGGAGCGTGAATCGGCTGTCGGGGGTCTGCGGCACGAGACGCACTTCGTCGTAAAGCTCNCCGCCCGACGTCACGAAATGTCCGTCGACACCGAATGTGAACTGACCGGCCGCNACCGGCTTTTCATTGAATGTAAACTGACCCGCGAGGGTGACTTTGATTTCCTTTGCGCGGAGAATGCCNGCAGTGATTGTTGGGGTAGTCATAATTTTTCGAGGATTGAGAGAAGTTGGATGGGTGACACACTGACTTCGTCGATAATCGACTGCAATTCAGCATCGGTAATTCTTTCAAAGTCTTCCATTCGGGGAAGCACGACGGTGCCGGTCATGTCAATGGTGCCCGGACTTATAAGCATCTGACCGGGGCCTGTGCCATAACAGTCGGGGCGATGTTTCGAGCGGGGAATTACAACGAGATTAAACTCTTCATCCCGGCCATATACGAGCAGATTCATCTTCGGTTCGGGCGACCCTTCCGGGCAGGGCAACACCGCATACAGCCGGCGGAAACTCTCGGCAATCTCCGCCGGAGTTCCGTTGATTAGAAACACGGCGGGAGTGATGTCATAGAGTCTGATGTTGCCGCGTGTTGCCACCGGTAGGATATCCCGTCGGTCAAATTCACTAATTATATGGAAATAATGTGGTTCCGCCGCCTGAAAATGAAGATGGTCGGGGGCTGACGCTCCACATTCGGGACCATTGTAGAACACCACATTAGGAGCAAGAGCCGCCGCAATGCCCAGAAAATCATCAACGACAGGCTCGATGCGTTGCGGCCGGTGAGAATTGGCAACTATTGTCAAATGTCCCGGAAAAATGGGATAGGGATTGACCAGCACTTCATAGTCGCCAATCTCCACACCCTCCTGCTCGGCCGGGCGATTGGTCTTGCAAAGGAAACATGGCCGCTCGGCAATCGAGTCGGCATCAACGCGGGCAGCGGTCGAAACAGCGCGAGCGGGATTGTGTTGGGCATCAAATCCGCGATAGTTTCTAAGCTCAAATCCTTTCCACAACACTTTATCACCCCGAAGCGCATCGTGATTGGCAGCGGCGAGCGGCCAGTCGCGAAGCTGACGGTTCAAAAGTTGTGTGACTTGCCGGCGCGTTGACGGGTCATAATTTCCCATGTTCGGAGAGAGTCTTTATATGAATTAAAAATGTTGGCCTTGTCGCGCGAGAGCTGCGAGTCGGAGTTGCCGTGCCAGCGGCGGCAGAGATAGAGCACATCGAAAATGCGCCCTATGCGGTAGGTGCGCGAAATCTGCAACCCCATGGCATAGTCTTCGCCATAGCTGACATCGGGCATAGGCATCTGCCGGGCCACGGAGGTCAGAAACGCTCGCGGAGCGCCGAGGCCGTTGACACGAAGCAGATTGTTGTGGCCATTGGCGTCGGTCCATTCGCGATGGTCAATGACGCCGGGCGGAATCGGATTCAGATCGAAATCGGTCAGGCTGTAGGAGCCCACCACCATGGCACACTGCTCGCGGAGGAAGCAGTCGATGACCGATTGAAGTGTCAGCGGAGAGCTGTAGAGGTCGTCGCTGTCGAGCTGCACGGCGAAGCGGCCACACTGTTCGTGGCCCAAGGCCAGGTTCCAGCATCCGCCGATGCCGAGGGTGGTCGATTCGGGAATGAGATGAATCAGGCGCGTGTCGGTGGCCGCAAGGGAGGCAATGGCTTCGGTGGTGCCGTCGGTCGAATGATTGTCGACCACAATGACATTGAAGGGCAACTGCGTTTGCTGCGAGAGCGCGCTGCGGATGGCGTCGCACACGGTGGCCACACGGTTGCGCACGGGAATAATCACTGATGCCTCCACCGGAAACACTCCGCCGAAGTCGGGCTGAGCGGATCGGGGCGACAGCCATGCGCCGATCTGTTTCAAATGGTCGGTGGCGATGCGTTCCATCTCAATCTGCACGGCGCGATTGCGCGGGTCGACATAGTCGAAATGTCGCTCGCCCTGCTCATTGGCGGCCGGGCGGTCTATGGCGGTCAGCAGCGGCTCGGGTATGTGGAGAATCCGGCTCCGGCGGCTCAGGGCAAGTCGCAGCGCGTAGAATGCGCCATATTCAAGGTCGGCAGGCATCCGGGCAATGGCTTCGCGGGCTGCCTCGACACTCACAAGTGCCGCAGGGCCGAAGTCGAAATCATCGCGAATCGCTCCCTCTTGGCAGGGAATACACCGCTCGATACAGGCGGGATCGGCCGAGGTGCGGAAATCGGAATAGACCATCATGGCCCCCGTCTGCCGGGCAACGGCTGTGAGCCGCTGCCACTGCTGCGGAGTCAGCGACGGGTCGGCGTCGCGATAGAGCGGAATGAGGCAATAGCCGTCGGCGGCCGCGGGCGCATCCTCTATCAGGCGGCGCAGGGCCTCGGTTGAATATAGTCGCGGAGCTGCCATTCTGAGTGAGTGGGAGGATATATTACTGGTCGACAGACATCTGGTCGATGGGCACCTGGCGGCTGAATTCCTCTTTAAATGAAATCAGTGTTTCGGTGCGGCCGGCGTTAAGCACGAAGATGCGGTCGCGGATCACCTTCAGCAGGTGGGTATTGTTTTCGGCATAGAGCTTCGCGAGGAGGTCGTATTTGCCGGTGGTGTAGTGTACTTCCACAATCTCGGGCACATTGCGTAGCGCGGCCACCACCTCTTCGGTGCGCAGCGGGTCGGAGAGCACAAAGCCGACATAGGCACAGGTGTCATAGCCCAGCGCGGCGGGATTTATCTGGGTTTCAAAACCCTCGATCAGTCCGAGCGAGGTGAGTTTCTGAATGCGCTGATGAATGGATGCGCCGGAAACATTACACTCGCGTGCAATTTCAAGATAAGGCTTGCGAGCGTTGTTTATCAGCAGCTTGAGTATCTTTCGGTCGAGTTCGTCGAATTGTGTTGATGACATAATAATGATTTTAGGTGATGCAAAGATACACAAAAATCGCGGTTTTTTGTAACTTTGACGGCAAAACAAATTGCAATGAAACTCCGAGTTCTCTTTTTGTCTATAATTTTGGCCTTATTGTCTACATCCGCGCCGCTTCGTGCCGCCGGATCCGACTCGATTCCGGCCACTCAGTCGGTGGGACTGGTGTTGAGCGGCGGCGGTGCTAAGGGCATCGCCCACATCGGCGTGATTCAGGCCCTGGAAGATAACAATATTCCGATTGACTACATTGCCGGCACATCGATGGGTGCCATTGTCGGTGGTCTATATGCGTGCGGTTACACACCGGCTCGTATGGTTGAGCTGATTGAATCCAAGGGCTTCCACTATTGGTCGACAGGTGTCATCGATCCAGACTATGTCTACCTTTACGAGAAGTCTGATCCGGTTCCACGCATGGCTTCGCTCAATCT
>JAAVDT010000040.1 GCA_014801655.1 Bacteroides sp.
CCGAATCGTAGGGACGCACGGCTCGTGCGTCCGCTTGATATACAGCGCGTTATAATGTGTTAGAACTTCTGGATTTGAAAGCCTACGGAACTTTTTTGTCGGCTTGCGCCTCAAATACGGANNGGAGCGGAACGACACGGAACTTTTTTGNNTTTTCCGTNTTGCTTGNAAATGAACTCGCGGGGAGTNGCTTCGCTCTCCGGGCGTGAACTCGCGGAACCTGAGGGGAGGATAGAGTATAGTCCTTATTTGTGGGGNTGTGGTCCAATGGTGTTTATTTAAATCGAGTGGGGTTGATTTATCCGGGCTTTACCCGAATTGTAGGGACGCACTTTGGTGCGTCCGATTGATAGTCAGCGTGTTGCGGACACACCAGGGTGTGTCCCTACAATTAGAGGGGAGCCCTATGAGGCCTTATCTTGGCTTAAATAAAACAGCATTGGGGTGCGTTCCTGATATTCGGNTAGGGCCCAAATGAAAATAACATTGCGGGTGAAGTTTTTTTGGAAATTATTTGCGGGGGATTAGTTTTTTTGTTTAAATTTGCATCGCGGACCGCACTCAGAAGCCCCGGTCAGGGTATAGAGGGTGGGGTCGGCAGACATTTTTAAAGCGTTTATCCGCGCTGATTCTTGACACCTTGAAATCCTCGCAAAATTTCTCACTATGATCAAGAATTGAGCAACGGTAGATGCCCGTGGTTTATGTAATTGACAGCCCTTGGTGTGCCTTCGCGAGAAGGCGCTGATGGCGTGGTTGCATATACAGGCGTGGGCTTCTGCGTTGCCGTTCTATCATAGTAGGCAATGCGAGAGCCTCAAGGTGTAGGACGGCAACAGATACAGATTCCTACGCTTTTTCGTTTTTATAATCAATAACTTAGCGCCAACGAGGGGAAGACCGCGGCCATCTAAAAACATTTATCAAACAATGAGAAAGACATTATTTGCTGCGCTGCTCGCCATGCTCTCANGCNCCTCGATCAGCGCTGCCGTTGGCGACAAGTTCACCGCCGACGGACTGACCTTCACCGTTGTCTCCGAAGACCCGGCCGAAGTCTCTGTTAAGGCAACTGACCCGAAAACTCTTTCCGGCGATGTGGTGATTCCTTCAACCATTGTCAACGATGACATCACTTATTCTGTCACCATTGTAGAGAAGGATGCATTCAATAAATGTCAGCTGATGGAATCAATCACATTTCCGTCGACTATTGACTCNATCGGTACGACTGCTTTTTATAATTGCCCCTTGCTTAAGGAGCTTGCAATTCCGGCTTCAGTGAAAAGAATCGGCACCGGTGTGGCATCATATTGCATATCTCTTTCTCAAATCAAAGTAGATCCTGCCAATGAGACTTACTGNGACGTTGACGGTGTGTTNTTTAACAAAGCGAAAACGCAGCTCTGGCTGTTTCCCGGCAACAGTCCGTTGAACGACTATGTCGTTCCGGAAGGAGTTGATTCACTTATGAAAAATGCGTTTTTGGATTGCCGGTCCATAACTTCGCTCACGTTATCGAACACAGTGACATTCATCGGCGACTGCGCNGTCTANACTTGTCCGCAACTCAAGTCGCTCTATATCCCTGNATCGGTNACTGAAATCGAACCGGGTGGTGCNGGAGGCCGATGCGCGAGNCTTGAAACGATTGAAGTTGATGACGCAAATGAAAATTATTGCTCGGTGGATGGCATTCTGTTCAACAAAGATAAAAACATCATAATGCAATATCCCGCCTGTAGGGGCGATGTTTCATTTGTTATTCCGGAAACAGTTGATTCAATCAATCCCTATTGTTTTGCCAATAGTGTGGAGCTGACGTCAATCACNATCAGTGATAAGATTGACAGGTTGAGTAACTATNCGTTTTTTCAGTGCACNAAAATCAATCGCATCGTTGACCATAAAGCAACTCCTCAAGCGCTCGGAACCCAATCGCTATATANAATTCCNACAACGGCCGTGCTCTACGTCCCCAAAGGCAGCGTAGATGCTTATTCCAAGGCTACNACTTGGAAAAACTTCAAGAACATTCGCGAAATCGGCGCTATGATGGTGACACTCGACACGCGAGTTGACACTCTCGCCGTAGGCGCAACGCTTAATCTAAAGGCTGAAATTGAAAAATATGAGGATGTNAGTGTGAAATCTGAAGANTGGACCAGCTCAAATCCTGATGTNGCCACGGTTGANTCAAACGGCGTGGTGACTGCGATTGCCGACGGCAACGCCACAATCACTGTGACGGTTACGGATGAAAACGATGCAACCTGCACTGATGTATGCGCAGTGACAGTCGATAGCACNGCCGGAATCACCATCATCACAACCGACGGCAAGGGNTCCATTGACTATTCGGCGCCATATGAAGTATTTGCAATCAGNGGCATGTGGGTGGGCAATCGCCTTGATTCGCTGACGCCCGGTCTGTACATNGTGCGTCAGAAGNCTGCCTCTGCAAAAATCCTCGTGAAGTAAAAAAGATACACATGGACTCCTGACNGCGATTTCGCATCGTAGTCACCAAAATAGCCGCCCGCCTGAGGTCAATCTCCATGACCTCNGCGGGCGGTGTTTTTTNNTATCAATTTACCCGGCCGTCACCCAACAAAAGGGGACTGCACTCNAACCNCTAANNTCTAAACTCTCCACTCTATNNTCTCCTCAAAATTCCGCGGGTTCCTGCTCGGAGAGCGGAGCGACTCCCNGCGCGTTCATATTCAAGCAAATCGGAAAAAAACAAAAAATTCCGTGTTGTTCCGCTTTGTTCCGTAATTGAGGCGCAAGCNGACAAAAAAGTTCCGTAGGCTTTCAAATCCAGAAGTTCTAATATGTTATAACGCGCTGTATATCAAGCGGACGCACGAGCCGTGCGTCCCTACGATTCGGGTGAAGCCTTATTAGGTCTGTACTCTCCACTCTAATCTCTAAACTCTATTTACTGCGCTGAGCGGCGAGGATGGCGGCGAGGGAGGCTACTGTGTNGGGNTNGGAGGGGGCGAGGTTGGTTTGCTGGAGNGTGTCGGTGTTGTGATAGAGCTGNGGGGTNGAGAGGTAGCCGGTNTCGATTTCGGTGCCCCAGGGCACGATGGCCGGGCCGGAGCTGGGTTCGATGTAGGTCCACTCGGGGGTGCGCAGGGAGAGGGTTTTGTCGGAGGCTTGGCCGATGACCCAGGGGCGGGGAGTGGAGTCGGTGCCGAGCAGGAGGCCGAGACGCGACTCGCTGTCGGGGGCGGAGGAGCGGGGAATGCGACCACCGATGAGCGAACTGAGCGAGGCGAGCCAGTCGATTTGCGACTGGAGTGCGTCACTCTCCTCTCCGGCGGGCACATGGCCGGGCCAGCGGACAATGAGGGGGATGCGTGTGCCCCCTTCAAAAGCGCTGTATTTGCCGCCGCGCAGACCGCCTGTGGGGGAGTGGCCGTTGAGAAGCTCTTTGGCGCGGTCGTCGTAGCCGTCGTCGACCACCGGACCATTGTCGCTTGAGAGAATCACCAAAGTGTTGTCGGCAATGCCGAGTGAATCGAGTTCGTCAAGTATTCGGCCCACGCTCCAGTCGAACTGCACGATGGCGTCGCCGCGCACACCCATCGGGTTTTGGCCACGGAAGCGGGAGTGGGGGAAGCGAGGCACATGGACGTCGTTTGTGGCGAAGTACATGAAGAATGGCTCCTCGGCGTGGCTGCGCATGAACCGGATGGCATGGTCGGTGATTGAGTCGGCGATGTTTTCATCTTTCCAGAGTGCCGAGCCGCCGCCTTTCATGAAGCCTATGCGGCTGATGCCGTTGACGATAGATTGGTCGTGGCCGTGGCTGGGGCGCATGTTGTAGAGGAGTTCGGGGTTGTCTTTGCCGGTTGGTTCGCCGGGGAAGTTTTCGCGGTAGCTGACTTCGATGGGTGCCGAGGGGTCGTAGTTGGCCACCATGCCGTTTTCGATAAACACGCATGGCACTCGGTCGGCCGTTGCGGCCATGATGTAGGAGTAGTCGAAGCCGAGGTCGCCGAGTCCGGCGGCGAGCGGTGCGTTCCAGTCCTGAGTGCCCGTCTTGTCGCCCAGTCCGAGGTGCCATTTGCCGAGGGCTGCGGTGGTGTAGCCGGCGCTCTTGAAGAGGTCGGCGATGGTGAACTGCTCGGGGCGGATGATCATTCCGGCGTTGCCGGCGGCCACGTCAGTGTCGGGGCGTCGCCAGGCATATTCGCCGGTCAGCATGGCATAGCGCGAGGGGGTGCTGGTGGCGGCAGCGGCGTGGGCGTTGGTGAATCGGGTGCCCTGCGCAGCGAGGCGGTTGACGTTGGGAGTCGTGACGTTTTTTGCACCGTAACATTCAAGGTCGCCGTAGCCGAGGTCGTCGGCATAGATGATGATTACGTTGGGGCGGTCGGTGTTGGCGGCTGTGGCAGCTGCGGCTGCAGAGCCGAGGGCAAGGGCTAAGATGGGGCGATGGGTCATGGCGGCAAATTTGTGAGATAAAAACCCGGCCTCCCGGCGGGCAGAAAGTTGCGAGCGCAAGGAGGCCGGTTATGGTCAGGAAAAATGTTGACGGATGGGTGATGGATTAATAGGCAAACATGGGATACTGCTCCATGGTTTCGTTGACCTGACGGCGCACGTCGGCGATGACTTCGGGATCGTCGGGGTTGGAGAGCACGCGGTCAATGAGGTCGACGATGGTGACCATGAGGTCTTCCTTGGCGCCGCGGGTGGTGATGGCGGGGGTGCCGAGGCGGATGCCTGAGGTCTGGAAGGGGGAGCGGCTGTCGAAGGGCACCATGTTTTTGTTGGCGGTGATGTCGGCTTCAACGAGCACACGTTCGGCCACTTTGCCGGTCAGTTCGGGGAACTTGGTGCGGAGGTCAACGAGGATGCAGTGGTTTTCGGTGCCGCCTGACACGATTTTGTAGCCTTTGGCAATGAGGGCATCGGCCATGGCTTTGGCATTTTTCTGCACCTGGAGCTGATATTCGCGATATTCGGGCTGGAGGGCTTCGCCGAAAGCAACTGCTTTGGCTGCAATCACATGTTCGAGCGGGCCGCCCTGAACGCCGGGGAACACGGCTGAATCGAGCAGCGATGACATCATGCGCACTTCGCCTTTGGGAGTGGTCTTGCCCCAGGGGTTGGGGAAGTCTTCGCCCATGAGGATGATGCCGCCGCGCGGACCGCGAAGGGTTTTGTGGGTTGTTGAGGTGACGATGTGGGCATATTTCACGGGATTGTCGAGCAGACCTGCGGCGATGAGACCTGCGGGGTGGGCCATGTCGACCATGAAGATGGCGCCGATTTCGTCGGCCAGTTTACGCATGCGCTTGTAGTCCCACTCGCGAGAGTAGGCGCTGGCGCCGCCGATGATCAGTTTCGGACGTTCGCGACGGGCCACTTCCTCCATCTGCTCATAGTCAACGAGGCCGGTTTCGGCGTCGACATTATATTCAAGAGCGTGGAACACGAGGCCGGAGAAGTTGACGGGGCTGCCGTGGGAGAGGTGACCGCCGTGGGAGAGGTTGAGACCCAGGAACTTGTCGCCGGGCTGCATGCAGGCCATGAAAACGGCCATGTTGGCCTGTGCGCCTGAGTGGGGCTGCACGTTGGCCCAGGCAGCGCCGAAGAGCTGCTTAACGCGGTCAATGGCAAGCTGTTCGACTTCATCGACAACCTGGCATCCGCCATAGTAGCGTTTGCCGGGATAACCTTCGGCATACTTGTTGGTGAGGCATGAGCCCATGGCGTGCATCACATCTTCGCTTACAAAATTTTCAGAGGCGATCAGCTCGATGCCTTTTTTCTGACGGTGGTATTCCCGGTCGATAAGGTCGAAAATCACTTTGTCGTGTTGCATAAATCTGGTTTTTATTGATGAGTTTTGAGTTTATGTTTCTTATATATATAAGGAGGAGGGGCTATTTCTTTTTCTTGACTGTCCAGCCGAAGCGGCCTATGTGGGGCCCCTGGCCGTAGTAGTTGCCGTGGGCATAGTTGAGCAGGCGGGCATCGCCGAGTCGGAAGGCTCCGGTTTCGGGGTCGATGAGGTCTTCGCGGGCAAGGACACAGAGCACTTCGGCAATGAACATGTCGTGGCTGCCGAGCTTCACGATTTCTTTGACGCGACACTCGATGCTCAGCGGAGCTTCGGCTATGGAGGGACAGCCCACCATGCGTCCCGGCTCCGGGGTGAGGCCCGTTTCGGCCCATTTGTCGTAGTCGCGGCCGGAGCGCACGCCGGCCCAGTCGGTTGCGCGCGCCATATCCTCCGTGGTCAGGTTGATGGTAAATTCCATCTGCTCGCAAATCAGCGGATAGGAGGCGCGCTCGGGGCGCACGGAGATGTAGCACATGGCCGGGTCGGTGCAGATGGTTCCTGTCCAGGCCACGGTCAGCATGTTGCTCTTCTCAGCCGTGCCACAGGTCACGAGCACCGCCGGAAGCGGAAAAATCATCGTGCCGGGTTTCCATTGCTGTTTCATCGGTCTCAGTGGGGGTGGGTGGGGGAGAATCAGTCGATTATTGCGTCGCCGCTTTTCACACACTGGCCGCAGTAGCAGCAGCGGATGGTCACATCCTCGCGGTCGATGACCTCGAATCGGGTGCGCATCGGCTCGTTGTTGGTGATGCACTTGGGGTTGCCGCAGCGCACGATGCCGCGAATCTCATCAGGCAGCGAGATTGGGAATTTCTTGGCCACCTCATAGTCGCGGATGATGTTGATTTTGGCGTGTGGGGCAATCAGCGCGATGCGGTTGAGCACATCGTCGTCAAACTCCACGTCGGCCACCTTGATGATGCCTTTCTTGCCGAGGCGGTGGCTCGAAAGATTGTTGCCGATGGTGACGGCGGTGGTCATTTTTTCGATGCCGAGAATTTTGACGGCTTTGAAGAGAGCTTCAGCCGGAATGTGGTCAATCACCGTGCCGTGGCGCAGGGCTGCAACGGCGAGTTCTTTGCTATCCTTTGTCATTTTCCGCAGTTGTTGAGGGAGTTGGACGATGCTTCTTTATAGATGTCGATGCCCAGGGCGCGGCATATNATAGCCTGGCGGGCATAGAGGCCGTTGCGGGCCTGGTCGAAATAATATGCGTGGGGGTCGTCGTCGACATCCTGGGCTATTTCGTTGACGCGGGGCAGCGGGTGGAGCACACGCATGGTGGGCTTGGCTCCCGCGAGCATATCGGCGCGCAGGGTGTAGAGGTCTTTGACCCGTTCATATTCCATGATGTCGGCAAAGCGTTCGCGCTGCACACGGGTCATGTAGATGATGTCGGAGGAGTCGATGACCTCCTGCGAAAAGTCTTTGTGCTCGGTGAAGCGGATGCCGTTTTTGAGGCAGAATTCGCGATATTCGGCAGGCATGCGCAGCTCGTCGCAGGCAACGAAGTTGAACGTCGGGTTGAAATGGCGCAGGGCCATCAGCAGCGAGTGGACCGTGCGGCCATATTTGAGGTCGCCCACCATG
Organism: Bacteroides sp.; assembly: GCA_014801655.1. Classification (GTDB taxonomy): domain Bacteria; phylum Bacteroidota; class Bacteroidia; order Bacteroidales; family Muribaculaceae; genus Paramuribaculum. The sequence goes on from JAAVDT010000040.1 coordinate 7,454, forward strand.
GTGATGGTCAGCCCTTCGAGCGTGCCCTGAGTTTTGTAGATGGAATAGAGGTCGAGCATTGTCTGCGAGGGGTGCTGGTTGGCACCGTCGCCGGCGTTGATCACCGGCACGTCGGTCACCTCCGTGGCATATCGGGCAGCTCCTTCGAGATAGTGGCGCATGATGATGAGGTCAACATAGTTGCTCACCATCTTGATGGTGTCTTTGAGCGTTTCGCCCTTCGAAGAGCTCGTGGTGGAGGCGTCGGAGAACCCGATCACTCGTCCTCCCAGACGATTCACAGCGGTTTCAAAACTGAGACGGGTGCGGGTTGAAGGCTCAAAAAAGAGCGTGGCCACCACGCGGCCGTCAAGAATCTTGTGGTTGGGATTGGCCTCAAAGAAACTTGCCCGTTCAATGAGGTCGAGGATGTCATCGCGCGAGATGTCATCAATCGAAACGAGGCTTTTTCGGTTCATAGCAGACTGCAGTTCGTGTGATAAAATTAGAACTTGCATGCAAAGTTAATCAATTTCATTGTAATCCTCAAAAAGTTTTTTCACCCATCCCCAAAAACCACCCAAAGACAAACCCCATCTCTCCTGGAAGCCAATGCTGTCGAAGTCTGAAATGTTAAAATTGGGGCGGTTGTGAAAAAGTTTTAAGAAAAATTAGGATTTGTGGTTTTTAATTCGTAAGTTTGCTGCCAGTTAGGCAAATATGTGCCGAGCATAGTAACGTATTCC
>JAAVDT010000041.1 GCA_014801655.1 Bacteroides sp.
AGCGGCACATCGATGGAGCTCTATATGGCCAACCTTCTTGTGGGCGACAATGCCGACAACCCTACGCCCTACGATTTCGCAATGGGTGGCGCGGGTCTTGACCCGTCGCTCCCGGTGGGCTGCAACGGCACGGAGATTCGCCCCGGCGAGAGCGTAATGGCCGACGTAAACGGCAATTACACCGGCTACATGACCGACATGACCCGCACATTTGCCCTCGGAGAGCTTTCATCGATTTCCATGAAGGCACATCAATGTTCAATCGACATCTGCCGCGAACTCTCGGCAATGGCGCGACCCGGCACTCCGGCCAAAGCACTCTACGTCAAGGCCGAAGAGATGGCCAAGGAGGCAGGTCTGCATGAATACTTCATGGGCCACCGCCAGAAGGCCGGATTCGTGGGCCACGGTCTGGGCATCGAAATCAATGAACACCCCGTCATTGCGCCCCGCTCGCGCGACATCATTGCCGAAGGAAATGTGTTTGCGATCGAACCCAAATTCGTAGTTCCCGGCACCGGAGCAGTTGGCATCGAAAATACCTATTGCGTCGGAGCAGACAAGACCGAATGTCTGACCAACGCACCCGAGCCGATCATCTATTTCGACTGACCGCTCCTGAAATTTCCAACCGGTCAAAAAACAACAAACGCAATCTGCTATGGACGAAGATATTCTCAAACGCATCAACCGCAAAGCATTTGAAGCCGTGGGACGCGCCGCCGATGCGCTCGCGCTCCCCTGCTATGCCGTTGGCGGCTATGTGCGCGACCTCTTTCTCAACCGCCCGTCGAAAGATATTGACTTTGTCAGCGTGGGGCAGGACAGCGGCATAGCCATTGCCCGCGAGCTGGCCCGACAGCTTGGCCGGGGTGCCAAAGTGAACGTGTTCCGCACCTATGGCACCGCGCAGCTCCGCTTCGGCCACCTTGACCTTGAATTCGTTGGAGCCCGCAAGGAATCTTACCACCGCGAGTCGCGCAACCCCATTGTGGAAGAGGGCACTCTGACCGACGACATTTCGCGCCGCGACTTCACCATCAACGCCATGGCGCTGCAGGTCAACGCCGAAGGCTTCGGCACGCTGATTGACCTCTTCAACGGCGTAGACGACCTCCGCGCAGGCATCATCCGCACCCCTCTCGACCCCGACATCACCTTCTCCGACGACCCGCTGCGAATGATGCGCGCAATCCGCTTCGCCACTCAGCTCGACTTCACCATCGAACCCACTACACTCGAAGCTATCACCCGCAACGCCGCGCGCATCGACATCATCACCCGCGAAAGAATCACCACCGAACTTATGAAAATCATGCAGTCGGCGCGCCCTTCGATTGGTTGGCGACTGCTGGCGCAGACCGGTCTGCTGGCCCACATTTTTCCCGAACTCGACGCCATGCGCGGAGTTCAGACCGTCAGAGGACGCGGCCATAAAGACAATTTCGACCACACGATGCTCGTCATGGACCGCGTAGCCGCCAAGAGCGACAACGTATGGCTCCGNTGGGGCGCATTGCTCCACGACATNGCCAAGCCGGTGACCAAACGCTGGGACGACCAAATCGGGTGGACATTCCATAACCACAACTTCATCGGCGCGCGCATGGTGCCTAAAATCTTCAAGCAGTTGCGCCTGCCGCTGGGCGAGCCGATGCGCTANGTCCAGAANATGGTNGAGCTCCACATGCGCCCCATNGCNCTGGTCGAAGAGACGGTGACCGACTCTGCCGTGCGACGTCTGATTGTCGATGCCGGCGACGATATCGACGACCTGATGACCCTCTGCCGCGCCGACATCACTTCGCGCAACGCCGAAAAAGTGAAGCTCCACCTCAAAAANTTCGAGGAGGTTATTGAAAAAATGAACGATGTCAACGAGCGCGANCATCTCCGCCTCTTCCAGCCTCCGGTCAGCGGCGAAGAAATCATGGCCACATTCGGNCTGCCTCCCTCGCAACCCGTCGGCCAGATCAAATCCGCCATCAAGGAAGCCGTGATCGAAGGCATCATTCCCAACGACCACGATGCCGCCTACGAATACATGCTCACCATTNCCGCCGAAATGGGCTTCAAACCAGTCAAATAACAACCGNTCAAGAGCGCAANTCGCTCAAGCAATATCCACAGAAAAACCGATGTATTACGTCACCAAACGCATTGAAATATCAGGATCTCACTCGCTCAAGCTCAGCTATCCGAGCAAGTGCACCTCTCTGCATGGCCACAACTGGATTCTGACAATCCACTGCCGCGCCCGCGAACTCAACGCCGACGGCATGGTCACCGACTTCACCACCATCAAGCAGGAACTCACCGAAATGCTTGACCACAAGAATTTCAACGACGTTCTCCCCTTCAACCCAACGGCNGAAAACATTGCCCGCTGGGCCTGCGAACGCATCCCCAACTGCTATCGCGTTGACGTTCAGGAGAGCGAAGGTAACATCGCCGCCTATGAAATCGACTGATTCGCCTGAATCCACTGCNGAAAAGCTCTATCGCATCAACGAAATCTTCTATTCGCTTCAAGGCGANGGGTTTCACACAGGCACACCCTGTGTGTTTCTGCGCTTTTCGGGTTGTAACCGNCGCTGCGAGTTCTGCGACACCGACTTTGCGGCAGCCACGCCGATGTCGGCTTCGGAAATCGTAGACCGGCTGCTGCNNTANCCTTCGCNANGGGTNGNGGCCACCGGAGGCGAACCGNTGCTNCAGCTTGACAGCCGGCTGATTGACGCTCTCCACNAAGCAGGATTCACCATTGCCGTTGAAACCAACGGCACCCTCCCCGTGCCTGCAGGCATCGACTGGGTCACCTGCTCTCCGAAAGAGCCGCCNCNGGCCATTGACCGCATCGACGAGCTAAAGATAGTGTTCAACGGCGCTGANCCCGAGCAAATTGCCGGTNTGCTGCCCCAGGCNAAGCATCACTTTCTGCAGCCGCTGAGCTGCTCCAACACCGAAGCAGTGGTCGACTATATCCTCGCCCATCCCCGCTGGCGACTTTCGCTGCAGACCCACAAACTGATCAACATTCCCTGACCGCTGCGAATACGGACTTTTTTTGCTTGAAAATTTTTAGTAATTTTGGGAGCTAAATCATTATGGCTAAGTAAGTGTTTAAATTTAATTTATACTATATGCGGCTTATTTTTTAGGCAATTTCGTTGCGGATTGAAGGAGCTTAGCGAGCTAAGCGACTGAATGACAATACGAAATTGGCAAAAAAGAAGNTGCATATAGTATAAAAGATTTTTTTCACTTACTATCGGTTAAATTTAAACACTTACTTACTCGCGGTNCGGGGTNAGGAGGCGNAGGGAGAGGTCGTAGGTGTTGAGAGCGGTGAAGACGATGATNGCTGCGGTGAGCACCCAGGCGATGATGGGGAGATTGTCGGCAAGCGCACCGGTCACAATGCCGGCAGGAAGCGATGCGGCAAATCCGGAGGCAAGACTCAAGAGATGGGGCATGGCGAGAGTGGCAATGACACCCATGATGAAACCGGCAAAGGCGGCAATGATCACCGCCCGGCGGTTGCTGCGGCGCATGGCGGCTAATTCGGCGCGTGCGGATTCGACTGCCTTGAGGCTCGTTTGCAGGCGATCGAGAAAATGGGCGTCGGAACTCATTGGCGGATTGAAGCCGGCAAAGAGCGAACGCAGTTCGTTATCTTCAAATTGGGTTTTATCTTCCATAGTCGTTGATGATTGAGGGGTTGGAGCGGAGATGGTTGCGTCCGCGGCTGAGGCGGGTCTTGACGGCTTCTTCCGAGGCCTCGACAATTTCGGCAATCTCTTTGACCGAATAGCCTTCCATGTAAAAGAGCAGCAATGCCGTGCGCTCATGCTGTGGCAACGAATCGAGAGCAGCGTAGAGTGCCTGATAGCGGAAGGTGGCGTCGGCCCCGGAAGGAGCGGCAATGGGTGGGGCTTCGGAGTAGTCGACCGAAATGCGATGGGAGCGGCGGTTGTTGACAAAGCAATTGTGGGCTATGCGAAAAATCCATGCTTTGAAATTCCCCGGGTCTTTGAGGTCGCCACTGGCGAGAAAAGCTTTGATGAAGGCCTCCTGCGCAATGTCGTCGGCAAGCTGTGTGTCTCCGCAGCAGAGAGATGCAAGAAAGCGGCGAAGCTCTCTCTGACAGCCCTCAACTCGTGAGATGAATTGCTCGCGTGTCATTATTTTCTGATTATTGACCGGTGGTGAGCAGGATTATTTCTTCTCTTCTTCATCGCCGGTCTGAGCCTGACGACGCATCACGAAGAACACAATCAGGAAGCTGAGACCTATTGCCAGCGAGATGCCGCCAAACACCAACGGCAAAGTCACAGGGTCGCTGCTGAAAGCTGTGCCATCGGCCCAACTGACAAGTCCGCAGATGATGAGCACCAGGCCAATCAGGCTGAAGATGCAACCGCTCAGCAGATGGCGCGTGAGGCGTTCGCGGTATGTGCGTCGCGGCTTGCGAATCATGTCATTGATGCGTTCGATGTCAATGCCGGCATCTTTATCGATGGCTTTTTCGAGCAGACGTGTCATCTGTTTGTTCTGATACATTTTCTGAATGGAGGTGATCAGAACAATGGCGATAGGCATGATGAAGCAGATGCAAAACGGGAGGATGTCAATGTGGTTCATTTTTTATATCTTGTTTAGTGTGGTTAAATAATCGGTGTTCTATGAAACGTTTCGATTATTAGACACACCTCGGAGGCGAAAGGTGACAGGAATTGTTATTTTTTTGACGTTAATTAAATCAGCTTTTGTTGATCAGGCGGTTGAAGGCTGATTTGGAGCCGAGGCAGGTGATGCGGTCGGTTTCGGCCACTTCGAGGTTGGGGTCGGTGAGGTCGGGAATGAGGGCGTAGGCTTCGTGGCGCACGCCGATGAGATTGCGGCGCGACGTGGGCCGGGATGCGCAGAGCAGTTTCAGCCCATAATCTTTCTCAAGCTGCAGCGTGGAGTAATTTAGCCCCACGAGGATTGCCGGCACGGGAAATGTTGCAATCAGGTTGTCTTCGTCGACGCGCATGGCTGTGGTGTCGTTGCCCAGGGTGATTTCGTTGACAAGGTCGTTGGCGGCGCGCTGTTCGGGAGTGATGATTCGGTCGAGGTTGAAGCCTTCGAGAATCGATTCGTGGAGTTTATCGATGGCGCGGGCATAGATATGCTTTACCTCTAGTTTCTTGAGTATGGCGACTGTGCGTATGCTCGCGCCGAAGTTTTCGCCAATGGCCACAATGACCAGGTCGACCGTTTTAAGCGGCAACACGCTGAGGGCCATTTCGTCGGTTGAATCGATGATGTAGGCCGTTGAAATGTAGTCTTTGATTGACTCAACGAGCGATGGATCTTTGTCGGCACCGATCACTTCATGACCCATATTGGTCAGGTCGATGGCGAGGTTAGATCCGTAGATTCCGAGTCCTATAATGAGATAGCGCATATGTTAAGGGTTTAG
>JAAVDT010000002.1 GCA_014801655.1 Bacteroides sp.
ATTGCTGGCAGGTTGCTCCTCAGCAGAGCCTGCTTCCTCTTCAACTTTCAGTAGCAAAGTTAGTTATAAAAAAACAATCCACAATACAAACGTTAAAATAAAGTTAAAGTTACCTTCGCCTATTGCACCACAACATAGAAGGGACGCACGGCTCGTGCGTCCGATTGAGAATCAGCATTTTATCGTCGGACGCACGAGCCGTGCGTCCCTACAATTCGGGTAAAGCCCGAATGAAATCAACCCCACTCGACTTCAGCAAACAGCATTTACACTAACGATGTCCATTTCTTTGCCCCTCATCCTTGAAGGGCGACTGCTCCAGCGCCTTACGCTCCTTTTCAGTCAGCTCACGGCGCTCCGGCCGCAAGCGCCGCAGCGAAGCCAACCCGCGCCACACCGTGATGCGATAAACAACCACGACCACCAGCAGCGCCACCCAAAACCACCAAGGCAAACCAAACAAACTCATCATCAATCAATTTTAAAAGAGCATTTCACACCCCAAAATTAACCAATCCTCCCCACCCCACCAAATAAAACCACCCACAATCCCCCAATCCGGCTCCTCAACCCTAAAAAACACACCCAAAAAAGCCACAATAATTTGGCCAAATGAAAATTATGCCATAAATTTGCGACCATAGGTCACCCACCTCCCCGCCCCCGTCAACCAATCACCAATCATCCACCTTGCCATGAATCGAGTCTTTGCCACTATATTTTTGCTTTTTTCTTTGTTTGCCCGGGCAACCGGGGTACATGGCGACGCTGTGCTGATTCGTGCTATGAATGGACTGGCTGTGGAAGGTGCGATTGAGCGGGATTCTGTTTATTCTGAGGGTATTTTCGATTTTTCCGGCTTGCAACATGCCGGCCCGATAAGTGCCCGATATTTCGGGCGGGGAGATTCTATCGTTATGGAGCTGATGCCAGATTGCCGCACTGATTTCGCTACCGATTCTATTGGTGATAAAAAGATTATTCGCCTGGAAGGACGCACTTGGCGTGCTGAAATAGACAGTTTGGCTATTGACGGTTTCTCCACCCATGCCAATTCGGCCTCAATGAGCGTGGACCTTTCCAGTCGCTTTACCATTCATGGCGTATCCCAACAGAAATCGTATGCGGGCTATACCGTAATTTTCGAAGCCGGCGACACGCTCCGCGATGTGCGTCTACTTTGCATTGATTTCCACGGAAACTCAAAGGCTTTATATGGAGATTCTCTCTCATCCTCCCTGTCACTTACTCGATGCTATTGGTTTGCGCCGGATTCGCAATGGCCTGTGGCTGTAGCCACAAATGTTGATTCAAATTGGGGTGGCGAGTTTCAATCACTCTATCTTTTCCCCGAGTCGATGCAAAGCCTTGCTCACGAAAACGAATCTTCATCTCTGACAGACTCACCCTATAAAAACGTGACATTTAAGCCCGTAGACAATCCAACTGTTGCCCGCCATGTTACAAACATTCCGAATGTCATGCGCTCGTTACGCAGCGACACGTCCGACGGCTTTACTGCCGATGATATTCAGACATCCATAAATGGAAATCAGTTAATTATCCACCATAGAGATGGCGATGAGGCAACGGATTTTATATTGTGTGACCTTCTCGGAAGAACGATACCCGCATCCACATCCGTCGGAAATCAGATTACATTCTATCATCTTCCGACCGGTGATTACATCCTGAGCTATACAATCAACGGCGAACGCCAAAGTCAGAAAATCTACATACCCACGACCCGATGAATAATCTGCGCCTCATATTGCTAAGTTTCAGCATCCTCCTTCTCCGGAGTATGCCGACAGCACATGCGCAGACTTCGTCCAATGCTCCGACAAGCGCATCTCAACCCTTCTGGGCCGCCATGACAGCCGAAGAACTCGTCGTCGCCCCCTCGCCGGAGGTCGGAACTATGCCCGAGCTTAAATCTGCGGAGGTCGACATGTCGACAGGCACGGCCACTCTGGCGATACCCCTTGGCGGATGGTCAGTAGGCTCAACCCCGGTGTCAATCGGCCTGAGCTATCGCATCGGAGCATTCAAAACCGAGGAGGAAGCCGGGTGGATCGGCTTAGGATGGAACCTTCAGGGAGGAGGTGCCGTTACACGCAGTTTTGTAGGACAACCCGATGAATCTGTGGATTTTGACCTGCGAAAAGGTGTGATAACCGATGTTGACTATTTTGACCGTCTGCTGCGCTATCGCACAGATGCCAATCTCGACCGCTACAGTTATCACTGTCCGGGAGGTTCGGGACAATTCGTGATTTACGGGGGTAACATAATTCAGCTTGGCAAAAGCAACGACAAAATAGAGTTCATGGGCGAATTGACTGATGGTGTCCGAGATTTCCGCATCATTACTCCCGACGGTACCAGCTATGAATTCTCCGAACGCGAAACGTGTGAATACCGATACCTTGCAGTGGACACATATGGAAACCCCGGATATACAGCCGTTTCCACATGGCACCTGAAACGTATAGTCCTGCCCGAAGGTGCCGATACCATCCAATATGAATATGATAATTCGATTCGCTATAGTCGTATTCACTCGCGCTATACACAGACTCTGACCCTGCGTTACGACCCATATGATGAGAGGCGCCTGTATTATCTCAAATCCGGCCCCGGAGAATCCTCCACCCATTCCACCACAATAGAGTATCTTCCAACAATCTCACGGATATATAGCCGCACAGGTTCGGCCATTTTCAGCTATGATACATCCGACAGAAACAAGAAATTCATTAAATCTATCACGATTAAGGATTGCGATAATAAAAACGTGCGTATAATCCTTCTAAAGGGGAATCAAGAAGTTTCCCGACGGAAACTGAATGAAATCACTGTCACGGATGGCGATGGTGAAACAATCGATCACATGGAATTCACATATTATGATGACTCCGGTAATCGTGTCGGTGACTATTTCGGGTACACCAATTCTCTGTCACAATCTCCAATCGTTACCGATATGTCAACTTTACTTGATCACAACACGTTGGACCCGAACCCAAGACGAAAACCTGATTTCACACATGCAACAGCAGGAGCTTTAAAAAGTTTTCTTTCTGCAACTGGTGTCGTAACCGAATATCAGTATGAGCCGAACACCATCACCTATCGTCGACCCTCTCCCCGCATATCATATGCACTAACGTCAGATACGCTCGTAACATCTTTCCCTTCAACCCCTCAGATTCCTGACACAATATACAATCCAATTCCGGATAAAGAGGAAACGGACTCTACGGTTACTATTGGAATCAGACTGAAATCCATAAAGCTGACCGACCGTATCTCCGGACGAAATCTGACACGCGCATTCACTTATTCCGGTGGACTCTGCAATATCGATTTCAACAAGCTGAGCATATCCGATTTCATCTCGATTTCAGGTTTGCAGTGGTTCTATCAAGCCGGTACAATTCTGCTTGTCACTGTCAACGATACTTCAAGCACACTCCTTTATGGTTCTCGTTCGCCGGGCTATAGGTTTGAGAACGCATCTATTTTCTATGGTAATGTAACCGAAACCATCAGCGGTACGGCTCTGGACCAAGCGATAAAAACTGATTATGAGTTTGATCTCAGCCGGTGCCCGCTGACATATGTCGGCGGCGGTCGCGAAATGGATAACATCCAACATTTTGACAATACGCGCTCTCTATATGTCGGAGGGGGGGCTGTCGGAGCAACCGAAGTCCAACTCAGACGGTTCGGTTCCCATGTTGTCCGCGGTTATTTCCGCGAACATATCGGCGGGGCAACGCCTGAATTAAAACGACGCACAGTCTACCGCATGAAAGACGGTCAATACACTCCGGCTTTGTCTGAAGAACTATTCTACCGTACTGTTGATTCCTCTTGTGTCGTCACCGGTCTTCACTACGAATTGCTGGTCAGATTGGTCAGGAAATTTCCGCAAGAGGCATTGGTCAACGCGCTGCGCTCTGCCAACGACATCAGCTATTTCAATCTCGATGTTGAGTCTTCAGTAAGAGTGGTTGATTCCATCGCCACTATGCAATATTTTCCCGATGGATCTACACGTCTGCGAACTTCGCGGCTACACTATACTGATTTTCGTCCCCAAATTCGTCCGGGTGGTCACGTCATATTCCCTGCCGATCAGCTCACTGACCCATCAAACGATTTCGCATTGCTTCCCGATGAAACATTAGAGGCCGACTCTATTTACATAAGTGGCAAGTTGCTGCTGCCCATAGGCGAAACTGTCAGAGAGGGCGGGCACACAATGCAACGCCGCGCTGAGGTGTCGTCAATGGTCTCCAAAGGATTCTTCGCCGATGCCACAGCCCGCGGACTCCAGACGCTCCCGATTCGCGAAACATGGGTGATGAACGGATGCGACACGCTCCGACGAAGCTACAGCTACGGTCGGTTCCCTGCTGCCGGCGGACTGATGGTTACACGCCCTTATTCCATAACTACCGCTATAAACGGTTCTGTGTCTGAAACACTTTCGATTGGAGAATATAGTCTATTCGGCCGTCCGCTTTCAGTCGGCCGCACCGGACAACCCGCGATGCTCTACACATGGGGCTACGGCGATGACCTGCCGACCTCAATTTCAGTGGCCGATGCGATGGTAAAACCCGGCAAACAACTCACCACGAAATATGAATATGCTCCCGGCATTGGCTGCACGCGCATCATCTCCCCCTCGGGTCGCAATCAATCTTTCACATATATTGGCTCCCGACTCAACAATGTTTACGATTCCGAAGGTCACCGCCTGCTCTCCCACGTCTACGAACTCCATTCTATGACCCCTGGCCAGTTTGCCGGTCGCAATGTCATTGCAACACTCAGCTTCCTGTCCGACAATGATTTTTCCGTAAACCTGAAACATTTCGACGGCTTCGGCTGTCAGGTTGCCCAAGTCAGCGAGGGGGCGGGAGCAGATGGAGGTGATGTGGCCTCTGTCACCCACTACGATGCTCTCGGGCGACCCATTGCGTCGTGGGTACCGCTTCCGCTGTCGGCCGATCAGCTCAGCGATGCCATGAAGAGAGACACTCCGCTGCAGTCGGCAGCTCTCGCCGAGTTCGCCGATGCCACGGCTTTCTCCGCCATGACTTATCCCCCAGGCGAGGCCTCCGACCGGCCGCAGACTGCCACCATCGCCGGCTCTGACTTTGAAGCCCACCCCTCGCGCTCCGAACTGACCTGCTCAAACCCCGCTGATGAGCATCGCCGCGTCATGCGCTTCCGCTGGGATGGCTCGCGCCTTAGCGCCGACGGCTTCTACGCCGCAGGCGAGCTCTCGGCAGTGCGATCCGAAGATGGCGACGGCCGCGTCACATACATCTTCACCGACTGCCTCGGCCGCACGGTGCTGCAACGTTCACTTGCCGACGACGACCGCCTCGCCGACACATACACCATCGCCGACCCCTGGGGCAATCCCCTCCTTGTCATTCCACCCGAAGCCTCCGAGCAGCTGGGCTGCTTCGGCGAAATCTCAATGACCGATTCTTTCGTCGACAATCTCATCGATCAATATTGCTACGTCTACCGCTACGACTCGCGCCTTCGCCTACGCTCCAAGAAGATTCCCGGATGCTCACCTGTGGAGTTTGCCTACGATGTCGACTCTCGGCTCGCTTTCACACGCGATGGCAATCAGGCCATGGAGGGTCGCCGCTCTTTCGTGCTCTACGACCCGCTGGGACGCACTGCCGTCACCGGAACATGCCGCGATGCCCTCAGCGACCTCATCTGGACTGCCGACAACAGCGCCATTCCTCCGATGACGGCCACCGCCGCCTCAGGCCTCCCCTTTGCCTCCACATTTTGCGGCTCAGGCTATCAGGTGTCGTCTGAAATGGCCGCCGACCTTGCCGAAGCATCGCTGCTCACCTCTACTTTCTACGACGACTACACTTTTATCCCCGCCGACCGCTCCGCGCAGTTTCTCTCCGCAGCCGGTTCCGCATCTGCAATCTCCTCACCCAAAGGTCTCGCCACCGGTTCACTCACCGCCGTACTCGGCCCCTCCTGGCTCGCCGACACCATCCCCCCTCTGCTCGCCGCCACATTCTACGACCGCGAGGAGCGCCCCGTTCTGACCATCTCCGACACACACCGCGGCGAAACTCTACTGACCGCCACAACCTACAATCTCGCTTCGCAGCCACTCTCCGTGCGCTCATCAATTCTTGCCCCCGACGGCTCGGAGACTGCCATCGTCTGCCACACCACCTACGACTCTCATGGACGCCCCGTGACCTCGTCGCTCGACTATAATGACCAGTCATTCAACCTCGGCAGATCCGCCTACGACCGCCTCGGCCGCCTCTCTGCCGTCACCTCCGAGGGTGACATTACCCGCACTTCATCCTACGACCTCCACGGCTGGCTCTCCTCATGGCAGTCGCCCGGACTGTCGCAACAGCTCCTCTACGCCTCCGGCCCGCAAGCTAACCACACCGGACGCATTAGCTCCAAACTCACCACAATCGACTCCGACCTGCGCCGCTATGACTATACCTACGACCGTCTCGGCCGACTCTCCGCAGCCCGCTTCTCCTCATCCACCACTCCCGAGGCCGACTTCTCCACCGCCTACGACTACGACCTGCAAGGCAACATCCTCCAGCTCAACCGCCGCGGACTGATAGCCCCCGGCCTTTACGACGAAATCGACCGCATCTCCGCCTCCTACCATGGCAATCAGCTCATCGGCCTCAGTGAAGGTGCGCCCACCGTGCTGCTCGAAAACTCCCTCGACATGCCGCAGGGCCACTGGCCCTCGGGCTTCTACTACGACCGCAACGGCAATCAGGTCTCCGACCCCTCGCGCGGCATCTTCGCCATCTACTACAATCCCCTCAACCTCCCGACCGGCATCACAATGAATTCAGGTGCCCGCTTCGACTACCTCTATTCCGCAGCCGGCACAAAACTCGCCGAAATCATCTACGAACCCGGTGAGTCCGGCACTCCCGCCATCCGCCGCGACTACGCCGGCATCTTCGAATACGAAAACTCATCCCTCGCCCGAATCTCCCTCTCCTCCGGCTACATCACTCCACTCGATTTGAAGCAACCATTCCCGGGGGTGTTGTCTGATGCGGATGAAACCTCGTCAACCATGGCCATACTTCGGCCTCTCAAAACCAACGCCACCTACCACATCTACGCCTTCGACCACCAAGGCAACGTCATCGGCGTCTACAACACCAAAACCGCTACCCTCGAACAAACCACCGACTACTATCCCTACGGCCTCCCCCACGCAACTGCGACATACCACTCAGATTGCAACCGTCGCCTCTACTCAGCCAAAGAGCTGACCTCCGAAGCCGGCCTAAACACCTACGACTTCGCCGCCCGCTGGCAGTCCCCAGCTCTCCCCATTTTTACCACACCCGATCCCTTAGCCGAACAAACACAATCAATCGGCGTCTACGTTTTCTGTGGTGGTGACCCTATTAATCGAATTGACCCAACAGGAATGATATTTAAAAATGAAAAGGACCGAACATTATTATTGAATGAACTAAATAAGCGAAAAAGTCATCTGCAACAAGAAATTGACAATATTAATAAAAATGGAGAACATGATTCTGACGGTAAATTATTGCCGAAGGCTCAAACAAAACTTAACGAGTTAAAAATGCAAATGACACATATCGATCAAGCTATTTCAGACGTAAACCTTTTAGCAGATGATCCGGATCACGAATATTCGCTGAGCCAAGATGATGATTATATTGATCATAAGGTCATAAGCCATGATGGAAAATCTGTATTTATTCAATATTCCAAATTGGCACTTGCATATCACGAGATTTCCCATGTTAGACAGTCTCTTAAATCAAAGGCTGGTCTCAGATTCTATAATGGAGAATTATTATCAGCATCTCGCCATAATCAGTTTAAAATAGTAATAGACGAGGTAGAGGCTTATAGGATTCAATATTCTTTTGATTCGAGATCAATGCCAGCATATGTTGGCAATATAAATGATATTAATATTATATATCTAAGAAATAGATTAACTCCAAATAAAACAAGTGCCTACCCCGCTGCATGGAGAGTCCCAGAAGAACCGATCGTATCGTATCAAGATCTTTTTCATTATAAATAACAACTTACGTTAATATGTAGTTACTTCTAAACATGATTGAAGATGAATAAAAAATTTTCCACTGTAACTATTCTGATTTTAGGATTAATATTTGTTGCATGCTCGACTAATAAATTTAGTCGGTCATCTCACTTAAAAGGTACCTATGTATGGTATGATTTTTGGAACATCGAATACATGGCATTCTTTAAATCCGACACCTTATATATGTATCAAGACACCTGTTTTTGGTTTGAAGAAGATTGCGATAGCTGCTCACACATGATTGCATCCGCAAAAGTAACTTACTATCACGATTACCCGGGTGTGATATTAAATTCTTTTCCAATTCGTCCGTTTGATAATCTTCAATATAGTTTTAATTCAACCGACAACGATTCAGCAACAATTACACTTCGTTTTCCGAACTACGATTTTTCAAAAGGATTTTACCCGATCATGGAATTATCAAGCTATTATTCCTATGGTGAGCCCGGAGATTCTGATTACATAGAACCGACATTATGTAAACTGACAATCGAATGTAAAACCGACAGTGTTGTGGCAAGTCTTCCCCGCACAATGATGGGAGAAACCCTATTCTTTAATCTTTATCAGTCAGCGTATAAAAACTTTTACGCGGCTTCGCTCTCGACATATTTGGGAGCTATATCCTACCGGTGGTACATAGATTCTTATCTTGAAGATCATCTAAATGAAAACTGTACGATTA
>JAAVDT010000003.1 GCA_014801655.1 Bacteroides sp.
CGCATCAGCGCAACGGAGCGAATGATTTCATCGTCGCTCAGCGGGGCGGCATTTTCAAGCGGAGTGCCGGAAATCGGGTTCAGGATGTTGACCGGCACCGACACTGCGCCCGCTTCATGCGCCTCCTTGACCAGCTGCAGGCGCTGACGCAACGTCTCGCCCATGCCGATGATGCCACCCGAGCACACCTGCATGCCGGCGGCCGCAGCCGCAGCAATGGTTTTCAGCTTATCCTCATGGGTGTGGGAGGAGCACAGTTCGGGAAAGAAGTCTGACGACGTTTCCAGATTGCAATGATAGCGGGTGACTCCGGCGTCGGCCAGGGCCTGCATCTCCTCCGGCCCGATCAGCCCCATCGATGCACACAGCTTCAGGCCGGGCACCTCAGAGGCGATACGGCGGAAAATGCGACAGAACGATTCGATCTGTTCCGAGGTGACCCGTCGGCCACTCGTCACCAGCGAGTAGCGCATCACACCGCGCGAGGCGCAGTCGCGCGCCTGACGCAGCGCCTCTTCCTCATCAACGATTTCATATTCGCGCACACCGGTGGCAAAATGGCGCGACTGCGAGCACCATTTGCAATCTTCCGAGCATCTCCCCGAGCGGGCATTGATGATTGAGCAGGTGTCGAGACGGTTGCCGCAACATTGGCTACGAATCATGTCGGCAGCCTCGGTCAGCTCATCCGTTGAGCAGGCAGCGTCGAGAGCCATCGCCTCATCGAGCGACGCCGCAGGGCCACCGCCCACAATGCGCTCGGCCAAAATCATGGCCGCCGAAGCACCGGCCTTTTCTATATCATTAGTTTTCATATGAAATCAGGGTCAAAATCAATAAATCGGTGAATATACACATCCGCAAAATTACGAAAAAATCGCCACCACCCGAACAAAAAAATGCCATCCCGCGTTTAACAAGCAAACAAACAAACCTTTAACCCCACACTTAAACGAATAAAGATTATGAAAAAATATGTTTGCGACGTATGCGACTGGGTATATGACCCCGAAGTAGGTGACCCCGAAAACGGCATCGCCCCCGGCACACCATTTGAAGAACTCCCCGACGATTACACCTGCCCCCTCTGCGGTGTCGGCAAAGACCAGTTCTCCCCCCTCCCCGACTAAATTCCCCTCACTTCCAAATATTAAAGCGGCCATGATTGAATCATGGCCGTATTTTTTAGAGTGTGTTTACTTTTAAATGATTTTAGCACAAAGAGAGATTTTGGAGTGATTTTTCAAAATTGAAGAAGGAGAAATGCGGGCATTGCGACTGATGAAAGTTTGAAAAAGCGCCCAAAAGATTCTTTGTGATGAAATCAAAAATTATAATACACACTCTTCATTTATTAATTTGGTTTAAAAGTAAACACACTCTTATGGATAGGCGATGAAGATGAGATAGGGGCCGGAGGCGTGGATGCGGAAAGTGGGGGCGATGGTTTCGTTTAGTGTGCCCTGCCACCAGGATGTGAAGTCGCGCAGCGGGTAGCGCAGACCTTCGGCACTCAGGCCGGTGGCTCCGAAGTTGAAGATTGACACCTGTGTGCCCGCAGGGCAATGAAACTCCTGAGTGTCGCGGGCGGGGATGAAGACGCCGAAATCGGTGTAGGACCGCGCATGGATGCCACGCGAGAGATAGTCGACCAGCAGCGAGATGTTGCCTATGGTGTGGTCTTCGCGCAGACCCGTTGCGCCGAGTATCGCTATTTCCCTGACTCCCTTCGAAGCGAGATAACTGACCGCTTTTGTCTGGTCGTTGGTCTCCTGGTCGGGGTTGCGTCGCACGATTGAACCATAGTCGCGAAGCAGCTGCGGGGAGAGCGAATCGCAGTCGCCCACGATGCGCCAGGGTCGGCCACCGGCAGCTATGAAGCGGTTTGCCGCTCCGTCGCAGCACACAATGCGAGTCTGATGCTCAAGCCATTGCAGCGCCAGTGGATTCTCGGGAAAGGAGCCCGCATCTATTATCACCGCCTCCGGGCGGAAGTCATTTATGGTGTTCATTGCTTTGTGAGAGTTTGTTTCATCATCTGCTGCCAGCGACGATAGCCCAGAGCAGCCACCACGGCATAGAGCAGATAGAGTCCGGCCGTAAAGTCAAGCCCTTTGTAGAGATAGAGCGCGGCGCAGCCGAGGTCGGCCACAATCCACACGAGCCACTGCTCGAGATATTTGCGCGCCAGCATCCACATGGCCATGATGCTCAGCGCCGTTGTCAGCGCGTCGGCCCAAGGCACGGTGGAGTTGGTCAGCCGGCTCAATATCAAGCCGATGACCAGAAAGACAGCCGCACCAACGGCCATCATCGGCAGCCACACCCGCCGGGGAGTGCGGGTGATTCCGGCTCCGGCATTAGCCTCCGGGGCGGAGAGTTGATGGAGGCGGGCGCTGCGGAGCCACGCCCAAAGACCGTAGACCGACGCGAGAATGTAGTAGACACTGATGCCGAAATCGGCATAAAGTCCTGCCCGATAATAGACAACGAGATAGATGGCGGGCATAGCGATGCTCACCACCCACAGCCACGCGCTTGCCCTATACTCCAGCCAGAGATAGAGCAGCCCCAGAGCCGTACCCGCTATTTCAAGTATGTCGAAGTGCATCAGAGGACAGTCGTTTTCTTATAGAAACAACCGTCAGCCATTGATTGTTGCCGGCGGACGCTCGGTAAACTTCGAGGCTATGGTGTCGGCAAGCTGAATGAGAGTCACCAGCGGATAGCGATTTTCGGCGGCACGGAAATACTGACGCTCTTCGCTGTCGGCCTGATTGACGCTCCAAGCTCCCATGTGCCAGCGTATCGCACAGATTTCGGCATCGGTCAGTCCGAGGCCCATCTGCAGAAGCATCACTACGGATTTTTCGCCGTGGCCAATCGGGAGCGAACCGGGAGTGGTGCCGAATTCGGCCTGCCCGAACTCAGTGTGGGCGGCGCGTTTGCGCACATAGATGTCGGCCTTGCACATATCGTGCAGCAGACTGGCCACTATGATACTCTCATCGCTGACCTTTTCGAAAATGTCGGGTCGCGACACCATCAGCACCTTCTTCAGCTCCAGCGCCGCCTCGCAGACATTGAGCGAATGACACATCAGTCCGCCCTCAAAGCAAAGATGGTTTTTCATCGAAGCCGGCGCCGTGAAATAGCCCGAGCGCTCCAGCTCCTCAAGAAAATAGTCCATATCCTCAATGCCGGTCGACCGCAGCAGCTCCACCACCCGGTCCTTGACCTTCTTCAATTCATCTTTATCCATTATGTTATTTCAATTTTAAAAATTACAGATATTCATAGTCCGGCCAACAGATCGTAGCCGGTCATTTATACAGTTTCTGAGAGCAACCATTGAGCTAAGGGGATGACTTTGATTGTCAGGCCGGGAGTTTCAATGGTTCGCTGTTCTGAATATGTTATTATCTCAGCCTCGGCCAGTCCGTAGAGCTGATGAAAGGTTGTCAATGCCTTGACTTCCCGTTCCAAAGTTGCAGAATCGTTCACACTGAAACAGGCCTGAATCCCTTTGCGACGTTCGGGCAGATAGAAATCAAGCTCCACCTCTTTATTATAATAGTAGACCTTTTCGCTGTCGCTTTCGCGGCTTTTGCGATAGAGGGTCAGCGCGCAGAGGTTTTCCATCAAGGATGTATCGCTGTCGGTCAGAAAGATGTTAAGCAGACCATTGTCAACGAAATAATGTTTTTTTGTTGACGCTTTTTCAACAAATTTCGATGCATAATTTTCGAGTGTGAATAGCAGACAGGCGTCGATACACAGCTTCACATAGTCTTGAATCGAGGCCACATTGGTTGCCACGCCGGTTGCCTTGACGATGTTGGCCAGCCTGTTATATGAAGTTGGAGTCTTTATGTTCTCGGCAAGACGACGTATAGCCAGGCGCAGAGCAAGTTCGTTTCTGATGCCGTTGCGACTGATGATATCGCCAAGAATTATTTTTTCATATAACTCATTGAGCCATTGACGCTTGTTTTTAAACAAAATCAACTCCGGGAATCCCCCCCACTGAAAGTATGACGACAGCAAGCGGTCAACGGCTCCTTTCGTCTCGCTATATATCCAGGTTTTGTCGACCGTCACTCCATTGGCTTCGAGATACTCGCAAAACGAATAGGGCATGACATATTGCTCGACATATCTCGCGCCGAGAGTTGTGGCAATGTCACGACTCAGCATTTTAGCATTGCTTCCGGTAATATAGACCATATATTTCTGATTAGCAAGTCGTCGGGCAAAATGTTCCCAACCTTCAACGTTCTGAATTTCGTCGAGAAATAAAATCGGCCGAAAATCAAACAGCGATGCATAGGCCTGAAGAATTTTATCAAGGTCGGCAGCGGTCATGCCAATTAGGCGCTCATCATCGAAGTTGACAAACAGCATCTCTCTGACATCATGCCCCTGCGCCATAAGTTGCTGAGCCTGAAGATAGAGCATATAGGATTTCCCGGCCTGCCGTATTCCGACAAACACATAGCGGGCGTGCTCCTCCAACGTATATCTCCTCGGTTGCAGCGTGAGCTCCCGAAGCAGCTCCTGACCCTGAACGATTATTGATTTTAAGACTTCTGTAAACATAATTTGCGTTATATCTGCTGCAAATATAACGTATTCATTGTTTCTCTGCAATAAATCGCCCCGCAAATTTAAATTAGTAATAAATAAAAACAGCGCAAAGTTTAAATTACTAATAAATAAAAATGGCGATTTTTATTCATTAGCAATCATAATCATTCGAGCCATACGGGTATCATCTGCCGTTCACGGCAGATAAACTCAACATCCAGCGGATAAAACTCTACTCTCTAAACTCTCTGTTCTCTATCAGGGGTTCCGCGAGTTCGTGCCCGGAGAGCGAAGCGACTCCCCGCGCGTTCAAAGTCAAGCGAATAAAAAAATAAAAGGTCCGCGTCTGTTCCGCTCCGTTCAGTAATTGAGGCGCAAGCCGACAAAAAAGTTCCGTAGGTTTTCAAATCCCTAAGTTCCAACCTCTAAACTCTTTACACTACTCTCACTTCCCCGTGGTCCAGACAAAGGAGCGGCGGCAGAGGAGGCCGACGATGAGCACAATGGCCAGAAGGGCGGCATTGAGATAGTAGGGGAAATCGGCGGTGTGGTTGTTGAAAACATACTGGAAAAGCTCCACAATCAGAGGCACGATGGAGAGTGCGATGTAGTTGCCGGCCAGAGTATAGGAGAAGTATTTGGTGGACAAGGCCTTATTGGGGGCAAGTTCGGTGGTTTTATTGTAGATGATGGGCTGGAAGAAGCCGTAGCCAAGGCCGATGAGCAGCACGCCGACAACGTAAGTGGCCATCGAATGGAAACATCCGAGAATGAGCAGACCCGCAGCCATGATAATGATGCAGACAAACAGACCCGTGCGACCGACCAGCCGGATGAACGGCGTCAGCGAGAAGCCGCCGATCATGGCCGTGACATAGAACATAGCCGAAGCTATGCCAACCTGCGAGGAGGTCAGCCCATAGTGCTTCATCGTGAACGGAAGATAGTAGGTGAACACCATCGAAGTGGCAGTCAGCGCTATATAGAGGCCGATGACGCCGCAGAGCGTCACGATGGGGCGCGCAAAACGGCGCGCAGGCTCCACATTTGCCGACTGACCCGAAGCCGCAGCCGCGGGTGCCGACTGCCGGAGATGACCGCGAATGAACGTATTGGTCATGAATGGGAGCAGCAGCAGAGGAATAATCGGCACCAGATAGACACTGAACGAAGTGTGCCAACTGAAATCTGCGGCCCATCCAACGAATATGGTCGCAAGAATCACAATGCCGTTGGAAGTGCCGGACTTAAAGCCAAGCACACGCACTTTCTCGCGACCGTAGAACCACTCACCGAGCTGACCAGCCGCTATCGGAACAATCAGACCGCACCCAACGCCAAGCAGCGCCCCAAGCCCCACGAGCATCGGCATCGTGTCGGCAAACAGATAGAGCACACCCGCCAACAGAAAGATTGCAAGCCCCGTGGCAAGCACAGCCGTCTGGTTTCTGACCGTGGTTATCTTGCCGGAAATCAATATCATCGGAATAATGACAAGATTAGGAAGCAGCGTCAGCAGCTGCACTTCGAGCTGACTCGCATCAGGAAACAAGTCAGCAATTTTGCCAAGCATCGGCGACACGGCCAGACCCGGAAGATTGACGGTGAGCGACACCGAAAGCAAAGCTATGAGAGTGATCAGCGGGAGCGATCCCCGACCATTAGAGACATATTTCATC
>JAAVDT010000034.1 GCA_014801655.1 Bacteroides sp.
AGAGCTGCGGTCGCTCGTGTCGCCCGAATCCGCAGGTCGGAAAATCTCGTCCCCGGCCGGCAATGAGGAGAAGGATTTTGCGGTGGTCTACAATTCCTATTACGCCATAGAGGGGCTCTCGGAGGAGGCCACGCTGATAACGAAATGGGAATATAACCGCCTGAGCTTCGAGGAGGAGAGCGAGGGGATGATGTTTATCGACAATGCCATGCGCCTGCCCGTGGTGCAGAGTGTCAAAATCAATAGCGCGTTCAGCCTCAATGCCAACACTTCGTCGGCTAAGATTCGACGGGTGAGGCTGATGAAGTGTTTCGGTGGTGTGATGGTTGACGGCATCCCTTACTCTCTTAGCTCGAAGAAGAAGTCGGCTAAAAGATCGGCTAAAGAGATGGCCGTGAAAAGAGCCGCGCTCGATGCGCTGAAGAAACGCCATGAAAAGAACCTCGGCCAATGGTCGAAGCTGCAGATGCAGATTCTTCATGAGGCTAAGGCAAATATATTCGTGGCGTCCGGGGCGCTCGATGGTCTGGAAGCGGCCATTGAGCAAGTGGCGTCGCAATTTGAGGAGACAAGAATCAGAATCAACAACACTGAGGGCATTCTGTCATGAGCAGGGAAATGCAACAGGAGTGGGAGGCCTACAAATATTGGCTGGCCGACGGATTCGATATCTTCACAGACGGTGGGGGCGGCCGGGCACCCGGAGAAGTGATTGGCGATGAGCTCCTGCGGCAGTATGTTCGCGATGTGGTCAGGCGCAATCCGAATCTCGGAGGTGCCGACCCGAAGTTTCGCGAGTCGTTCAAGGAGAATCTTCAGCAATTTGTGGGCGAGATGAAGAGCGACTTCTCGCGCATTGACAGCGTGAACCGGCCGGAGCAGATGCTGATGTCTCATTTTCAGAATTCGTCGACGGAGGATCGACGCCGGCTCTGGAAGCAAGTCGTGGAGTTAGCCCAAAAAAGATATTCTCCCGAAGAACTTAACGCGATGGGTTATGACCGACAGCTCAATGACCGGAACGAGTCGCAGATTTTTCAAATGTTTATCAATGACTGGATTCAGGCCAACCGCAAGCGCCAGCGAAGCGAAAAGGAGCGACATCTGGCACAGGCGGCAACGAAATGGGAGAAGGCGTGTAGCCGCACATGCGCGGAAGACTTTGAGGCGCGTCGCCATGTTTCCAGAGCCATGGGCCACTATCCTTTGCTGGCCGAGATTGCCCGCATCATAGGCCGCGACCAAAGTATCCCGACTGCGGAAACGACACGGATGTCAAGTCAGCGGCGCAGCTCCACATCGTCGGCCACCCGCCATTCGTTTGAGGAAATTGACCGCATCACCTCAGGAAATAATATTGACCGCATCATTCCCTCGGAATATTCCTACCTGACCCGACCCGAAACCGAAATCATTTTTCTCGACCGATATGCACGCAAGCAGCTCCAACAATTTTCGGCTCCCGACCGCGACCTACTGATGAAATGTTCAGAGCATGCAAGCCAACCGCGCCGCGCTTTGGGGCCGATCATTGTGAGCGTCGACACCAGCAGCTCCATGAGTGGCCGCCCGCTGGAGATTGCCTTCGCAATGGTGCATCAGCTTATCGAAATTGCCCGGAAAGGGGGCAGAAAATGTTATCTGATTACGTTTGCCGTCAACAGTCGCGCCATTGATTTGAGTCAGCCGCGCAACTGGCGCCAGATCGACGAGTTCCTGTCAAAGTCACACGCCGGAGGCACCAGCGGAGAAGAGATGTTCCGCGATGCTATCGCACGCCTGCACACCGACAATTATTCGATGGCCGACGTATTGATTATTTCCGACTTCGCTTTCGCCACTCCCCTCCCCGACACTCTGGCTGCAATCCGCCGCGAGCAGGCGCTCGACACCCGCTTCTATGGGTTGCAGATTGGCTTAATCAACACTCCATATTCCAAAATCCTCAATCGCATCTGGACCCTCGACTGACCGGCAGTTTGCGTGGTCCTGCATCAATTTTTGCGACACGATGGAGCTAACTTTGCGCTACGAATCCCCCCCACACACAAACTATGAATAAATCTGAAAAACTTAACATTGATGAAGTGATGTGCCTCCGGATGGCCGGAATGTCAACGCCGCAAATCCTGGAAACGGATGTCAACCGCTTCGACCGGCTATATGCCGCCAACGAGGATGACTATGAAGAACTCATCGACCAGGCAAATTCGATACTCGACCGTCAGGAACGGCTCGGCATTGTGTCATTGAGCTGTCAGGACGATGACTTCCCGGCAAGACTGAGGGCCATCGGAGCGGATTGTCCGGCCGTGATACATTGTCTTGGCAACCTCAGTCTGCTCAATCGCGAAATGGCGGTAGCCGTGATTGGGGCCCGCTCAGCCGATGCTGAAGGCCTTCGGGCAGCATACTCAGTTGCCGAACGATATGCCCGAAGCGGCCACGTCATCGTCAGCGGACTGGCCATTGGATGCGACACGGCCGCCCACCGCGCCGCCCTCACCTGCGGAGGCGACACAATAGCCATAGTTGCCACAGGCCTTGACCGCATCCACCCCCGTGAGAGCGAAGCCCTGCAAGCCGACATTCTGCGTAGTGGTGGCCTGATTATCTCCGAGCAACCGATCGGCGTCAAAGCCAACCCAACCCGACTCGTTGCCCGCAATCGCCTGCAAGCCGCCCTCTCCGAAGCCGTCATCCTCGCCCAATGTCCCGCTAAAAGCGGCTCACTCCACACCATGCGCTTCGCCGCAAAATACCACAAGCAACGTTATGCCATAGCTTTTCCCGTCACAACGCCCTCAAACCAAGGCAACCACAACCTCCTCCAGAACAATCCGGAAACAGTTCTTTCCCTATCCGTAAATGATCTGTCGAACTAATGATGGACAAATGATGTTTTATAACTGAAGAATATCTCCATTGAAACCTCAAAAAAACAAACGATATGATACAGTTAAATTGCTCATTGATAGTCGAAACATCAGAAAACGTCAAGCCTCTCATGGAGCAGGCCATTGAACTCGTGGCCTTTTCGCTCCACGACAAAGGCTGCATAAGCTACGATTTCTACCAGTCCCTAACCAACGATGACCGCTTCATGATACTCGAAACCTGGGAAAGTGAAGAAGCCCTCAAAGCCCACAGTGAATCCGACCACTTCAAGCGCATAGTACCACGCCTGAAAGAACTCGCCACCATGACCCTCGAACGTTTCGACTTCTGATTCTCACCCACTGACATTCAACCCATCTAAGGCGACCGGCCCGCAAGCGGCTTGTCGCCTATTCTTTTGTCGGACCTTTGGACTTTCGAAAGTGGAGCAAAGATTTGTTGTGGAAATGGAAATAATGTTTTATATTTGTGGTGACTGAAATCACTAATGCGTTTCAGCCATGAGTCGCGGAGAGGTGATTACATCTCCGTCGGCAAAAACTCTTTTTCTGAAAGCGTTACTTGGCGCTTCTGTTCTGATGTCTTGGAACTTCGCAACTTCTTAAAGCATCGTCGGAATGGAGCAACAGTAGTGACTCGTATGTATGCGTTTGTGTATCCGCATGCACCGGCGCAGCCTCTTTCAACTCGGGGCTGCGCTCAGGTGAATGTACATATATCTGACTGCATATGGCGTGGGTCTTCTACTTTGCTTGTTCTGTGATGCAAGGCAATGCGAAGGCCTCAAGACGTGGAACGAGCGGAGAGTTCGGCACCACGCTTTTTTGTATCATATCATTATCTCTTAAATTATCAACCGTTCCGTCGTCGGGTGTCAGCGAGGACATAACCAGTTTTTACAATGAAAAAAAATTTGCTATGGTCAATTGTCGGTCTGCTCGGCGTGACGCTTGCTTCATGTTCGGGCACTGACAGCGCTGACAGCGCATATGTCAGCGTTCAGCTCGAAGACTCCCAAATGTGGAGTCTGCTCGATGTCGCAAATGGCGAAATCGTGATGAATGATGAGTTTTTCGCACCTTCATCGGGTGTTGTCAACGGGTCGTTCTTTGTTGAGAGCGACAACGGAAAGTTTGATCTCTACAATCTCAAGGACACCAAAAACAAGCTCAACCGCAGCTCCTTCTCCACTGTAACCAACTTCAGCCCCGAGGGCTATGCCATTGTGCGCGTTGAGGATGAACCCTGGCAGATCATCAGCACCGACGGCACCGTCGTGGCCACTCTCGACAAGTCGCTCAGTGTGCTTTCGGGCTTCTCCAACGAGGGCCTCGCACAGATTGCCAACAAGGATGGCATGGTGGGCTATGTCAACACCAAGGGTGAGACACCCATCAAACCCCGCTACAAGGTGGGCACGATTTTCTCCGACGGCATCGCATTCGTGCTGACAAAGCAGGAGGGTGACCACAACTATTTCTCTGCCATCAATCCCGCCGGCGAAAGCGTGTTCACATTCAGCGATGCGAAATATTCCGAAATCGGACTTTACAACGAAGGCCATGCATTTGCCGTTGAAGGCGACCACAGCGTGCTGCTCGACAAGACCGGCAAGAAGGTGATGACCGTGTGTCAGGGCACCAACATCGGCAACCTCTCCTACAGCAAGGGCAACATCATCTACTACGACGGCCAGTTCTACGGCGTCAAGAGCACCGAGGACAAGATTCTCATCCGTGCGAAATATCAGCGTCTGAAATTCCAGAGCGACGGCAAGCTGATAGCCGTCAACAACAATGGCAAGTATGGCGTGATCACAGTCGAGGATGAAATCGAGACACCGTTTGACTACGATGTTCTGGAATATCTCGCTCCGGGCCGCTATATCACCAAGTCAGGCAATGTCAATGTGCTGATCGACAGCAAAGGCAAAGAGATGTGCGACAAGGCATTCGCAAGCTACTCCAACCGCTCAAGCTCAGCTTCTGAAAACAATCTCACCTCGCTCATCTCGGCCGACAACAACAAGTCATTCGAGAGCGAATTCTCTAACGAAGACTCCTCATGGGGTTCGGCTCTCAATCTGATGAACCTCGGCGACTGGACAAGCGAAAGCAGTTCGTTCGGTGGCAGCGGCTCGTCAGGCGACTTCGATCTCGGCTATGTTCACATGGGTAAGAATGAAGGCCTCGTTGACGGAAAATACAAAATCATCATGGAGGTGACTTCCGTTGATGGCAATGTGATCAAAGGCCACACCTACTATCCCAGCGTCATTGAAAAATATGGCGACAGCCCGAAGGCCTACATGCCCTTCACGGGAGAATTTGGCATCGGTGATATGGCATACTTTAGCCTTACGGTGGCAAGCCCCACAGATTCTTCATATGAGGAAAATTGGTTTGTCAATGATGTGGGTGGTTACATGATGGGCACGATTAGTGCCTCCAACGGCAAGTCAATGACCGTCGTTTTCCAATGATTTTGTGACCGCG
>JAAVDT010000035.1 GCA_014801655.1 Bacteroides sp.
CGGACGCACCAGGGTGCATCCCTACAAAAAGAGGGAAGCCCTATATGAGGTATCCCCCCTCCTTCCCATTGAGCCTACAATCTGAAATAGAAGATTCAAAGGAAAGAAGTTGTAAACTTAGAGAGCCAGGCGGAGCCCAAGGTTGTTGTCCGTAAAGGACTCGCCGTTGTCGCTGCGACGAGCAATGCGCGAGTTAGAAGCGGTGCTGCGCCAGCCGCCGCCACGATCGACGCGGTCCGAGCTCGTGCGTTCGCTGCCGTAGTTGCTGCTATACTTATCTGATGTCCATTCCCACACGTTGCCCGACATATCATAGATACCAAGCTCATTCGGCTGCTTCTGAGCAACAGGGTGAGTCTTTGATGATGAGTTTTCTGAGGTCCATGCAACATCTCCAATAGTGTTACTGCCTGAGTAAGTGTAGCCCAGCGACTTGTTGCCACCTCTCGCTGCATACTCCCATTCTGCCTCTGTGGGCAAGCGGAAATTCTTGCCGGTCAATTCATTGAGTTTCGTAATGAACGTATTGCAGTCTGTCCATGAAACTTTTTCAACAGGCAGATTGGCTTCGCCCGTGAAGTTTGAGGGATTAGTTCCCATCACTGCCTCCCAAAGTTCCTGAGTAACCTCGGTCTTGCCTATCTGAAACGTTGCGATGGTTTCTTTGTGTGCAGGCTTTTCATCTGCTTCGGTACTATTATCGTCGCCCATGAGATAGTTGCCACCCTCTACTTCCACCATATCGAGGCTAATGCCATTTACTTCATAAGTTGTTACCTTTGCCGGAAGAAGTTCAGCTGCATCAACATCTTCAACCTGGAAGTATTCGAAATCCGAGATTTTATGCATTGCGATTACTTTGTCGCCATTGTAGACTTTTACGACTTTCACCTGTTCGGCATAGGCCAAGAGAGCCATAGCACAGAGGCCGCAGAGCATTATGCTTTTGAGTAGTTTGTTTGTTTTCATTGTGTGGTTTGTTTTTTCCATGATTGATTACTTGATGAATTTGAGGGTGTGGGTGGCTGATGAGCCGGTGGCTACCACGATGTTGAGTCCCTGCGGGAGGGTTGACACCGAAAGGGTTTCGCCCTGACGGAGGTTGCCTTTGAGCAGCAGCAACGCGCCAGCGGAGTTGTAGACGCTTACGCTCAGAGGTTCGGCGGAGTTTAGGGCGGTGATGGTTTGGGCGGCCTTGTCGTAGTGAAGGCAGCCGTCGGGCGCGGTGTGGCTCTCGGTGATTTCCGTGATTGAGGCTGTTGGTTCGGCCTGACCCACGAGGATGCGGTTGAACTGCGAATATGGCAGCTCGTGGCTCACGGTGGGGTCGGCGGAGTTCGTGAGGGTCATCGACTCCGGCCCGAACGTGATGCGGTCGAACTGCTCGAGATCGGCATTGTGGTCTGCAACGCCGTCGCCCCTCAGGATGATGCAGGGCTTGGTGTCAGCCTGCGCCGAAACGAATCCGGCAGCTAAAATGAGGCTGACAATGGTGGTGGCTTTGTTGAAGAACATAGCTATAAGATTAGAAACGTGCCGCCGGATTCCCCTCGTTAGCGTAAAAACAATTGATTTTAAACAAGAAAAGCGCAGGAATCTGTATCTGTTGCCGTCCTTCTGTCAGAGGCTTCTAGCATTGCCTTAGG
Organism: Bacteroides sp.; assembly: GCA_014801655.1. GTDB lineage: Bacteria > Bacteroidota > Bacteroidia > Bacteroidales > Muribaculaceae > Paramuribaculum. Next base: position 1,647 of record JAAVDT010000035.1, read on the forward strand.
TGTTGGACGGCAACGCAGAAGCCCACGCCAGTATATGCAGTCAGTCCATTGGCGGACTTCTCACGAAGACACACCTCAGGCTGTCCATAGCATAAACCACGGGCATCCATCGTTGCTTAATCCTTGACACCTAAATGAAACTTTGCTAGAATTTCTGACAATCAAGAATCAGCGCGGATAAACGCTTGAAAAAATGTCTGCCGACTCCCTCCCTCCACCCTGGCATGAGCTTCCGGGAGAGAAATGTCTGCGGTGCAAATTTAATAAAACTTTCTTTTCCCCAAAAATATTTTCTGAAAATTTATGAATTTAACCACCTATAGAATGAGCCGCTGAGGGTTCGGGGCGGTAGTTGTAGGTGTTGCGGAGACGTTCGAAGTCGGCGGGGTTGGCGCGGAGGTTGGCGGTGTCGGTCAGGGGATTATAGGAGGAGAGGATTGCGGAGCGGGTGATGGCTTCCTCGGGTACGTCGGGGGCTGATTCTGACATTTTCGGGGCGGGCCAGCCAAAGTGAGTGGCAACTGCTTCGGCTGCCATGCGTGTGGCTCGGATTTTTCCTTCGCGGGAATATCCGGCAATGTGGGGTGTGGCAATATCGGCCAACTGAAGCAGCTGATCAGAAATGGCGGGTTCCCCTTCCCAACAATCAACCACTGAATGACTGACGCGGCCTGAGCGAATGGCTTCGATCCATGCTTCGGTGTCGGCCACGGGTCCGCGGGCGGCGTTGATTACGATGGGCCGACGTCGGAGTGAGCGGAAGAAGCGGGCTGATGCGAGATGGAATGTCGGATGGGAGCCGTCGCGGGTGAGTGGCGTGTGGAATGTGATGATGTCGGCTTCGCGGGCTATCTCGTCAAGCCCAACAAAGCCCTCGCTACCTTCTTTTTCGGCGCGGGGTGGGTCGCAAAGCAACACACGGAAGCCGAGCTTACGGGCCCACGCTTCAACGATGCGGCCAATGTTTCCCACACCGACTATTCCGAGCGTCAACTGCGACGGGTCGACATCGGCAGGCAAGAGGGTGAACACCGATGAGAGCACATACTGAGCCACACCGGGAGCATTGCAGCCGGGGGCGTTGCGCACTTCGATGGAGCGGGAGGCACAATAGTCGCGGTCAACATGGTCAAGGCCAATGGTGGCCGAGGCGATGATCCGGCAGGGAGAATCGGCAAGCAGAACGGCATCGCAGCGGGTGCGGGTGCGGGTGATCAGCGCATCAGCCGTGGCCATGGCTTCGGGAGTGATTTGCTCGGGCGGGAGATAGCGCACACAGGCCAGCGGTTCAAAGAGGCCGCGGATGAAGGGAATATTGCTTTCGATTATGATATTTGCAGGACGAGATTCCATAGGAACACGGCGATTAGGGCGAGGAAGAGCATCAACACGAGGATGTAGGCGCGTCGACTTCGGTCGAGCTCGAAATAGAGCGCAATCTGGAGGGCTCCGAGGGCTGCCATGAGCGGCATATAGTCAATGGCGTTGCCGAAGTCGAACATGGCAAACAACACGGTCCAGAGCGTGAGCGCTGACAACACGCCATTGAATGCGCGGGAGCGGGCATTGAAGCGATAGACCCTGATGACATTGAATGTCATGGCCAGCAGCGAACCGACAGCGAGCAGCCCCATGGCAGCAAGCTGGGGCGCGGAAATCAGGCTCCATGACTGGGGAGAAATCCAGAGCACATCGGGCGCGGCAAGGTCGGCCGGGGCTATGATGCCGAAGCCGAAGAGAATCCAGAGCGGAGTGACAACGCCTATGAGTGCGGCAAGAATGGAGCGGGTGGTGAAACATCGCATCTGGGCTGCCACGACGAACATGACGGGAATGAAATAGGCGTAGGCATACGACAGGCAGCCTCCGGCACTGAGCATCGTAAAGACCAGAAACACACGGCGTGTAGAGCCGGGACGCATGTAGACGGTGTACATAATCATCATCGAGAGCATGACCACCAGGCAGAGCAGCAGCGGATTCATGGCCAGACCGGGCCCCTGGGGCACAGCGCAGACCGCTAACGCAAAGAGGCCGACAAAGAGTTTGGAGGTGGAGCGCACGATGCCGAATGTGCGGTTGGTCAGCAGCATGATGCCGATAACGAAGAGAATCATCACCGTCGCCAGTCCCATGGCCACGAATTGCGAGCCGGCAACCATGGCGGGAGCATTGCGGAGCAATGCCGACGAGGCGCTGTCGGGGGGGAGAATGGTGGTGCCGGTCAGCAGCGTGGCAAGCGCCACAACGCATGCCATGAAGGCACACGTTGCGGAGCTCAGGAATGCAATGAGTTTCTGTTCAGCGTGTTTCACTTTCAGAAAACCTTATCTAAGAGTGTGTTTACTTTTAAACCAAATTAATAAATGAAGAGTGTGTATTATAATTTATAGTTGAGAAGGTCGCGGCCGATGTCGCGGCGGAAATATTTGCCGTCGAAGTCGATTTTGTCGACTGTGGCAAAGCTCTTTGCAAGAGCATCGGCCACGGTGTCGCCGAGGGAGCTTGCAGCAATGACACGACCGCCGGAGGTCAACACCCGGCCATCGGCATCCTTCTTGGTGCCGGCATGGAAGAGGATGCTGTCGACTTCAGCGTCGAGGCCTTTGATTTCCTTGCCTTTCTCGTAGCTACCTGGATAGCCACCGCTGACCATCATCACTGTGACGGCGGCCTTGGGGCTATGGGGCAACTGCAGGTCGCCGAGATTGCCGGCAGCCGCAGCGCGCATCAGCTCAACGAGGTCGGCATCGACGCGAAGCATCACGGCTTCGGTTTCGGGGTCGCCCATGCGCACGTTGTATTCAATCACCATCGGCTCGCCGCCCACGTTGATCAGGCCGAGGAAGATAAAACCGCGATAGGTGATGCCGTCGGCAATGAGACCTTTGACGGTGGGTTCAATGATGCGTTCGGTGACCTTCTGCATGAACTCTTCGTCGGCAAAAACCACGGGGCTCACGGCACCCATGCCACCGGTGTTGAGACCGGTGTCGCCCTCGCCGATGCGTTTGTAGTCCTTAGCCACGGGGAGCACGCGATAGCCGCCGTTGCCGTCGGTCAGCACAAACACCGAACATTCGATGCCGCTGAGAAATTCTTCGACAACAACCGTGGCCGAAGATTTGCCGAACATGCCGGCGAGCATCTCGCGCAGCGAGGCCTTGGCTTCTTCGAGATTATCGATGATGAGCACACCCTTGCCGGCAGCGAGGCCGTCGGCTTTCAACACATAAGGGGGCTGAAGTTCTTCAAGGAAGCGGCAGCCTTCTTCGGCAGTCTCGGCAGTGAAAGAACGATAGCGCGCGGTCGGAATCGAGTGGCGCATCATGAACTGCTTGGCGAAGTCTTTTGAGCCTTCGAGCTGTGCGCCGGCCTTCGACGGGCCAACCACAAGGAGCTGAGGCATCTGCTCGGCAAAATAATCGAAGATGCCGGCAACGAGCGGATCTTCATTGCCAACCACAATCATGTCGATATCGTTGGCTTTGACAAACTCTTCGATTGCGGGAAAATCGAGGGGCGAGAGC